>NZ_CP034866.1 GCF_005080885.1 Buchnera aphidicola (Macrosiphoniella sanborni) | reverse complement strand
TTTTCTTAAAAGCGTTCCGGTTCTGGATCCACACAAATGATGAAAAATGACTGTAGGATCACGATGATAACGAGCAGTTCGTTGCATGATTTCAATCACAGGACGGCTGTTGTGCATTAATGTAGATCTCTTCTTTAACAAAACAGTGGGTTTGATGTTGACATTTGCAATGACATTCTGAATTACAGCATGACAAATTGGGAAAATATAATATATATTTAAGTATTGTAACACATATGTTAAATAAATTGATACTAATAAGTATACAGATCTAAAGAAAAAAAACAATCAACAATAATAATAATAACTAACATACATTTGTTTTTTTTGGTCTTTATGTTTTTATACTATATTATTATATTTATATTTCTTTAATTTATCTGTAATCTGTACATTGTAATCTTTCAGAAAAACAATATTGAAAAACATCAAAAATATACGTTGACTCATTCACTTTTGTTGTATGTGATTATGTGATTTGTTTTAGTAAAGACAAATCTTTTGTGCTTTGTGAAAATGTGTGATCATTGTTTTATACACAAGTTATCCCCAGACTTATCAACAAGTTATTAACATGTTCAAAACAGCTTTCACACAATCAAAAACCTGATGAAAAACATAGTCTTACTGTATTTTTTTTTGATAAAAATTTTAAAATGTGCTCTCTTTGGAAACTGAGTTATCCACAGCCTCTGTGGATAACTTTTTAAAAAATATTCATTTGATTCATTTTGTTAAATAGGAGCTCAAAATTATCTTTGATAGGCGTGTGAAAATTGCCCTGTCTGAAGACACATCAAAATTTCTGCAGAAAAGAGACATTCTGTTGCCGACTGACTTGTTTTCAAACATTTCTCATAGACATAATGATGTTTTGAAATGACAAATAAGATGTTTTAACATTTCCGCTTTTCAGAGACATTTGCGTGAAACATCGGAGGCACGAAACAACAGCACAACGAACAGAAATTTATTGATGATACGCTTCTTTTCTTTTTTGTGTGATTGTCGGACCAGAAGACAGGAAGAGACAGGAAGAGACAGTGATGCTTAAACTGTGTATTGCGTCTAGACGCGTCATCTAATGACTTCAGCTGTCTTAAACAACGTCAGATTCGGTTGATTCTTGTGTATCATATTTTTCTGAAGACCAATTGATGATTTGTGCCAACATTTGATCGCCTCGAGTCGTCAAAATGGATTCGGGGTGAAATTGAACACCACATACGCGATCGACATCGTGCCGCACAGACATCACCATTTTTTTAAAATGAGAATTGATGACAAAACATGAAGGGATCGACGTACAAATTAATGAATGATAACGAGCTACCGACAAAGGTTGAGGCATCCCCTGAAACATCGCTAAACCGTCGTGACTGATCAAAGACGATTGACCGTGGAATACTTCATCTGCGTAACCAATCGTGCCGCCATAAGCTTCTACTATCGCTTGATGACCTAAACAAATTCCTACTATGGGTACATTTCTTTTGACTTTGTTTATCAATTCTAACATGCATCCCGCGTTCTGAGGCACACCGGGTCCGGGTGATAACATTAAAATTGGGTTTTTTAATTCAAAGAGAGCATGAATAATGATAGAGATGTTCGCAGTATTCCGATAAATCAAAACATGATGATTCTCTTTTCTCAGTTGATCAACGAGATTATAAGTGAATGAGTCTACGTTATCTAAAAGTAAAATATTTGCCATTTTTACAGAGATCCTTTTGAATAATGTGCCGCTTTGATGGCATTGATCACTGCTGTCGCTTTGTTTAAACTTTCTTGCACTTCGTCTTCCGGTACAGAGTTCAATACCACCCCTGCCCCGGCTTGAATTGTGGCAACGTTCTTTTCCACATAAGCTGATCGAATGATGATGCAACTGTCCAAATTTCCCGCATCAGTAAAATAACCTATAGCACCACCGTAACTGCCTCTTGTTTCTTGTTCGCATTCTGCAATCAGTTCCATGGCACGCACTTTCGGTGCACCGGTTAAAGTACCCATGTTCATACAAGCGGAATACGCGTGAAGAGCATCCAAATTTGATTTCAATCGGCCAATCACTCTGGACACCAAATGCATTACATGTGAATATTTGTCCACTTTGACCAAATCTGAAACGTATCGAGAGCCCGGTTCACAAATACGAGCAAGATCGTTGCGTGCCAAATCCACCAACATCAAATGCTCGGCTAATTCTTTTTGATTGGTTCTCATCTCCAATTCTATTCTGCTGTCCAAATCACAATCTAACGTCCCGTCTTTCCTTCTCCCCCGCGGTCGCGTACCCGCAATCGGATACAATTCTATTTGCCGAGTACCCGCATCATATTTTAAAGAACTTTCTGGAGAAGCACCGAATAATGTAAAATTGTCATCCTGCATAAAAAACATATAAGGACTGGGATTGCTCTTTTTTAATTCTTGATATGCTGATAATGAATCATGACACGGTAAAAAAAATTTTCGTGAAGGAACAATTTGAAAAATTTCTCCCTGTTGAATCAAAATTTGTAATTTTTTAATGATTGACGCGTATTCTTCGTCACTCATATTCGAAGTCACAAGCATTGTTAGACTTGTTCGATTGTTCGGAGCACAATGCAATTCTTGTTTCAATTGTGCGGCGATCTCTTGTGATCTCAGTTGCATTCTCTGTTTTTCACCGCTCATTCTTGTACCAAATAGACTGTTTTGAATCAAACAGGTTTGTTTTCGATGATCCAAAACAAGTAAAGTTTCCGCTAAATAAAAACACAAATCAGGACATTTTTGCATTCTGTTCAAACGCGGTAGAGATTCAAAAGATGAAATCAAATCATACGAAAAGAGTCCTCCAAAAAAAATAGCTTTGCTTGTGTTCTGCGGATTGGAAAAAATTTTCATAATCAATCTGAAACAATCAAATATGGATGATGAGAGAAGTTTTTTGTCTTCGTCTTCAATATGTTTAACTGCATCGGGAAATATGATGTTCATGCTGTTGTTGGTTTCAAAAACAGTCGTGTTTTTGTGCAGTTTCCGTTTGAGAAACGCCAATATTTCCGTCCCGTTTCGAGACAAAGCAGAAATGCGTACGGAATTTTTGATCGCAGATACTCGAATCGCACTATCAATAATCATAATGCTTTCTAAATTATTTTTTTT
>NZ_CP034865.1 GCF_005080885.1 Buchnera aphidicola (Macrosiphoniella sanborni) | reverse complement strand
TTTATTGTATAATTTTATTATTTTTAATAAACATTCATTCTACTGAGAATATCATTTATGAATCCTAAAGTTATTATTTTTGATACCACATTACGTGATGGAGAACAAGCATTACAAGCTAGTCTTAGTGTAAAAGAAAAATTACAAATTGCATTATGTTTAGAAAAAACTGGAATAGATATTATGGAAATAGGATTTCCTGTTTCATCACCAGGAGATTTTAAATCAGTTCAAACTATATCAAAAAATATAAAAAATAGTCGGATATGTAGTTTAGCACGTTGTGTAGAAAAAGATATTGATATAGCAGCCGAAGCGATGTCTGCTTCTGATTCTTTTCGTATCCATGTTTTTTTAGCAACATCAACATTACATATGGAATCTAAATTAAAGAAAAACTTTAATGAAATTACGGATATGGCTATTTATTCAGTAAAAAGAGCTTTACGTTATACTGATGATGTTGAATTTTCTTGTGAAGATGCAAGTAGAACTACTATGGATAATTTATGTCGTATTGTTGAAAAATTAATTAATTCTGGGGTCAAAACAATTAATATACCTGATACCGTAGGATATTCAATACCTAATGAATTATCTTATATAATCAAAAATTTATTTGAAAGAGTACCTAATATTCATAAATCTATTATTTCAGTACATTGTCATAATGATTTAGGAATGGCAGTAGGAAATTCAATATCTGCTATACAAGCTGGTGCTAGACAAATAGAAGGAACTATTAATGGACTAGGTGAAAGGGCTGGAAACACAGCACTAGAAGAAATTATTATGGCTATTAAAGTTCGAGAAGATCTTTTAGGTGTATCAACTAATATTAATTATAAAGAAATTTACCGCACTAGTCAAATTATTAGTCGCATTTGTAATATGCCTATCCCAGCTAATAAAGCTATAGTTGGTAGTAATGCATTTTCGCATTCTTCTGGTATACATCAAGATGGTGTTTTAAAAAATAGAGAAAATTATGAAATAATTGATCCTATCAGTATTGGTTTTAAAAGAGTAAAACTTAATTTAACGTCTCGTTCTGGTAGAGCTGCAGTAAAACATTATATGAGTGAAATGGGTTATAAAGATACTGATTATAATATTAATGAACTTTATTCTGATTTTTTAAAATTAGCAGATAAAAAAGGTCAAGTTTTTGACTATGATTTGGAATCATTAGCTTTTATCAATAAACAACAAGATGAATTAGAACATTTTTCTTTACAATTTTTTAGTGTGCAATCAATTTCTAATGGTTTGTCTACTGCATCAGTAAAATTATTATGTGGTAAGAAAGTTTATATAGAATCTTCTACAACTAGTAATGGGCCAGTAGATGCTATTTATCAAGCTTTAAACAGAATCACACATTTTCCTATTATTTTAAAAAAATTTGAACTTACTGCGAAGGGACAGGGTAAAGATGCATTAGGTCAAGTAGATATTTTAGTAGAATATAAAAAACGTAAATTTCATGGTGTAGGTTTAGCCACTGACATTATTGAATCTTCAGCTAAAGCAATGATTAATGTCTTAAATAATATATGGCAAGCAAAACAAGTTAATAAAAAATTAAAAAAATTAAAAAAATAACAGTAATATTTTTATATTAATACTTATTTAAAAGAAGATATTTTTTATGAAAAATAAATACCGTATTGCAGTACTTCCTGGTGATGGTATAGGTCCTGAAGTTATGCAAGAAGCATATAAAATTTTAAAAATTTTACAAAATTATTTTTCTTTAGAATTAGAAATAAAAGAATTTAATATTGGAGGTATTGCTATTGATAAAGAAGGTATTGCTTTACCCCAAACAACATTATTAGGTTGTGAAAATTCAGATGCTATTTTATTTGGTTCCGTAGGAGGTAAAAAATGGAATAATCTTCCAATAGAAAGGCGTCCTGAAAGAGCTTCTTTATTACCTTTAAGAAAACATTTTAATCTGTTTTATAATTTAAGACCAGCTAAATTATATTCAGAATTAAGATATTTATCACCTCTCCGTTCAAATATTATAAAAGATGGTTTTGATATATTATGTGTTAGAGAATTAACAGGAGGAATTTATTTTGGAGAACCTAGGGGACGTTCAAAAAAAAATAATATTGAATATGCTTTTGATACTGAAATTTATTATGATTATGAAATTAATAGAATTGCGCATATAGCTTTTCAATTAGCTCGTACTAGAAAATATAAAGTTTGTTCCATAGATAAATCAAATGTTTTAAATAGTTCTATTTTATGGAGAGAAATTGTTCAAAAAGTTTCTAAAAATTATCCAGACGTTCATTTATCTCATTTATATATCGATAATGCTACTATGCAAATTATTCAAAATCCTAATCAGTTCGATGTTTTGTTATGTTCTAATCTTTTTGGAGATATTCTTTCCGATGAATGTGCAGTAATCACTGGTTCGATTGGTATGTTACCATCTGCTAGTTTAAATGAAAAAAAGTTTGGTTTATATGAACCTGCTGGTGGATCTGCACCTGACATTCAAGGTAAAAACATTGCTAATCCCATTGCTCAAATTCTTTCATTGTCAATGTTAGTGAGATATGGAATGAAATTGACAAAAATTGCAAATAAAATTGATGAATCAGTTGTTTCTGTTTTAAAAAAGGGTTACAGAACAGCTGATATATCAAATGATAATAATTTTTTAAAAACTAATGAAATGGGTGATGCTATTGCTAATACTTTAATTAATGGTGGATAAAATGGGTAAAACATTATATCAAAAAATATATGATTCACATATTATTCATGAAGATAAAAATAACTCATCTATTTTATATATAGATTTACATTTGCTTCATGAAGTGACTTCTCCACAAGCATTTGATTCATTAAGAAATAAAAATAGATTAGTAAGACAACCTAAAAAAACATTTGCTACTATGGATCATAATGTATCTACAGAAAATAAAGATATTAATGCATCTGGTTCAATGGCAAAAATACAGATGGAACAATTAATAAAAAATTGTCATGAATTTAATATATCATTATATGATATAAGTAATCCTAATCAAGGAATAGTTCATGTAATTGCTCCTGAAAAGGGTATGACATTACCAGGTATGACAATTGTTTGTGGTGACTCTCATACATCTACTCATGGTGCATTTGGTGCTTTATCTTTCGGTATTGGAACTTCAGAGGTAGAACATGTTCTTGCCACACAAACGTTAAAGCAACAACGTTTTAAAAATATGAAAATAGAAGTTATAGGAAAAATTCCCCGATTAATTACCGCAAAAGATATTATATTATTTATTATAGGAAAATTAGGATCATCTAGTGGATCTGGTTATGTAATTGAGTTTTGTGGCAATGTCATTGAAAAGATGAGTATGGAAGAAAGAATGACTATTTGTAATATGGCAATTGAAATGGGAGCAAAATCAGGATTAATTGCACCTGATGAAATTACATATTCATATTTAAAAAATAAAGTTTATTCTCCTTTAGAGACATTTTGGGAAAAATCACTGTTTTATTGGAAAACTTTAAAATCAGATAAAAATGCTTTTTTTGATAAAATTTTTACTATAGATATATCAAATTTAGCACCTCAAATTACTTGGGGAACAAATCCTGATCAAGTCATATCAATTGATGAAAAAATACCAGATTATAATACATTTACTTCTTCAACAAAAAGAAATTTAGCAAAATCTGCTTGTAAATACATGGGATTAGAAAAAGACTCTTATTTAACAACTATTACTATAGATAAAGTTTTTATTGGATCTTGCACCAATGCGCGAATAGAAGATTTAAGATTAGCAGCGAAAATATTAAAAAATAAAAAAATTGCAAATAATGTGAAGGCAATTGTTGTTCCAGGATCTGGATCAGTTAAAGAACAAGCTGAAAAAGAAGGTTTAGATAAAATATTTATAAATTCTGGTTTTGAATGGAGATTACCTGGTTGTTCTATGTGTTTAGGTATGAATAAAGATAGATTAAATTATGGTGAACGTTGTGCTTCTACTAGTAATAGAAATTTTGAGGGACGTCAGGGGAGGGGAGGACGTACGCATTTAGTAAGTCCAATCATGGCTGCAGCAGCTGCGATATATGGAAGATTTTTTGATATTAGAAATTTAGATTATAGTGAGAATAATAAAATATGTTGAAATATATCGAACATACTGGTGTTATTGTTCCTTTAAATATTGCAAATATAGATACAGATATTCTTATTCCAAAACAATTCTTAAAACAAGTTAATAAACAGGGTTTAGGAAAATTTTTATTTTATGATTGGCGTTTTATGGATGGGAATCAATTATTAAAAAATGAAGAATTTATTTTGAATCAAAAGATTTATCAAAATGCTAGCATTTTGATAACTGGTGAAAATTTTGGTTGTGGATCTTCAAGAGAGCATGCTGTTTGGTCTCTATTAGATTATGGATTTAAAATTATAATTGCGCCAAGTTTTTCTGATATTTTTTATAATAATAGTATTAATAATAAATTGTTACTAATTAATTTATCAAAAAAAAAAGTTAGTTTTCTTTTTGATCTTATTAATTCTAATCCTGGAATTTGCGCTAAAATTAATTTTATTAATAAACAAATTATTATAAATAAAAAAATTGTTTCATTTGATTTTGATGATTCTCAATTTTTATTTTTTTCAAGTGATTTAGATAATATTGATTTAACTATGCAATATTTAGACAATATAAAAAACTATGAGAAAAATATACCTGATTTTTTAATTAAAAGAAAAGATTTTAAATCTGATTGTTAATTATTTTAAAAAAATAGCGAAAATTTATATTTAAGAAATTTCGCTATTTTTTTTTGTCATGTTTATATATTTTTTTTTATAAGTTTTAAATAATGTTATTTTGCATTTATTATATAAGAAGCATTAATAAAAAAAATCCATATGCATTTATTTAATTTTTTTATAAAAAAATTATTAAAATAAAAAATTTTATTTAAAATAAATAAAAAAATAATTATTTCGTAATAGAAAAATAGAAAAAACTAAGAAATTGATAATTGAAAAAAATAGAAAAGGTTACGTAATAAACGCATAAATTAAAAATATTATTTGAGAAATATTTTAATTGTCAGGATATTTATTTGTTGCTATCTTTTTAAGATAATAATAACTAATATTAACTTGTTTTTTTAATCCCTCTGGACCTAATTTTGTTAGTTCACTTATAGAATATTTAGCAACTAGTGCACGTAGAATAGTTTGTCTTGCTTCTTTTTCATTTAAAGAAATTAAACGTTGAGCATTTCTTTTTTTCTTATAAAAAGCATGCCTGGATATTCTGTATTTAAAAATATTTTTAATTTGTATGTCTTTAGATCGTCTTTGAGCATCGATCATTCTTATTGGTTTTAAACCTTTACTAATAAGATTTTTATTTATCCATCCCAATTGTTGTTTTTTAGCGTTAATTAATTTGTTTTCAGAAACATCAAATAATTTAAAAAATAATGGAGTAAGGGTAATAATTTTAGGCATATAATTTCCTAATATTTTATCCCATTTCTTTTGACAGGTAACAAAACCCATTGGTTCCATAAATTCAGTAATTAATCTTGAAGCACGAGTAATAGATTTATTACCTGCTTTAGATAATGTAGACAAACCACATTCGTCAGATAATTGTTCAACAGATGCTTGAACGAGATCAGAAGATATATTAAAATGATATAGCATTGCTAAAACCATCGCTCTCATCGCGCACGCACGGTGTTCATTTAATCTTCTAAATCTTTGTATCGGAAATCCTATTTTAATATTTTTCATTTGTAAAATATAATTTAATTCACATCTTGCTACATCTATTTCTGATGCTTTTTTCATTGCATAGTATATAAAAGCAGGACGTTTTTTATTATTTTTAGGTGGTGTGAATAGTGGATTTGGATTATTTATATAATTTTTTCTTGAAATCATAGAATGATACTTACTTAGTAAATAGATAATAAATGATTTTTAAAATTAATATTATATATATTTTATATATATTTTTTTTATATAATGTATGGATGAATATTTTGTATATAGATGAATATTGTATATTTAAGAAATTTCAGAATATATACTTTACTTTTATTTTTTTTTATGAATAAATATGATTTAAACTATTCTTAACATAAATTTTAATTATTTTCAATAATAAATTTTTAAAATTCTTCATAAAATATAATCTTTTAAGAAAATATTATGTTTTTTATTTACGAAAAACTATTTTAAAAAATAATTAGGAAAAAAAAATGGAAAAAATGATTGAAAAGGGGATATATGCTTCTCGTTGGTTAATGTTTCCTGTATATGTAGGATTATCTTTTGGTTTTATATTGTTAACATTAAAATTTTTTCAACAAATTCTATTTATTATGCCTGATATTGTTGATATGTCTGAATCTGGCTTAGTTTTGGTAGTTTTATCATTAATTGATATTGCATTAGTAGGTGGGTTATTAGTAATGGTTATGTTTTCTGGATATGAAAATTTTATTTCTAAAATGGATATACAAGATAATGAGAAAAGATTGGGATGGATGGGTACAATGGATGTAAATTCTATAAAAAATAAAGTTGCATCATCAATAGTAGCAATTTCTTCTGTACATCTTTTGCGTCTTTTCATGGAAGCGGAAAAAATATTAGATAATAAAATAATATTATGTGTCATAATTCATTTAACTTTTGTTTTATCTGCTTTTGGAATGGCATATATTGATAAAATGAGCAAAAAAAAACATCTTTTACATTAATTATTTTAAAATATAAAATAAAAATTTGAATTTTTTTTATATTAATGTTAATTTGAAAAAAATTAAATTTTAAATAATATAATTAATATGTTGTTTAATTTAGTATTAAATTATTTTATTTTCTGTTTAAAAATTCTACTTTTATATAAGTGTATTTAGTGTCTAGAAAAAATTACATATATAATCGAAAACCATGTTTTAATCCACCTAAAAATGAAAAAAAAAGATCTGCATTTATTTGTTATGCAATGAAGCAAGCATCAGCAATAGACGTTGCTAGAAGTAAATTAAATCATACTTTACTTCCTATAGATCCTAAAACTGGTAATGTTTTAACTCGATTTAGACGATTAAATGAACATCGTGCGTGCGCGATGAGAGCAATGGTTCTAGCAATGTTATATTATTTTAATATTGATTCTCAATTAGTTGAAGCCTCTATTGAAAAATTAGCAGATGAATGTGGATTATCTACTTTTTCAGATTCTGGTAATAAATCTATTACTCGTGCTTCAAGATTAATTACTGAATTTATGGAACCAATGGGTTTTGTTAGATGTAAAAAAATTAAAACTAAAGTTATGAGTAATTATATACCTAAAAAAATATTTTTAACACCAATGTTTTTTGTATTATGTAATATTCCAGAATCAAAAATAAATTACTATTTAAAACGTGAAAGTTTATTTCAAGGAGGGGGGGGTCAAAAAATATTTATTTCTTTTTCAGACATAAAAATGATATCAGAATTAGATGAAAAAACTGTTAGAAAAAAAATTTTAAATGCTTTAATAAATTATTACACTGCTAGTGAACTAACAAAAATAGGTCCTCAAGGTCTTAAAAAAAAGATAGATATTGAATATAGTAATTTATGTAAGTTATATAAAAAAAAACAATAATAAAATTATACAATA
>NZ_CP034864.1:473244-621931 GCF_005080885.1 Buchnera aphidicola (Macrosiphoniella sanborni) | reverse complement strand
TCTGTGGATAAGTCATCTTAAGCATTGATTATAAAAGAAGTTATTAAGTTAATTAACTGTGCATAATTAGTGTTTTTTATAGGAATAACTTTTTTATATGTTATCATTTTTAATAAAATTAGATACAATATTTATATAATAATCTTTCTCATTGCATTCATTGTAAAAAATAAAATTTTTATTTTGATTATTAATAGAAAAATATATTTTTTATTTATAAAAAATTCATTTATAACAATCAATTTAGAGAAAAAAAATGTTAAATATAAGCAAAAAAAAAATTGTTTTTATCACTCTATTCTTCTTATTTTTAAGTTTAAATTTAATTATATTTTATTGGAAATATCCAATGATAGATCAAACAAAAAATTTAAATGCTATACAATATGAAGAAATTATTAAAAAAATAAATATAAACAAACCTCAAAATATATATGAAGTAGAAAACTTTATTATACATAATCATAATGTTTATGGTACTTTGACAGCTTTATCTTTATCAAAAGAATATATCTTACATAACGAACTTGACAAAGCGTTAATTTCATTAAGTAATAGTTTGAAATATACTTCAGAAGAAAATTTAAAAATTCTTTTAACACTCAATATAGCTAAATTAAAAATAGAAAAAAATTGCAATCAACAAGCAATAAAAATACTTAACAGGATTCAAAATCATAATTGGAGTAATATTATTGAAAATATGAAAGGTGATATATATATGCATCTAAATAATAAAAAAGAAGCAATAAAATCTTGGGAAAAAAGTTTATCCCTAGAAGACTCTAATGCATCTAAAGAAATTATTCGTATGAAAATAAATGATCTAAAAGAATAAAATAAAAAAATAAATGCAAACACCAAAAATCTTAAAAAAAGAGTGTGTTATAAATATGATACCCATTATTGTATTAATTGGTCGTACTAACGTTGGAAAATCTACTTTATTTAATATTTTAACAAAAACAAAAAATGCATTAGTTGCAAATCATAAAGGACTTACTAAAGATAGGCAATACGGATACTGCACATTATTATCAAATCAAAAAATAATCTTAATTGATACCGCAGGTTTAGATATTCAATTCAATGAAATAGAAAAGCAAGCATATAAGCAAACATTACAAGCAATAGAAGAATCTAATTTGATTTTATTTGTAGTAGACGCTCATGATGGATTAATGCCACAAGAATATGAAATTGCTGAAAAAATAAGAAAATATCATAAAAAAATTATTTTAATTATCAATAAAATCGATGGTAGTAATTTAACTACAAAAATTAATGAATTTTATTTATTAGGATTTAAAAATATTCAAGAAATCTCTGCTATTCATAATCAAGGAATAAATATTTTGAAAAAAAATTATTTAATTCCGTGGATAACACAAGAATATCAACAAAAAAATATAAAACAAGATAATTTATTGCAAAAATCATCAATAAAAATAGCTTTTATTGGTAGACCAAATGTAGGAAAATCAACTTTAATTAATAATATATTAAATACAGAAAGAATGATTACATGTAATATCCCCGGAACAACATCAGATAATATATCTATACCTATGAAATATAAAAATAAGAATTATATTTTAATTGATACCCCAGGAGCGAGTAAAAAAAAAATAAAAATTAATAATTTTGAAAAATTTTCTCTTATTAAAACACTAAAAACAATTGAGCATTCTCATGTAGTATTATTAATTATAGATGCAAGTCTCGCAATTTGTAATCAAGATTTATTATTAGCAAATTTTATCAATAATTCTGGAAAAGGAATAATTATTATAATAAATAAATGTGATTTATTAAATTCTAAAGAACAAAATAACATACAAGAATTAATTAAAAATCAAATAAAATTTATTCATTTTCCAAAAATACATTTTATATCTGCTTTGTACAAGAAAGGTATTTTTCAAATATTTAAATCCGTCTATTCATCTTATAAAGAATCTACAAGAAAAATTAGCACGTCTAAAATAACACAAACAATGTATGAAGCAATTAAAAAACATCAACCACCTATTATAAAAGGAAGACGAATAAAATTAAAATATGCACATGTAGGAAATTCAAATCCATTAAAAATTATTATTCATGGTACTCAAGTTAAAAATTTATCTTTATCATATAAAAAATATTTAATAAACTTTTTTCAAAATGCTCTTAAAATTAAAAACACTCCTATTCAAATACAATTTAAAGACAATTTAAATCCTTACATATATGAAAAAAAATAAATATTAAAATTCATTTGCATTATAATTCAAATTATATAAAGGAATTTCTACTTCAATATTCATTTTTCCAATAATAGCTTGGCAACTCAAACGACTTTCAGGTTGGAGACCCCAAGCTTTATCTAAAATATCGTCTTCTTTTTCAGACCAACCTGTAACAGAAAAGAAACCTTTTCGTATAATACAATGACATGTACTACAAGCGCACGATTGCTCACATGCATGTTCTAATTTAATGTCGTTTCGTAAAGCAAGATTTAATATAGTTTCTCCAGTTTCTGCTTGTAATATAGCACCTTTTGGTAATATTAACTTATGAGGTAAAAATAGAACTGTAGGCATTTATATATCCTCTTCTATAACAAAAGAATCATTAATAGCATTTTTTAACTGTAATGAAAAAAAATTTTTACTCACTTCATCTAGTTTTTTTAAATTTTTTTTCATTTCAAACAAATCATCATCTTTAATAGATTTTTTTAATTTTTCTTGAAAAAATGTAATTTTATTTAGTTCTTTTGAAGTAATTAAATTTTTATGATTTTTTAAAGAATTCTCTAAAATTTTTAATACACGTACAGATTCAATTTTTTTTTCTTCTTTCACTCTTAAATAATAATCATCTTTAGAATATTTTAAAGAATTTTCTACTATTTCAGAAACATTAATTGTTTTTAATATAATATTATTATCAATTTGTATAGATTTTTGTTTGTTACTATTTTTTTCTAAAACCTTAATATTAATTAAACCATCTGTATCAACCTGAAATGTTACAAAAATACGAACTAATCCAGCTTTTTGTGGTTGTATATCTTGTAAAATAAAACGAGATAATGAAATACAATCTTTAACTAATTCTCTTTCTCCTTGAACTACATGTATTAAAATAGATGTTTGATTATCTTTATAAGTTGTAAATTCTTTTGTTTTTGAAACAGGTAACGCAGTATTGCGTAATATAATTTTTTCAACAAATCCTCCTATGACTTCAATACCTAATGACAGTGGTAGTACATCTAATAAAAGTACTTTATTTTTTTTATTAGTATTCATTAACATATCAACGTGCATTGCTGCACCCATTGCTACTACTTGATCTGGATTAATATAATTTAATAATTTCTTTTTAAAAAAATTGGCAACTTCTTCATAAACTAATGGGACACGAGTAGATCCTCCTACCATAACTACTTCTTCTATTTTTTCAATAGACAAATTAATTTCTTCTAAGAGATCAGAACAAATAAATAATGTTTTTTTTATAAATTTAATAATAATAGAATTAAATTCTTCTCGAGTAATATAACCTTCCCAATTAAAAAAATTAATTTTTACTCGTTCATATTGTGTTAATTTTATTTTTGTAGATTTAGCAAGTTGTAATAACGATGCTTGAAAAAAATCATTGCATTTATTTAATACATTCGATTTTTTATAAATATAATTTGCTAAGACATAATCAAAATCATCACCACCTAAATTAGAATCTCCACTAGATGCCAATACTTCAAAAATTCCTTTACGCAATTTTAATACAGAAACATCAAAAGTGCCTCCTCCCAAATCATAAACAATAATCAATTCTTTTTTTTGTCTTTGTAGACCATATGCAAAAGCAGCTGCGGTAGGTTCATTTAATAATTTGATTAAATTAATTTTTGATAAAATAGCTGCTTGTTTAGTTGCTTTTTTTTGAATATCATTAAAATATGCAGGAACTGTAATAATACTTGCACTAATTTCTTGATCAAATAAAAAAATCGCCCTTTTTTTTAGATGTTTTAATATATGACTTGAAACATCAATAGGACTAACAAATCCAAAATTAGTACGAAAAACAACACCCTTATTGTTATTTTCTTCTATAAAATAAGGCAACATAGGAAATGTTTTTTTGATAAAATTGATAGAACGACCCAATAAACGCTTCACAGAACTAATAGTATTAGAAGGATCTGTAATAACATTTTCTAATGTCTCCCAACCAACAGTAATAGAATTATATTTATAATTCACAACAGATGGTAACAAATAACGATTTTTTTTATCTAATAAAAACACTACATCATCTTCTAATACTGTAGCTGCTAATGAATAAGTAGTTCCAAGATCAATACCTAATAACAATTTTTTTTTACATTTTTGTTTCAAAAAAATCATATATGAATATCCTAATTTTCTTGTCTTAAATATATATTACGTTCTTTCATCAAATTAAATTTAATTTTTTTTAAAAAAAGTAACTGTTCTATTTCTGGTATAATATTTTTATAATTTTTTTTTTTAAATTCTAATTCAATATTATTTTTACAATGCATAATTTCTTTCATTATTTTTGTAAATACACTATTTAATTGTTCTTTATCAAAATTATTTTTTTTTAAATCATCAATATCTTCATACAAAACAAAATATTTTGTTAAATAACAATTATTGTTTAATAAAACATTTTCTGTATCAAGCTTATAACCATTTAAAAATAGAAGATATATTGCTCTGCTTAAAAAATCTTTTAAAGTTTTATAACCTTTATTAATTTCTATTGATTTTTTTAAAATTATTTTTTTTTTCATATCAGAATGATTAATAAATAAATCAGGATGAAACTTTAACTGTAATCTATAAAAATTTTCAGAAAGTAATTTTTGATTTATTTTAAAATTTTCAGGCAAATTAAACAATGTAAAATAATTCATACTATGACCTATTTTTTTAAACATAATTGAGAAATCGTATGTTGAAAGAAAATATTCTTTCAACATTTAATAAAACTGAATTAATTTAAATATTTTTATTTTTATAATCAGCAATAGCTGCTTTAATAGCATCTTCTGCTAAAATAGAACAATGAATTTTTACTGGGGGAAGTTCTAATTCCTTCACAATCGTTGTATTTTTAATAGATTCAGCCTCTTTTATAGATTTTCCCTTTACCCATTCAGTTACTAACGAACTAGATGCTATAGCAGAACCACAACCGTATGTTTTGAAACATGCATCTTCTATAATTCCCTTTTCGTTTACTTTAATTTGTAATTTCATAACATCACCGCAAGCAGGAGCTCCTACTAAACCACTTCCTACATTACTATCAGAATTAGCAAATGAACCAACATTTCTTGGATTTTCATAATGATCCATTACTTTTTTACTGTAAGCCATTTTAATATTACCTTATATTTATTAATTATATATAATTATATATGACTAACTATGATCCCATTCTATACTATTTAAATCAACTCCTGATTTAAACATTTCCCATAAAGGAGAAAGTTCGCGTAATTTATTAATAGAGTCATGAATTAATTTTATTGTATATATAATGTCTTCTTCTGTTGTAAATCTACCAATTGAAAAACGAATTGAACTATGAGCTAATTCATCTTTAATACCTAAAGCTTTCAATACATAAGAAGGTTCTAAACTAGCTGAAGTACAAGCTGAACCTGAAGAAACAGCTAAATCTTTAAGAGCCATAATTAATGATTCACCTTCAATATAGTTAAAACTAACGTTTAATATATGTGGAACTCCTTGTTGCAAATCACTATTTAAGTAAACTTCTTCAATGTTTTTGATTCCATTCCAAAGTAAATTACGTAATTTTGTTAAATATATAAAATCATTTTTCATTTTTTCTTTTGCTATAATAAATGCTTCACCCATTCCTACAATCTGATGAACTGGCAAAGTTCCTGATCGCATGCCTCTTTCATGTCCTCCTCCATGTATAAAAGGCAATAATCGTATTCGAGGTTTACGACGAACATAAAGACCTCCAATACCTTTTGGACCATAGATTTTATGAGCAGAAAAAGACATTAAATCTATATCTATTTTATTTAAATTAACAGGAATTTTACCTAAACTTTGAGTTGCATCTACATGAAAAAAAATACCATGACTTCTACAAATTTTTGAAATACTTTCAATATCTTGTATAATACCAATTTCATTGTTTACATGCATTATAGAAATAAGTATAGTATCATTTTGAATATTATTCTTTAAATCATTTAGATCAATGATACCATTATTTTTTGGAGTGAGATAAGTTACATTAAATCCTTTACTTTCTAAATATCTACAGGAATCTAAAACTGATTTATGTTCTGTTTTACTCGTGATAATATGTTTACCTTTTTTTTGATGAAAAAAAGCTATTCCCTTTATAGCTAAATTATTTGACTCTGTTGCTCCAGAAGTAAAAATAATCTCACGTGAATCTGCTGCAATTAATTCTGCTATTTGATTACGAGCTATATCAACGGCTTCTTCCGCATTCCATCCAAATATATGAGAACGTGATGCAGAATTTCCAAATATTCCATCTAATGTTAAATAATCCATCATTTTTTTCGCAACTATAGATTCTACTGGAGTAGTCGCTGCATAATCTAAATAAATTGGAGTTTTCATAATAAATATTTACCTTTAAATAAATAATACTTTTAAATTCGTATTCTAACATTTTAAAAAAAAATAGGATTAAAAATTATTTAAATCTATAATTTATTTTTATAATGCGTACTAGACTTTTGTTAGTATTAAGAATATAATATTTTTCAGCATCATTAGGGACGTAGTTCAATTGGCAGAGCATCGGTCTCCAAAACCGAAAGTTGTAGGTTCAAATCCTACCGTCCCTGAAACAATTTCACTTGTTGAAAATTTTTTATAATTTTTTAATTTATAAAAAATTAAGATAAAATTAAAAAAATATCAACATCAATCAAGTTTATGATTATATAAAATATCATCCCCTGAAATAACTTTCGAAAAAACTACTTCTTATTAAAAAAAATTATCGCTCAAGATTTCTATCAATGTATTTATATCAAAAAATTTTTCTAAAATATTTTTAAACTATTATTTTTAGGAGTTATTAAAAATGATTAAATATCGTTCCTTTAAAACTACACATGGTAGAAATATGTCCGGAGCAAGAGCATTGTGGAGAGCTACCGGTATGACCGATAACGATTTCAAAAAACCAATCATTGCAATAGTAAATTCTTTTTCTCAGTTTGTTCCAGGACATATTCATCTAAAAGAAGTAGGGACGCTTATATCTAAAGAAATTAAAAATTCTGGGGGAGTTCCAAAAGAATTTAATACTATTGCAATAGATGATGGAATAGCTATGGGACATTCTGGTATGCTGTATTCTCTACCATCACGAGAATTAATTGCAGATTCAATAGAATATGTTATTAATGCACATTGTGTCGATGCTATGATTTGTATTTCTAATTGTGATAAAATTACTCCAGGTATGTTGATGGCATCATTAAGACTAAATATACCATCAGTTTTTGTTTCAGGTGGACCTATGGAAGCAGGGAAACTAAAAAAAGACAACCAAACAATAAAAATAGATTTAGTTGATGCTATTGTACATGGAGGGAATTCTAATTTATCAAACGATTTTATTAAAAATGTTGAAACATCTGCATGTCCTACTTGTGGTTCTTGTTCAGGTATGTTTACAGCTAATTCTATGAATTGTTTAACTGAAGTATTAGGTTTATCTTTACCAGGAAATGGAACATTATTAGCAACACATATTGATCGTAAAAATTTATTTATTAAATCAGCGAAAATTATTGTTAAAATTACTAAAGAATACTATAAAAATAATAATAAAAATATTTTACCTAGAAATATTGCTAACAAAGAATCTTTTCAAAATGCAATGATATTAGATATCGCTATGGGTGGATCTACTAATACTATTTTACATTTATTAGCTGCAGCTCAAGAAGCACAAGTTGATTTTAAAATGTCTGACATTAATGCAATATCAAAAAAAATACCTCATATTTGTAAAGTATCTCCAAGTACTTCAAAATATCATATTGAAGATGTACATCGTGCAGGTGGTGTTATGGGTATTTTAGGTGAATTAAATCACAATAATTTATTAAATAATAATACATATAATATTTTACAAATGAATTTAAAAGACACATTAAATCAATATAATATTTTTTCAACAAAAAATACTGATATAATTAGTATGTTTCAAGCTGGCCCAGGAGGTGTGCGTACGATTAAACCTTATTCTCAAAATTTTAGATGGAAAACATTAGATTACGATCGAAAAAACGGTTGTATTCGATCTTGTCAACATGCATATAGCCAAGAAGGTGGATTAGCTGTTTTATATGGAAATTTAGCAAGAAATGGATGCATAATAAAAACAGCAGGAATAGACAAAACAAATTATATTTTTTCAGGAACTGCTAAAGTATATGAAAGTCAAGAAGAAGCTGTTCATGCTATATTAAATAACCAAATCGTTCCTGGAGATGTGATTGTTATTCGTTATGAAGGTCCAAAAGGTGGACCAGGGATGCAGGAAATGTTGTATCCAACTACATATTTAAAATCAATTAAATTAGAAAAAAAATGTGCGTTAATTACTGATGGTAGATTTTCAGGAGGTACATCAGGATTATCTATAGGACATATTTCACCTGAAGCTGCTAACAAAGGTATAATTGCTTTAGTTAAAAATGGCGATATTATCAACATTAATATTGCTAAAAGAACAATCCATTTAGATATTACAAAAAAAGAATTATCACATCGTATTCTTGAAGAAGAACTAAAAGGACCTCTATCTTATAAACCAAAAAATCGTACAAGATATGTTTCTTTAGCTTTAAAAACATATTCTTTTTTCTGTACAAGTGCAGATAAAGGAGCTGTTCGAGATTATAAAAGAATATCTAATATTTAAAAATATATTTTTTTAAACTAGGAAATATCATAATGAATTATTTTAATACACTTAGTTTTAGCCAAAAAATCAAGCAAATAAAAAAATGTCGTTTTATGAAAAAAGAAGAATTTAATAATAAAAACAATATTTTAAAAGATAAAAAAATAGTTATTGTAGGTTGTGGTGCTCAAGGTTTAAACCAAGGATTAAATATGCGAGATTCGGGATTAAATGTTTCTTTTGCACTAAAAAAAGATAGTATTATTAAAAAAAATCAATCTTACATAAATGCAATTAAAAACAACTTTAAAGTAAATGACTATGAATCACTAATTCCACATGCTGATTTGGTAATTAATCTAACTCCTGATAAACAACATCATCATGTAATAAAAGAATTACAAAAATTAATGAAAAAAAATTCTATTTTAGGTTATTCACATGGATTTAATATTGTAGAATTTGGAGAAAAAATAAGAAAAGATATCACTGTAATTATGGTAGCACCTAAATGTCCTGGAACTGAAGTACGAGAAGAATATAAACGTGGGTTCGGAGTTCCTACATTAATTGCAGTCCATAATGAAAATGATATTCATCATCAAGGTTTAGAGCTTGCAAAAGCATGGGCTTTTTCTACAGGAGGACATCGTGCTGGTGTACTTGAATCATCTTTTGTAGCAGAAGTGAAATCAGATTTAATGGGCGAACAAACAATTTTATGTGGTATGCTGCAAACCGCTTCATTACTATGTTACGAAAAATTAGTGATGGAACAACATGATCCAGCATATGCATCTAAATTGATACAATACGGATGGGAAACTATTACAGAATCTTTAAAACATGGTGGCATTACCTTAATGATGGATCGATTAAATAATTCATCAAAGATAAGAGCTTATTATATTTCAGAAAAAATAAAAAATATATTATCACCATTATTTCAAAAACATATGGATGATATTATTTCAGGGGATTTTTCAAACAAGATGATGCTTGATTGGGATAATAACGATAAAAAATTATTAGATTGGAGAGATAAAATAAAAAAAACATCTTTTGAACAAGCTCCTGATTATAATAAAAAAATACCAGAACAAGAATATTACAATCATGGGATATTAATGATTGCTATATTAAAATCTGGTATTGAATTATCTTTTGATACAATGATTAATTCAGGTATTTTAGAAGAATCAGCATATTATGAATCTTTACATGAATTACCATTAATTGCAAATACAATTGCAAGAAAAAAATTATATGAAATGAACAAAGTAATTTCTGATACTGCTGAATATGGTAGTTATCTTTTTTCTGAATCAGCATATCCTATTTTAAAAAAATTTATATTACAAACACAAAAAACTGATCTTGGATGTGCATTATTAGAAGAATCAATAAATAATATTGAATTATATAAAATTAACGATATGATTCGCAATCATCCTATAGAAATTATTGGACGTAAATTAAGAAGTCATATGAAAGAAATGAAAGTAATTACAGTAGCAAAATAAAAATTTTTTAATATATTTTATTAATTAAATATCATAATCTTATATGTGCCTAAACGTTGCTCAAAAAAAAGCTATTGAATATATTAACGGCCCCTGTTTAATATTAGCAGGGGCTGGTTCTGGAAAAACGAAAGTTATCATTAATAAAATTATTTATTTAATAAATCATGGTAAATATCAACCTAATAATATTGCTGCAATAACTTTTACTAACAAAGCTGCTTATGAAATGCGTATTCGTTTATCAGAATATTTAAATACTTCAGAAACAAAAGAAATTATTATTTCTACTTTTCATTCATTAGGATTAAAAATTATTAAAAAAGAAATAAAAGAATTACAATTTAACAGAAATTTTATTCTTTTTGATGAAAAAGATCAGATAAACTTGCTTAAAAAAATATGTAAAAAAAAAATCATAAATAATATAAAATTATTAAAAAAAATAAATTTTATGATTTCTTATTGGAAAAATAAATTTTTAACTCCTGAACAAGTTCAAAAATTCACTAAATCTCGTTCAGAAGAAAATCTAGTATCTATTTATCAAAAATATAACAACCATCTTTTTCAAGCAAATATATTAGATTTTGATGATTTAATTTGTATACCTACATTATTATTGAAAAAGAATCAAACAATAAAAATGCGTTGGCAAAAAAGACTATCTTATTTACTAGTTGATGAATATCAAGATACAAATAATAGTCAATATGAATTAATAAAAACTCTTACTAATACTGATTCAAATTTTACATTAGTTGGAGATGATAACCAATCTATTTATTCATGGAGAGGAGCAAATCCAAAAAATATTTTTTTATTAAAAAAAGATTTTCCTAATTTAAAAATTATTAAGATGGAACATAATTACCGATCATCAGGAAGAATATTAAAAGCTGCTAATTATCTTATTGCTAATAATATGCATTATGTAGAAAAAAAATTATTTTCTCAATTAAAATATGGAAACATCATTCATGTTTTAACATCTCAAAATGAAGAGAAAGAAGCAGAAAAAATAGCTGAAGTAATTATTATGCAAAATATTAAAAATAATATGAAATATGAAGATTGTGCAATTTTATATAGAGGAAATTATCAATCTCGCATTCTTGAGAAAGTTTTAATAAAAAAAAATATTCCGTATTATATTTCTGAAAAATCATCATTTTTTTCTCGTTCTGAAGTTAAAGATTTATTAAGTTATCTACGTCTTATAATTAATCCCAATGATGATCATGCATTTATGCGTGTTATAAATATTCCATCACGTAAAATTGGTAAAATTACACTACACAAATTAGAAGAATACGCAAATAAAAAAAATAAAAGTCTTTTCCAAATAAGTTGTAATTCAGAAATAAATCATTTTTTAAACAAAAACACTATAGAAAGAATCAAAACATTTATTCTAAAAATAGAAAAATTTACTCAACAAGCTTCTTTAAAAAATAGTAATATTATAGAATATATTATTCGTGACATTAATTATGAAAAATGGCTTAAAAAAATCTTAAAAGAATCAGGAAAGTTTCAAAATAGTATAAATAATATTCACACTTTATCAAAATGGTTTAATAATATGATGAAAGGTGATATATTTGAAAAACCCATGAATTTATCACAAATTGTTGAAAGAATAATAATCCGTGATTTTTCAGACACACAAACAAAAGAGAAAAAAAATCAAGTTCAATTAATGACTTTGCACGCTTCTAAAGGTTTAGAATTTTCTTCAGTATTCATAATTGGAATGTGTGAAGGAATTCTTCCAAATCAAAAAAGTATTGATAATAATACTATAGAAGAAGAAAGAAGATTGACTTATGTAGGAATTACACGAGCAAAACAGCAATTATTCTTTACTTATTCTTGTACACGTAAACAATATGGACAAATACTTAATATGTCACCTAGTAGATTTTTGCTTGAATTACCTCAAGAAGACCTACAATGGGATCAAAAGTTTAATTTTAGCCAATCACTTAAAGATATCAAAGAAAATCAATTAAAAATATATAATCTCAAGAAAATGATTCAAAAAAAATAAAAATAAATACAATTTTATTTAACAAATTTTTTAAATTTAGTTTTAAAAAAGTCGATAAAATGATATTATGTATTTTATATTATACTTTATTTAATACTACTTATCTAATTTCTTACTGTTGAGTAAAATACTTTAATGAAAAAAATAATAGAACTTACTGATCAAAATTTTAAAAAAGAAGTTTTACAGTCAAAAAATTTTTTTTTAGTGGATTTTTGGGCTGAATGGTGTAATCCGTGTAAAATGTTAGCACCTATTTTAGAAGAAATAGCAGAAGAATACCCTAATATTAGTGTAGGAAAGCTAAATATTGAAAAACATTCTAATACTGCCCCAATGTATTCTATTAGAAGTATTCCAACACTACTTTTGTTTTATAATAATGAAGTTCTTGCTACAAAAATTGGAGCTGTTTCAAAAATAGAACTAAAAAAATTTTTAGACGATAATATTGAAAATCATACTAAAATATAATGCAATATAAAATAAATATAAACATTTAATTTTATTTTTAATTTATCAATAAACTTTACAATTACATTGTAATTTTTTTCGAGATGTACCCCGATTTTACTAAGAACCCACCATTATGAATCTTACTGCACTTAAAAATATGCCAGTTTCTGAATTAATTACTCTTGGTGAAAAAATGGGGTTAGAAAATTTAGCGCGCATGCGTAAACAAGATATTATTTTTGCTATTCTTAAACAACATGCAAAAAGTGGAGAAGATATATTTGGAGACGGTGTTTTAGAAATACTGCAAGATGGATTCGGATTTTTACGTTCCGCAGATAGTTCTTACTTAGCTGGTCCTGATGATATTTATGTTTCACCTAGTCAAATTCGTAGATTTAATTTACGTACTGGTGATACTATTTCTGGAAAAATCAGACCTCCTAAAGAAGGTGAAAGATATTTCGCTCTACTTAAAGTTAATGAAGTAAATTATGATAAACCAGAAAATGCAAGAAGCAAAATATTATTTGAAAATCTAACACCATTACATGCTAACTCTAGATTGAGAATGGAACGTGGTAACGGATCTACTGAAGATTTAACCGCTAGAGTTTTAGATTTAGCTTCACCAATTGGACGAGGACAAAGAGGATTAATTGTAGCTCCTCCAAAAGCTGGAAAAACAATATTACTACAAAATATTGCACAAAGTATTGCTTATAATCATCCAGATTGTGTTTTAATGGTATTATTAATTGATGAAAGACCTGAAGAAGTAACTGAAATGCAAAGATTAGTTAAAGGAGAAGTAGTTGCATCTACCTTCGACGAACCGGCATCTAGACATGTTCAAGTTGCGGAAATGGTTATTGAAAAAGCGAAAAGGTTAGTTGAACATAAAAAAGATGTAATTATTTTACTTGATTCAATTACACGTTTAGCCCGTGCTTATAATACAGTTGTACCTGCATCTGGAAAAGTTTTAACAGGTGGAGTTGATGCCAACGCTTTACATAGACCTAAAAGATTTTTTGGTGCTGCACGTAATGTAGAAGAAGGAGGGAGTTTAACAATTATAGCTACTGCGCTAGTAGATACTGGATCAAAAATGGATGAAGTAATTTATGAAGAATTTAAAGGAACAGGAAATATGGAATTGCCTTTATCTAGAAAAATTGCGGAAAAACGTGTTTTTCCAGCTATTGATTACAATCGATCCGGAACACGAAAAGAAGAATTATTAACCTTACCAGATGAACTACAAAAAATGTGGATTTTAAGAAAAATTATTCATCCTATGAGTGAAATAGATGCAATGGAATTTTTACTGAATAAATTATCAATGACTAAAACAAACGATGAATTTTTTGATATGATGAAACGTTCATAAATTTATAAAAATTACTATACATCTATTAAATTATCTTTTAATATTCCATATATATTTTATTGTAAAATTTTTTTAAAATACAACTATAATTTATAATTATTAAATAAAAATTTTTACAAAAAAAACTGGACAATAAAGATTATTAACTTTAAAATCTAATTAGTTTTATATTTATGTGTTAATGCGCTCGTAGCTCATCTGGATAGAGCACTATCTTCCGAAGGTAGAGGTGTCAGGTTCAAACCCTGTCGAGCGCACTCATAAAAAAATATTTTTAAAAAATTTTGGTGGTTATAGCTCAGTTGGTAGAGCTCTGGATTGTGATTCCAGTGGTCATGGGTTCAAATCCCATTAACCACCCAAAAAAATAAAAACGGCGAATAGCGCAGCTTGGTAGCGCAACTGGTTTGGGACCAGTAGGTCAGAGGTTCAAATCCTCTTTCGCCGAAAAATTAATTCTATTTTTTTTAATAACTTGTAATAAAAAATGATTATTTGCATAATTTGAAATAATTATTTTGTGCCATCCTAATTTTTTAGCTAAAGTTGACAATCTTTTACCAATCACAAATATTTTACATTTTAATAACCATTGTATCTGATTTGTATCAGAAACTATTTTTTTTAATTGATTTAATGTTTCACCATTAGTAATTATTAGAGTATTTATTCCATATAAACGCCATTTTTTTACTTCTTCATAAATATCTAAAATTTTTAAAACTCTTTTGTAACATTCAATTAAATTCACATTACAGCCTATATATTTTAATTCTTTTGCAATAAAATTTCGTCCATTTTCTCCCTGTAATAAAACAATTTTGTTTTTTTTTATACTGCTATTTAAAATATTTTTATATAACATATTTAACAGTGTTTCACTATTTTCTTTTTTTGGAAAAAAAATTTTTTTTTTACATATTGATTGAGAAGATTAGCTGTACTTTGTCCAATAGCATAATATATGACATGAGAAGGCCATTGCAAATTATTGTTTTTTAAATATAAATTTGTATAATAAACAGACATTTTAGAAAACACAAGAATAATATTCGCTTCATATAGTTTAGTAATTTTTTTTGATAAACTTTTTTTACTTAAACTTGGTAAAAAAGTAAATAAAGAAAAATGCCAAGATTTTATATTGCATTTATTTAAATCATTTACTAATTCTTCTCCTACAGGAGAAGGACGCATAACTAATATTTTCATATATAATCAGGTCTTTTGATATGAAGGTTATTTAGAATACTTTTAGCACCATTATTAAGTAATTCGTCAGCTAAAGAATATCCCATATTTTCACCTGTATTATACCACCCTATTCTTTCTCCTCTTAATATTATTTTACCATTAGGAGAACCTACTAATCCTCTTAACCAAATTTTATTTTTTTTTAAAATAGCATAACTACCAACCGGAATTTGACAACCTGATTCTAATTTTCTACAAAATGCTCGTTCTGTATTTATTTCAATAAAAGTATTAATATGATTTAAACGAGATAAAAAAAATAAAAATTTTTTATCATGAGATCTAGATTGAATACCAATTGCACCTTGGCCACATGAAGGAAGAGATAATTCTGCAGGAATTATTTGAGTAATTCTATTTTTCAAACTTAATCTATTTAATCCTTCAGTAGCTAAAATGATTGCATCATATTGTCCTTTATCTAATTTAGCAATTCTAGTTTCAATATTACCTCTTAAAGGAGATACAATTAAATCTGGTCGATAAGTAATTAATTGACATTGTCTTCTTAAACTAGAAGTACCAACTATAGCACCTTTAGGTAATTGATTAATTGACTGATAATTATTAGAAACTAAGGAATCTAAAGCATTTCCTCTTTTGCATATACTAATTAAACACAATTCTTTTGTAATATTTACTGGAAGATCTTTCATAGAATGAATTGCAATATCTGCTCTATTTTCAAGAAGGGCGTATTCTAATTCTTTTATAAATAAACCTTTACCTCCAATTTTTGAAAGAGATTTATTTAAAATATTATCTCCATGAGTCACGATAGGAACTAATTTGATATTTATTTCTGGATATAAAGATAATATTTTTTTTTGAACATATTTAGTTTGTTCTAAAGCTAAAGGACTTTTTCTAGTTGCAATTCTTAAAGTTTTATTTTGCATATTACTATATTATATTTAGATATATTTTTAATATTATGAATAAATATTTTTTAATAAAATTAAAAATTTTTATCATTTTAAAATACAAAACATTATCATATTTTAAAATTATTTATAAAAAATTTATATATTTAATATATTATTTATTTTTTTATAAATGTTATATGCCTATTTGACTGAACAGAAAATGCATGTTCAAATATTTCCCAGAAATTTTTATTACTTCGGTTACATATCCATTGATTATTTTCATAATTAAAATGATAGCCATTTAATCTTGTCGCTAACCAAATTTGTTTTAATGATTCTTGTTTATTAATTATGATTAAATTTTTTTTTGAAAAACTAATAGTCATAACATAATCTTGAATTGTATAATCTAAATCAATATCATTTTCATATAATTTAAGATTATCTTCTACTTCTAAAAATAGATTATTTACTAAAATATAAAAATTTTTCTTTTCTTTTTTTAAAAATGTTTTTTTTTGCATTTAATCACACCCTTAATTATTAATACATTTTAAAATTATATATTCAAGAACATCAAAGTTATAATGATATATATATCATTATATATATCATGATATATTTTATATATCATCTAATATTAAAAAATTAAATTTTAAAATAAATGATTTTACTAACATTACAGTCAAATAATTATTAGGAAAAAAATGTATCTATATCACAAAAACAAAAAAAAAATAAATTTTTCTAAAATGCACGGATTAAGTAATGATTTTATGGTTATTAATTGTATTCAAGAAAATTTTATTTTATCATCAAAATTTATAAAAAAACTTTCTAATCGACATACTGGTATTGGTTTTGATCAATTATTAATAATAGAAAAATCAAATAGCCCTTTATTTGATTTTAATTATCGTATTTTTAATTCTAATGGAAATGAAGTGGAACAATGTGGGAATGGTGCACGATGCGTAGGTCTATTTCTATTATTAAAAAATTTAACAAACAAAAAAAAAATTTCACTTAATACTAAAAAAGGAAACCTTATTATTGAATACTTTTCTGAAAATTCGATACAAGTTAATATGAGAGAACCCATTTTTAAATTAGAAAATTTTTCTTTATCCAAGAATATTGAATATCATAATTTTGAAACAAAATTATTAAATAAAAGTTTAATATGTAGTTTAGTATCTCTAGGAAATCCACACTGTATTTTAAAAGTAGAATCTATTAAACATGCTCCTGTAGATAATATTGGAAAAAAAATAGCAAAAAATTCCATTTTTTCAGAAGGAATAAATGTAGGTTTTATGCAAATTGTAAATAAAAAATATATTAAATATAGAGTATATGAACGTGATGTAGGTGAAACTCAAGCTTGTGGAAGTGGTGCTTGTGCAGCAGTAGCAGTAGGAATTGCTCGAAATTTCTTATCTAATACAGTAAAAGTTGAATTACTAGGTGGAAATCTCATTATAAAATGGAAAGGTTTTGGACATTCTCTTTATATGATAGGACCTGCAAAACACATTTATGATGGTTATATATATATATAAAATTATTTCTTATTTAAAATGAGGCTATATTTTGATTTTATTGAAAAAAGAAACAAAATTCTTAAAAAAAGAATATATACAAAAGAATACAAAAAAATTTAATCAAGTTATTCTAGCTCTTTTCTCAGGTGGTTTTGCAACTTTTTCCATTTTGTACTGTGTACAATCAATATTACCAGTATTTTCTAAACAATTTTATTTAACTCCAGCTGAAAGTAGTTTATCTCTTTCTGCAGCAACTATAACTATGGCTTTAGGCATGTTGTTCACTGGTCCATTATCTGATATGATTGGTAGAAAATCAATTATGTCAGCTTCTTTATTTATAGCTGCAATATTGACAATGATTTGCTCTATGATGAAAAGTTGGTTTAGTATTGTGTTATTACGTTCATTTACTGGTTTAGCATTAAGTGGTGTTGTTGCAGTTGCTATGACATATATCAGTGAAGAAATACATCCCAATTCTTTATCTTTTTGTATGGGATTATATATTAGTGGAAATACTATAGGTGGTTGTGCAGGACGACTTTTAAGTAGCATTTTATCAGAAAAATTTTCTTGGCATACTGCCTTAATGATTATTGGTGTATTTTCTTTTGTATCATCTTGTTTTTTTTTATATTTTTTACCTCCTTCTAAAAATTTTTTATCCATTTCTATTAATTTTCCTAAATTTTTAAATCATTTTTATTCTCAATTAAAAAACCCCGGATTATTTATTCTATTTTTAATAGGTTTTATACTCATGGGTAGTTTTGTCACAATTTTTAATTATATTGGTTATCGTTTTATCTTAGAACCATTTTATTTTTGTCAATCTAGCATTGGATTTATATCTATTATTTATTTAACAGGAGTATATAGTTCACCTAAAGCAGGTATGCTTATAAATAAATATGAAAAAAATAGTATTCTTGTTATTTCTTTATTATTAATGATTATAGGTGTATTTATTACACAATTTAATGAGTTATTTATAATTATTTTCGGTTTAATAATATTTTCTGGTGGTTTTTTTGCATCACATTCTACTGCTAGTAGCTGGATTGGATCATATAATAATATTTCTAAAATTCAAGCTACATCTCTATATTTATTTTTTTATTATCTTGGTTCTAGCGTTTTCGGTACATTTGGAGGGTTTTTTTGGTTTCATATGAAATGGTTTGGAATTTCTGTTTTTATTATAACAATGTTATTTCTTGGAGTTTTCTTATCTTTAAAATTAAAAAAAAATAATATTTAAAAAATATATATTTTTATCAAAATACTTTTTAAAAGATAATTCACTCAGTTAAATTTATCAAAAATGGCTGAAATATTATGCTGGATTTATTTTCTTATTTTGATTTGAATCATAGTTTACTAGTTTGTTTAGCTTTACTTTTCGTTTTATTTTATGAAGCTATCAATGGTTTTCATGATACAGCCAACGCCGTATCAACATTAATATATACACGAGCAATGTCTGCACGCAAAGCAGTTATAATGTCTGGGATATTTAATTTTTTAGGTGTGTTATTAGGAGGTTTAACTGTTGCTTATGCGATTGTTCATTTATTACCTAATGATTTATTATTAAATACTACTTCTACTCATGCTCTTGCTATGATTTTTTCAATATTATTAGCAGCTATAATTTGGAATTTATCTACATGGTATTTCTGTTTACCTGCTTCTAGTTCACATGCTCTTATTGGAGCAATTATTGGAATTGGTTTAACACATGCAATTATCAAAGGTTCATCTTTATTATATGCATTCAATTTACCTAAAATGACTAGTATTTTTTTATCTTTAATTTTATCACCTATTATTGGATTAATTATAGCTGGAGGTTTGATTTTTTTATTAAGATATTATTTCAATCAAAATACAAGATTTCATCGTATTCATATGACACCTGCAGAGAGAGAAAAAATAGATGAAAAAAAAACACCACCATTTTTCATTAAAATAGCATTGATTTTATCATCTATTGGAGTCAGTTATGCTCACGGTGCAAATGATGGACAAAAAGGTATTGGATTAATTATGCTTGTACTTATTGGAATTGCACCATCTGCTTTTTTAGTTGATTTACATGCTAAAAAATATGATATTATTTCTACAGAATATGCATTAAATGACTTAGAAAAATATTATTTAAAAAAAACAAATAATATTTTTCATCAAACAAATCTAACAAATAAACAAAAAATAATTAATAACTGTATTATACACAATATTATTAATACTAAATTATTACTTAAAAATGTATCTAATTATAATACATTAAATATTAAAAAAAGATTTCAATTACGTTATTTTTTATTAAGTATTGCTGATACAATTGATCAAACAATAGTATCTAAAACAGATTTTCAAAATAAATATTTTTTAATGAAAAATAAAAAAATTATACTCAAAACGATTGAGTATGCACCTACTTGGATTATATTCATAATTGCTTTATCTTTATCAATAGGGACTATGATAGGATGGAAAAGAATAGTTATAACTATTGGTGAAAAAATAGGAAAAAAAAGTATGACATATGCACAAGCTATGTCTGCACAAATCACTGCTTCTCTTTCTATTGGTATTGCTAGCTATACAGGTATACCAGTTTCTACTACACATATTCTTTCTTCTTCTGTAGCAGGTACAATGCTAATTGATGGTGATGGAATTCAAAATAAAACTATGAAAAATATTGCTTTGGCATGGATGTTAACTCTCCCTATTTCAATTTTATTGTCTGGATTATTATATTGGATCACATTATTAATAATATAAAAAATTAATTTAATTTTAAATATATTAATCGCATTGATTAAAATAGGAGTGCATATAGAATATGTGCTCCTTTAATGTTTAATAAGGAATATATATATCAAAACGATGGTTTTTAGTCTTGATAAAAAAATTTATTTTCTCTTTTGATAAAGGTTCAGCATAAATAGGACGTTTAACAATAATTCTATTTTTTGCTATTTTTCTAGACATATATAATAATTTTTCACAATCATCATTGTGTCTTATTAAATATCTTAAAATTTGCATATTTTTTTTTGGTAAACATTTTTTTTTACAGATAGGATACATCGGATCTAAGTAAATAACATCTGGTTTAAACAAAGAAGATTCTAAAATTTTACAGCTATCATTTACTATTAAATGTAATCTTTTTTTTAACCAGTAACCTATTTTTTCATTATTGTAGCCTCTTTGTAAACCGTCTTGTAATAATACAGCAACTATTGGATGACGTTCTATCATTACAACTTGACAACCTAAAAAAGAAAATATAAAAGCATCGTTACCTAATCCAGCAGTTAAATCTAGTATAAAAGGAGTATAAGATTTTTTTATTCCTGCAACTTTATGTAAAATTTCGTTTTTTTTATTATAATGTAAACATCTATAGTTATTTTTTTTAGAAAAAAAATCAACTTTAATAGATTTTTGTTTTGTATTATTACGATTATATAATTCTAGTGAATTGTAATTTGCCAACAAACCTATAGAAGAACATGGATCATGTTCTAATTTAAATAAATCAATCAAATTTAATATTCTTTGATTGCAAAATTTTAAATTTAAATATATTTTCATGTTTTTTAAACTTATTTTGTTTTTAAATTAGTAATTGACTTTTAAAAAAAAATAATTAAAATATGATTTAATTTTTAGGAAATCTATTTTTACTAAAAACATATTAAAAATTACTTGTAATAAGGATAAAGATATTATGCTACATAATTTATTATCTACAGATATAGTAAATAAAAAATATTTAAATGAAATAGATATTTATCAAAATACTATAAAAAAAAATACATTAAAAATTAAAAAAGATAAAAATGTAATAAAAAATATCACTGATAATAATTCTAAAAAAAATATTAATTTTTCTCAAGAAAAAATCAAACTGAAAAATTTAGAACATTCACATAATAATAATTCTCTAATATTATTAAATCTTATAAAAAAAGAAATAGAAAAAATATTATTTCAAAAATATAATATAAAAAAAACAAGTAATATGATAAAAAATGAAAATATAAAACAAAATATAAAAAACGATGATATCTTGCACGATATGGATATAGATAATAAAGATATTATTAAGTACAATAATAATTTAAATATTTATAATTTATTAATGAAAAAAAAATTCTTAATCACAGCCAATCACGTCTTTTAAATTCTAAAATAGCATCATCTAGTCGTCATTTTTTACCTGTTAATATCCCAAAAATTAATCAAAGTATTTCTCATAAAATTATGAATCATATTTTTCATACTTATGATCGTATAAAAATAAGAGCTATAAATATTTTTCATGATAATATCTTGAAAACCATTTATTCATCATCAAACAAAAATCGTAATGCCGAAAAAGATGAAAAAAAAGAATCTTTTATCCTATTTTCTGATTATATTAAACAACTTGAAAGAGTAATTGAATCTTCCAAGGTTTTTATAGGTACTATTGTTGATAATATTAGAAATAAAGGAAAAATAAAAATTATAAATACATCAAATGGTAATCCAACTCATCCTCAATCTTTAAGTACATTTCCTGATCTTGTAACAGTAACAAAGACAACAAGTACTCAAGATGATTATCTTCCTTATAATAGATTTGATGAAAAATTTGATATGGAAGGCAGAAAACAAATTTTAAATATGGATAAAAATTTTAAAAGAAGAATGGATTCAAATATTGAAAAATCTTATTACAAAGATTTTATTAGTGAAAATGAATGGCAAGTTTCAAGTCAATTAAATTCACTAAATAATATTAATTTTACAATTAAAAAATTCCAAGAAAAATATGAGTATTTAAAATTATCTGATAAATTAGAAGAAAGCTTTATGGTTGATTCTGATCCATTTCTTTTCATTATTAATGACCATATTATTCCAATTGATACTCATAAAAAAATGATAGAATCTTTTGAAAAGATTATTCCAAATGTTGAAGTGCGTCGATTAATTTCTACTTATGCAAATAAAAAATTTTTACGTCAATCATATTTACAATTTTTTTCTGAACATCCAGAAATTAGTGAATACCAATTAAAAAATATTAAAAGCACCTATAAAATTAATTATTTAAATGATGGTTCTATTAAATTAGTAGCTACTCATATATCTGATTTAGATATTAAAAACAGTAATACTATTAAACAATATAAATCTTATGGAATACGTGCAACTATAATATTCACTGCAAATAATTTACCAATTATGAAATATTCATATTTTTTAAAATAAAATATAAACTTATTGCTTATTATTAAATTAGTAGGATAAATAAAACATTTATCCTACTAATTAGAATTGCATATTATTCATAATTAATTTATTGACGAAGTTTTTTTATTAATGCAGCATGTACTTCCTTTGGAAGATATGGTTTTATATTACCTTTATATAATGCCATTTCTTTAACAAAAGATGAAGATATAAAAGAAACTTCCTGAGATGAAAGTAAAAATACACTATCTAATTCTGGATAAATTTTTTTATTTATTGTTGCTAATTTTACTTCATAATCAAAATCAAGTATTGTACGAACACCTCTAATTAAGATTTTAGATCGCTCTTTTTTTGCTAAATTAGCAAGCAAATCATTAAAACCAAGTACTTTTCTAACATATTTAAGATGTAATGTTACCTTTCTAGTTAATTCTATTCTTTCTTTTAAACTAAAAATAGGTTTTTTTTTTGTATTATTAGCAATAGCAATTATTATATTATTAAACATTTTTGTTGCTCTTACTATAATATCTAAATGTCCATATGTAATAGGATCAAATGTACCTGGATATATTGCAATTGTATTCATATTTTTTTGTTTTTGTTGCTTCATAATAAATTCTAAAAAAAAATATATATAAAAAAATATTTATAAATCTAATAACTACAATAACCATATTCAGTATTTTATGATCATGTTAAAAATTATTTCTAATATTGTGTTATATTAACAAAAGAATTAAAGATCGAAATACTAATGTTATAGTATTTAAAAAAATAAACTTAATATTTTCATAAATAATTTACTATGTGTAATAGTATTAATTTTTTATATTTTATAAAAAATCTTGATGAAAATAGATGAATATTTAATAATATTAAATTGCATTGATATAAAAAAATTTTTTTATATTAAGACATATTGATAAAATTTTTTTAGATATATATTTTATAAGTCAATTGTAAAGACTCATAAGATATCTCAGTATATTTATTAAACTATCTTATTTTTTGTGAAAAAATATAAATTAATTAATATTATTATTTAACGTTATTTTATATATAACTTAATATATATAAGACTTCACTTAAAAAATAAATATAGATTTATTTATTATTTTTTAAAATAAAAAACTGCTTTTTAATTTATTTAAAATATTTTTATATATTACAAGAATTTGATTTTTTTAAAAGAGATCAAGTTAGGAAACGATTTGTATGCATAAATGAATATTTTTTCTATTTAAAAACAACAAATATGATATTATTAATCTTGAACATAAATGATTATCATTTTTAATATTTGATTTAATTTTGAATTTTTTTTAAATAAGTTAACTTTTTTAAAATATTATACTACTTGAATTCATTATTTTAATTATAAAACAATTAACTAAATAATATTAGTTCTATCAAGTTATTATAAAATTTTTTACCAATAATGTTCTATTGTAATGTTACCTGGTGAACGACGTAAGTGTTTTTTCATATTTCTATAATTCTTTAAAAACAAATATGTATCTTGTATCATAGCAGGATTACCACATAACATGATATGTGAAGTATGAGATTCTATTGGTATCCCAATTTTTTTTTCTAAAGAATTATTTTGTAATAAAATAGGTATTCTTCCAGTTAACGAATCTTTGTTGCTTTTATCTCGACTAGTAATTGTTTGAATTTTAAGTTTGCCATTATATTTTTTATATAATTCTTTCATTAAAGGTAAATAAGTTAATTCATTATAATATCGAACTGCATGAACTAATATAATATTATTAAATCTATCAATATTTTTCCCTTCTTTTAAAATTGAACAATACGGACCAATAGCAGTTCCTGTAGCAAACATCCATAAATTTTTACAATCTGGTATTTCATTAATAATAAAAAAACCAAATGATTTTTTCTTAATAAAGATTTTATCACCACATTTTAAATTATATAACAAATTACTCATTTTTCCATTTTTAACACGAACAATGTAAATTTCTATATTTTTTTCACTAGGAGAATTAACATAGGAATATGCTCTTTGAATTTTTTTGTTATTATTGTTAATATCATATAAAGATAGTTTAGTAAATTGTCCAGCATGAAATGGTTCAATATCAGCTCTTAAAATAAGACTAAATAAATTATTTGTCCATTTTTTAATTTCTAAAACATTTGCAATAATCCATGGATTCATTATTTATTCTCAATTTTTATTAGACATAAAATCATTGTACTTTTTTTTAGTACAATGATTTTTATATTTAAAAAATACATGAAGATTTTTTTATATTTTTTTGAATGTTATTTTTGATCAATTTTTTTTGTATCTTTTGGAATATTAATAGCAATTTTTTTTGGTTTTTCTTCTTCAGGAATATTACATTCAAAATCTAATTTTAATAAACCTAAAGATAATTCTGCTTTTTTTACTTTAATTTTATGATCTAAATTAAAACTTACAGAAAAATCATTAAATATTATACCTTGATGTAACCAACTACTTATTTTTTTATCATGATTTTCTTTTGATTCTTGTTTTTTTCCTTGAATAGATAATTGATTATTATGTACAGATATGTCTAATTCTTCTTCTTTAAATCCAGGAATACTTAATATTAACTGATACTCTGTTTCATTTATTTGAAATAGATTATATTTTGGTGTATCAGAAATAGGTTTTTCTCCTGTTAAAGTGCTAAACATTTTATCAATTTGATTAAATCTATTTGAAAAAATATTATTATCATTAAAATTAGGAATAAATGAAAGAGAACGATAAGACATAATAAGCTCCTTAAAATATTTTGTATTAGATAAATGGTCAATATTAATTAAAATATTAATATTTTCTAAAATATTTACTTATAAGAAAATTAAAATATCTTTTACTTTATAATAGTAAGGTTTTATTTTTTTTTTTCAATAGTATTTGAAAAATTAATTTAAATAAATATATCGTATATAATAAAAACACTCATCTATTTTTAAAATATATGCAATGGATAAATATTTTATATAAAAGATTATAAGATAAAACGGCTTAAATCTTCATTAGATACTAATTGATCTAAATGCTCTCCTACATATTTTGCATCAATTTCAATTTTATTACCTTTATGTTTAGTTGCATTAAATGATATATCTTCCATTAATTTTTCTAATATAGTATGTAATCTACGAGCGCCAATATTTTCCATAGATTCATTCACTTTCCAAGCGGCTTCTGCAATATTTCGTATCCCTTCTTTTGTAAAAAGAATATTTACACCCTCGGTTTCCATCAGTGCTTTATATTGTGTTGTAATAGACGCTCTAGGTTCTGTTAAAATTTTTTCAAAATCATCTACAGTGAGAGCTTGTAATTCTACTTTAATAGGAAGACGTCCTTGTAATTCTGGGATCAAGTCAGAAGGAGTAGATGTTTGAAAAGCACCAGAAGCAATAAATAAAATATGGTCTGTTTTAACCATTCCATGTTTAGTTGATACAGTGCATCCTTCAACCAAAGGTAATAAATCTCTTTGAACTCCTTCTCGTGAAATATCTGGACCAGATGAATCACCTCTTTTACATATTTTATCAATTTCATCAATAAACACTATACCATTTTGTTCAACTGCATGAATTGCTTCTTTTTTAATTTCCTCTTGATTTATTAATTTAGTTGCTTCTTCTTCTGTTAATAATGTTACAGCATCTTTAATTTTGAGACGTCTTCTGTTTTTTTTATGTCCTCCTAAATTCTGGAATAAAGATTGCAATTGACTAGTTAGTTCTTCCATACCTGGAGGAGCCATAATTTCAATACCCATAGTTGTTGATAGTAAATTAATTTCTATTTCTTTATTATCTAATAAACCTTCTCTTAATTTTTTCCGAAATATTTGAATAGTTTTTAAAAGACTTTCATTTTTTTCATTATCTGTCCAATTTTTATTCGGTCTTGGGACTAGAACATCTAATATTTTTTCTTCTACTATTTCTTCTACTCGAATTTTATTTTTTTCAATGTTTTTAATTCGAATCATTTTAATAGCTGCATCAGTTAAATCTCGGATAATTGAATCTACTTCCTTCCCAACATATCCAACTTCAGTAAATTTAGTAGCTTCAACTTTAATAAAAGGAGAATTTGCTAGTTTAGCTAAACGTCTTGCAATTTCTGTTTTACCTACTCCTGTAGGGCCAATCATCAAAATATTTTTTGGAGTAATTTCATGACGTAGTTCATTATTTAATTGCATTCGACGCCAACGATTTCTTAATGCAATAGATACAGCTCTCTTTGCTTTGTCTTGACCGATAATAAATTTATCAAGTTCAGAAACAATTTGAGGAGGAGTCATATCAGACATAGAGATTATTCCTTATTTTTCTGAAAACAATTCTTTTATGGTAAATTTATGATTTGTATAAATACAAATATTCGCAGCTATATGTAAGGATTTTTTTACAATCTCATTTGCATCTAAATTAGTGTTATCAATTAATGCTTTAGCAGAAGATTGAGCATAAGATCCACCTGATCCTATGGCTATCAAATCATCTTCAGGTTGTATTACGTCTCCATTCCCTGTAATAATTAATGAAGTTTCTTTATCAGCTACAGCTAATAAAGCTTCTAATTTTCGCAACATTTTATCTGATCGCCAATCTTTTGCTAATTCAATAGCAGAACGTTGTAATTGCCCTTGATATATAGCTAATTTTTTTTCAAACATTTCAAATAAAGTAAAAGCATCTGCAGTTCCTCCTGCAAAACCAGCAATTACTTTATCGTGATATAAAGATCTAATTTTTTTTACATTACTTTTCATAATGGTATTGCCTAAAGTCGCTTGTCCATCACCTCCAATTACTACTTTATTTTTTAACCTTACGCTTAATATTGTAGTCACAAGAAAAGCCTCTTTAAATAATATCTTTATTTCTTATATTTTTTGTACAAAAAAATATCTTACTATAAGATGTGATTAACTATTTTATAAAATAGCATATGATTATTTGATATATTTTTTTGAATGCTTTCAAATATTTTTAAAAAAATGTTAAATTAGTAAAATTATTTTAAATCGTTAGATTAAAATAATATTCTATAAATTTTTTAATTTTTTAATATATTTCCATTTTTCTGTTATTTGAGAAGGTTTAAAATCATCATTTTTATTTTCATGAATAATTTTTATATTTTTTTGTTCAGAAGAAAAGTAAAGATGTAAATTAGAAAAAACAAAAAAAATAAACATGCATATAAAAATAAAATATAATAAATAGAATTTTTTATTTTTATTTTTTTTTTTATTAAAATTTATAGAAGTATTTTTTTTTTATTTTTATACATTATTTTTCTTTATATAATCGATTAAAATAACAAATTTTTAAGTTTTGAACATCAAAATTAATGATATTATAATAGAGATTAATATTATAAATGATAAATAATATTAAGATAGATATTTATAATTAATTATAGGAATGTTTCATATGAAAAAAAAAATTCATCCTGATTATACTAAAGTAACAGCTACTTGTTCTTGTGGAAATATCATTGAAATTTTTTCTACTATTAATCATAATCTAAATTTAGATATATGTGCAAAATGTCATCCTTTTTACACAGGAAAGCAAAGAGTTGTCGATACAGGAGGTCGTGTTGAAAGATTTAAAAAACGTTTTAAAATGTAAGAAAGAGTTAAGATAAATTTATTCTTTAAGATTTAAGCATCTTATATCTTAACATTAAGATGCTTAATAAATAATTATTATTTTATTGACAGATTTTATTGATAGATTATTTGATATAACTATTTTTGATTAATTTAAAGTCATTAAAATAGATTTTAATAAGTTTATAAGTTCAAATAATTTTAGAATTTTTTATATATACTATTTCTATAAGTTCTTTTAATTAATGTTTTTATAATTAATTATAAATATTTTGAAAATAATTTTTATAGATTACATTACTACATTACAATTGGATTATATAAGTGACTTTATTTCTCTTAATTTAAATAGTTTGTTTTGAAAAAAATATTATCGATTGTTTTTGATGTGTTTATAAGTTCATCTAATTTTCTTAAATCATTTGATTTTCTTAAAATATATTTTTTTTTGTTTAGAATCTATAAACATTTTTATATTTTTAAAAAATTTTTTTTATTAATTATATCAATATATCAAATTTAATTATATTAAAATATTTAATTTATTCTAAATATTTTAGATATAAATTCTCAATTACCTAATTAATGATTCTTTTTTAATAATGGTATCTTATATTTTGATAATTTTATAAGATTATTTAATTTTTAATTTATTTTAATATATATTATTTATATTATTATAATATATATAACTTATAAGTATATTTTTATGTTTGATTGGAGCGGGAAACGAGATTCGAACTCGCGACCCCAACCTTGGCAAGGTTGTACTCTACCAACTGAGCTATTCCCGCAATGTAAGTTTTATTTTATATTTATAAAATATATTTTTCAAGCTTTCTTTTTAAAAATATTTTTTATTAAAATTTCAAAAAATATTGTTTGTAGAAATTCAATTCTGCAACGGATTCATAAGTATCTGCTAATGCTCTATGTATGTTTTTTTTTTGAAATTTTTTTAAGATTGTTGTATTCCATCTATAAAATAATTCTTTAACTGTACTAACATCTATGTTTCTATAATGAAAAAAATTTTCTAATTCAGGCATATAATGAAGTAAAAATTTACGATCTTGAGCGATACTGTTTCCACAAATAGGAGATGAGTGTATGGGTACCCACTTTTTTAAAAATATTATAGTTTCAAGTTCTGCTGTTCTTTCATTATATGTACTATTTTTTACGGATTCTATTAATCCATTTTTTGTATGTGTTTTTTTATTCCATTGATCCATATGAAAAATATGTTCTTTTTTTTGACTTATTGAAATAACAGGTCCTTCTGCGAGAATATTTAAATGATTATCTGTGATTAACGTAGCAATTTCAATAATACGATGTATATTAGGATTTAAACCAGTCATTTCTAAATCAATCCAAATTAAATTATTTTTATTTTTTTTCATATATTTTTTCATATATTTTATTTATAAGTTATTTTATATTATATATAAATTTTTTTATAAATTTTTTTTAATAAGAAATATATTTTGTTTAAAAATTTTACGAATAGAATATAATATAAAAATTGATAAATTACTGACTTATTTAAAAAATATTTTAAAAAAAAATATAAACAAGATTATAAGGAGATATAAATTTGTTGATGAAAAATATTAATTTTAACAATACTAAATCGTATCAATATTTGCAAAATCATTTTGAAAAAATAAAAAATATTCATTTAAAAGAACTATTTGCTGATGATGTTAATCGATTCAAAAAATTTTCAATTATTTTTCAAAAAGATATGTTAGTTGATTTTTCAAAAAATAGGATTACTGATGAAACATTAATGTATTTAATAAATTTAGCTAAAGAAACTGATGTAAAATCTGCAATAAAATTAATGTTTTCTGGTGCGAAAATAAATCATACAGAAGATCGCTCTGTATTGCATGTAGCATTACGTAATAGATCCAATCGTCCTATAATAGTTAATAATAAAAATATTATGTTAGATATAAATCGTTTATTAAAAAAGATGAAAAATTTTTCACAAGACGTTATTGATGGAAAATGGACGGGTTATACAGGTAAATCTATTTCAGATGTTGTAAATATTGGTATTGGTGGATCTGATTTAGGACCGTATATGGTTAGTGAAGCACTTTATCCCTATAAAAATCATTTAAATATACATTTTGTTTCTAATATAGATAGTAGTCATCTTTTAAAAGTTTTAACAAAAGTCAATCCTGAAAAAACTATTTTTTTAATAGCTTCTAAAACATTTACAACTGATGAAACTATCACTAATGCATATAGTGCAAAAAAATGGTTTTTAAATTATTCAAAAAATGAAACGACTTTAGATAAACATTTTTTTGCTTTGTCAGCAAATATTAAAAATGCTTTAAATTTTGGAATTAATATAAATAATATTTTTGAATTTTGGGATTGGGTAGGTGGACGTTTTTCATTATGGTCTTCGGCTGGTTTATCGATTGTATTATCTATTGGATTTAATAATTTTGAAAAATTTTTAGATGGTGCTTGTGCTATGGATAATCATTTTTATAATACTGATTACAGCAAAAATATTCCAGTATTGTTATCTTTAATCAGTATTTGGTATAGTAATTTTTTTGGCTCTGAAACAGAAGCAATACTTCCATATGATCAATATATGCACCGTTTTTCAGCATATTTTCAACAATCTAATATGGAATCAAATGGTAAATCTGTTAATAGAAACGGAAAAAAAATATCTTATCAAACAGGTCCTATTATTTGGGGTGAGCCAGGAACAAATGGTCAACATGCATTTTATCAATTAATACATCAAGGTACTAAATTAATTCCTTGTGATTTTATCGCTCCGATTATATCACATAATGATTTAGATGATCATCATATTAAATTAATATCTAATTTTTTAGCTCAAACACAAGCATTAGCATTTGGAACAACTAAAGATGAAGCAATAAAAGATTTAATATTTTCTCAAAAAAGTCAAAAAGAAATTAATGATATTTTACCTTTTAAAATATGTAAAGGAAATCAACCAACAAATTCAATTTTAATAAGAAAAATTACTCCTTATAATTTAGGTGCATTAATTGCCTTATACGAACATAAAATTTTTGTTCAAGGTTATATATTGAATATTTTTAGTTTTGATCAATGGGGTGTGGAAATAGGAAAAAAAATATCTAAAAATATTTATAATGATTTAAAAAGTAATATTTATAATAAAAATTATGATTCTTCGACTCAAGGTCTTATTAATTTTTATAAATTTTTTAGTATATAACCGAATTTATTATCAATCATATAAAAACTTTATTATTTGAAATATACAAAAAAAAATTTTTTATATTAAAATTGGTTAAATATTTTTTTAGAATATTAAATGAGTTAATTTGTTTTTACATAACATTTTGAAAAATATTTTAATATTCTATTTATTTATTATATTATTTATGATAGGAATATGAGTGTTGACTATGTTAATATCAATTAAATTAAAAATACAGAATTTCGGTCAGTTTTTAAGTAGCATGATTATGCCTAATATCAGTATTTTTATTGCATGGGGGATAATGAGTGCTTTATTTGTTCCATTGGGATGGCAACCTAACAAAAATTTAGAGCAATTACTGTTTCCAATGGTTTTTTATCTTTTACCTATTTTAATTGGATATACTGGAGGAAATTTAATTTCTTCTTCTAGAGGAGGATTAGTTGGTGCTATAGCCACTATAGGAGTTATTACTAGTACTAATATGCCAATGTTATTAGGTGGAATGATTGTAGGACCTTTAAGTGGTTGGATTATAAAATATTTTGACAAAAAAATAGAAAATAAAGTTAAAAATGGTTTTGAAATGTTAGTAAATAATTTTTCTATTGCAATAATAGGAATATTGTTATCAATTATTTCATTTTTTACAATTGGACCATTTATTCAATGGTTATCTCATGTGCTAGAAAGATTAATAAAAATTATAATGTATTATCATTTATTACCTTTTACTTCTATTATTATAGAACCAGCTAAAATATTCTTTTTAAACAATGCGATGAATCATGGAATTTTTTCACCTTTAGGTATTCAAGAAGCATCTAAAAATCATATGTCTATATTTTTTTTAATCGAATCGAATCCTGGTCCAGGATTAGGTGTATTAATAGCATGGTTTTTTTTTGGAAAAGGCGATTTACGTAAATCTTCAGGAGGAGCTGCAATCATTGAATTTTTAGGAGGAGTACATGAAATTTATTTTCCTTACATTTTAATTAAACCAAAATTAATTATTTCTCTTATTTTAGGTGGAATGAGTGGTATTTTTTTGCTAGTTTTTCTAAAAGGTGGTTTAATTTCTATAGCATCACCAGGTTCTGTGTTATCTATTTTAGCTATGACTCCGAAAGGTTGTTATTTAGCTAATATTCTAGCTATTTTTTGTTCTTTTTTAGTTTCTTTTATCAGTTCTGCATTATTTTTAAAATTTAATTTTGATCTGTATAAAGTAGAGTATAAAAATAATTTTAATCCCTTATCTTTGAAAAATAATTTAGATCATATTAATTTTAATGGAATTAAAAGTATTATTGTCGCTTGTGATGCTGGTATGGGATCTAGTGCATTAGGTGCAAGTATTCTACGAAAAAAAATAAAAAAAGCTAATTTAAATTATATTTCTGTTTTAAATACAGCTATTAATTTATTACCAAAAAAAACAGATTTAGTTATTACACATCAAAATTTAACATCTCGTGCTCAAAAATATGCACCATATGCGCAGCATATCTCTTTAAAAAACTTTCTTAATAATAATTTTTATGATAATTTAATAGAAAAATTAATCAAACATACTAATACTATCAATATTAATCAAAATATTGATCATGTCCGTATTACAGATAATGATAATAAGAAACAATCATTTAGTTTATTCCAATTGACTGAAAAAAATATTTTACTCAATCAATATGCTGATAGTAAAGAAGAAGCTATTAAAATTGTTGGAAAACAACTTGTTACGCAAGGTTATGTTAAAGAGAATTATATTGAATCTATGTTAGAAAGAGAAAAAATGTCTTCTACTTGGCTTGGAGAATCAATAGCATTACCGCACGGAACAATTGAATCAAAAGATTCTGTTTTAAAAACAGGAATAATTTTTTGTCAATTTCCTAAAGGTGTTCAATTTGGAGAAGAAATAGATGAAATTGCTTATCTTGTTATTGGTATTGCGGCAAAAAATAACGAACATATTATGGTAGTAAGTAATATCACTAATGCTTTAGATAATCAAAAAACTATTCAAAAATTATCTACTACTACTAGTATAAATGAAGTTTTAGAATTATTAACTATTAAATAAATTTAATTTTATTTTAATTTTCAATATAATATTTTATTGGATCGATTTATGAAAGCACTCCATTTTGGCGCAGGTAATATTGGACGTGGTTTTATTGGCAAAACGTTATCAGAATCTGGATTTGAAGTTATTTTTGCAGATCTTAATCAAGATATAGTAAATGCAATTAATAATAATAAAGAATATTCAGTTAAAACAGTAAGTTGTAATAGATATAAAATCACTAATATTAAAAATATAACTGCTATTAATGTAAATGATTTAGATATTTTTAAAAAAATCTCTTCAGTTGACTTAATTACAACAGCAGTAGGTGTGAATGCACTCAATAACCTTGCTAATATTATAGCAAAAGGAATAATATTAAAAGTGCAAAATGAATCAGTAATACCTTTAAATATTATTGCTTGTGAAAATAAAATAAAAGCAAGTTCTTTTTTAAAAAAAGAAGTTTTGAAAATATTACCTATAAGATATCATAATTATTTAAGTGAATGTGTAGGATTTATAGATTGTAGTATTGATACGATCATTCCGCTAGTTAATTATAATAAATGTGATTTATTTGTTATCGCAGAAGAATTTAAAGAATGGATTGTTAATATTCACCAATTTAAAGGTACAATACCAAAAATTATTGATATGCAATTCAGCGATAATTTAAATCTTTTTATAGAACGAAAACTATTTACATTAAATACTGGACATGCTATTGCAGCTTATCTTGGATTAATAAAAAAATACAGAACGATACAAGAAGCTATTAAAGATCCAAAAATACGTATTATTGTTCAGAGTGCTATGCAAGAAAGTGGTGCAATATTAATCAAACGTTATAATTTAAATCAAAATGATCACTTAGATTATATTAAAAAAATTTTTTTTCGTTTTGAAAATTCTATTTTATCAGATTGTTTAGAACGAATAGCACGTAACCCCATTCAAAAATTGGGAAAAGAAGAACGTTTAATTAAGCCTATTTTAGATAGTATTCAATATAAATTACCGTATTCTCATTTATCTAAAGGTGCAGCAGCAGCATTGCATTACTGTAATCCAAATGATTTAGAATCTATAAAAATTTCATCTTTAATAAAAAAAATAGGAATAAAAAAAACATTAATAAAAATTTGTAGTGCTAGTTTAAATGAAGAAGGAATATATTCTATTATTTCATCATACAATACAATTGTAAAAGAATTAAAAGAAATAGAATCATATAATTTTATATAATAATTTTGATTGAATGTATTTTTTTAATTCAAAATTAGAATATCAAAAAATATCTATTCGTGTATTTTCAACTGATTTATTGAGTTAAATTTCTTCCAGAGAAATTATTGATAGATCAGATTCTGTAGTAAAAGAAATGATAGAAAATAGTTATAGATTCTGGTACAAAAAATATTAATTTTATAATAAAAGCGAATTTTAATGTAATACAAGATGATGGTAGTGGATTCCAAAAAAAGATTTATTTCTTACAATCTTTCATCATACTAATAATACTAGTAAAATTCATTTTTTATCAGATTTTTAGATTCAATTACTACTTTTGGTTTGAGGGGAGAAGGAAGAAAGTTTTAGCTAGTATTAGAACTGTTTCGCAATGAACTATTATTTTTTCAAATATATCATTTTATAATATTGATTGAAAAATCAGAAAAATTTCTTGATTTGATATTATTTTAGAATATATTTCTTGTCTTATAAGTACCAGTCTTATTATAAAATTGTTTTTTTAATATACCTAATCAATTATTTTTTATACGAAATAAAAAAATAAAATTTTTAAATATAGTTACAGTAATAAAAAAATAGCTTTATTTGAATTTAATATTAACTTTTCTCTCAAAAATAAAAAATTTATTTTAAAATTTAATGCTATAAAAAATAAAACTAAAAACATTGATAGAATTCAAGATATTTTGAATAAAATTGATGTTAATACATTAATTACAATTCAGAAACAAAAATCATATTTTCTTATTTAAATCGATTGCAAATCCTAATTATTTTAATTATCTAAAAAATATTCAGGATCGTTATTCTCAGAAAATCATATTTTTATTTAATTCAGAACAGTATATACGGGTTATTTTAGAATAACAAAACATAAAAAACATCTCTTTTTTATATTTAAATATTTCATCTAATTATTTAATATTGATATTCATCCTACTAAAAACACGATTAAGTTGTATAAACTTAATAAAATATATAAATTTATTTATGAAACAATTTTATATAACTTAAAAAATATCCAAAAAAATATTTTCTTCAAGACATGATCTTCATTAAGGAAAAAATATATAAATAAATTTATATGAAAATAACAGATCATGTTCTTGGAAATTTTTTGTTTTTAAACAAGCCCCTTTATATTTAAAATATTTAAAAAAGAAGATGAATCTAATGATATTAGATACATACATAATTGATATTAGATATATACTAGATAATTTCTTAAAAAAATATTATTTTTTTATTGGAAAATTGTTAAACATGATAAATGTATATTATTTTTTAATGAAAATACTGATAATTTTTCATAAATTTCTTTTCTGGATACTACATGTAATAATTAAAAAAATAAAATTAGCCAATGATATTCACAAAAAAAACATTACCTCTATATATTTTAATTAATTTTTCATTAATATTTAATTATTTTAATTAATTTTTTATTATTTCTTAGAATTCAAGAATATATAATATTATTTCAAAATTAAAAGATTTTATCAAGAATTGTATTTAATTTAATATTTTAAAAAAAATATGTTATTTTAAAATTTCTACTTCTTTTTCTAAAAAAATATTGAATATACAATATTAGAATTTTTCAAATTTTTATTTATCAGGAAAAAATATCAATTATAGAATTAGTAAATTAGTTTTATAAAAATATTTTTATAGAATACAACATTAGATTTGTATCAAAAGAATTTCAGTTATTTTATAACTAGAACAATATTGCCCTATAATTTAATCCTCCACCAAAATTATTACAAAAAATAAATATTGATAAAGCATTATGTATGTTAAAAATATAAATAAAACTAAACCTATTGTTATTTTTTTGATGGGTCCAACAGCATGTGGAAAAAGTAAAGTTTCTATTTATCTTAGAAAATATCTACCAATAGAATTAATTAGTGTAGATTCTGCATTAATTTATCGGGGTATGGATATTGGAACAGATAAACCAAGTATTACTGATTTATCTATTCATCCTTGTCGATTATTAAATATTAGAGACCCAATTGAAAATTACTCAGCTGCAGAATTTCATCATGATGTTTTAAATGAAATTAATAATATTATTAAATTAGGGAAAATACCTTTTCTTGTTGGTGGAACCATGTTTTATTACCATGTTTTATTGAATGGATTATCTACTTTACCACCATCTAATCTTAAATTACGACAATATTTATTACAAAAAAACTCTAAAAAATATTTTTTGCATGAAAAATTAAAATTAATAGATCCTATTGCAGCAAAAAGAATTCATAAGAATGATTATCAAAGATTACTTAGAGCTTTAGAAGTTTTTTATATTTCAGGGAAAAATTTAACAGAATTAACAAAAAATAACAACTATCAATTACCGTATAAAATTTTCCAATTTGCATTAATGCCTCCAAATAAAGAATGGTTGAATAATAAGATTGAAATACGCATAAGAAAAATGTTGATTTCTGGTTTTCAAAAAGAAGTCGAACTACTTTTTTTACGAGGTGATTTACATATTAATTTGCCATCTATGAGGTGTATTGGCTATCGCCAAATATGGGAATATCTTGAATATAAAAATAGTTATCAAGAAATGTTTAATAAAATGATTTATGCAACAAGAAAACTGGCTAAAAATCAATTAACATGGTTAAAAAAGTGGAATAATATTGATGAAGTATTATGTAATTTACATCCTGATATTTTACTGAAAAAAATATTAACCATTCTTTAAAAACAGAAAAATTATTTGAATAAATTTACTATTTTTTTAAAAATGAGGTATAAAATGGTTTGGAATAAACCACATGATAATAAACCTGAATTTGATCCATGGGGGAAGAAGGATGGTTATAATAAAAACTATTCAGAAAATAAAAAAGATACAAAAAAAACAATATTAGATATAAAAAAATTTTTATGTAATCTTAAAAATATTGTTACTCAAAATAATAATTCTTCACATTCATCAAAAAAAATAGTTCATCCTATTTTCATAATAATATTAATAATCTTTTTTGTTTGGTGTGTGAGTGGTTTTTATACTATAAAAGAAGCTGAACGTGGTGTAGTAACTAGTTTTGGGAAATTTAGTTATTTAGTTAAACCTGGATTAAATTGGAAACCTGTTTTTTTTCATGAAGTACAAGCTATTAATGTTGAAACTGTTCGTGAATTAGCAACTTCAGGTACTATGTTAACTGCAGATGAAAATGTAGTTCGTGTTGAAATGAATGTACAATACAAAATCACTAATCCTGTAGATTATCTTTTTTCTATTTCATACCCTGATGACAGTTTACGACAAGCAACAGATAGTGCATTAAGAGGTGTTATTGGACGTTCTACTATGGATAGAGTATTAACAGAAGGTCGTACGTTAGTTAGAAATGATACTCAAAAAGAAATTGAAGAAATAATTAAACCATATAATATGGGTATAACAATATTAGATGTTAATTTTCAAACAGCTAGACCTCCTGAAGAAGTAAAAGCTTCTTTTGATGATGCAATTGCTGCTCGTGAGAATCGTGAACAATATATACGTGAAGCTGAAGCATACTCTAATGAAGTGAAACCAAAAGCTAATGGAAAAGCACAAAGAATTTTAGAAGAAGCAAAAGCATATTCTTCACGTATAATTTTAGAAGCTCAAGGTGAAATATCTCGATTTAATAAAATTTTGCCTGAATATCAATTATCAAAAAAAATGACGTTAAAACGTCTATATATAGAATCTATGGAAAGATTATTGAGAAATAATAAAAAAATATTTTTTGATAACAAAGACAATTCTATATTTTTTTTATCTTTAGATAATTTATTTTCTAATATCAAATCATTTAAAAAAAATATGAATTTACAGAAAAATAATTCTTTTAAAAATAAAAAAGATAAAAATTATTTTTCTTCATTATCTCCTAAGAATATTTTAGAAGAACGTCGTATCAATTCTATTCGAAACGATTTTAAAAATATGGAGAGAAAATGAATATAAATAAAGTTTTTATTTTTCTATTAAGTATTTTTCTTTTTTTATTATCTTCTTCTGTTTTTATTGTAAAAGAAGGGGAACGTGGAATTATTTTACAATTTGGAAAAGTTTTACGTAATAATAATCAAAAAACTGTAGTATATAATCCAGGATTACATTTTAAATTGCCATTCTTAGAGACAGTTAAAATGTTAGATGTTCGTATTCATACTATGGAAAATCAAGAAGATCGTTTTGTAACGAAGGAAAAAAAAGATCTTATTATTGATTCTTATATAAAGTGGCGTATTAATGATTTTAGTAGATATTATCTTGCTACTAGTGGAGGAGATGTTTTTCAAGCTGAAGTATTATTAAAAAGAAAATTTAATGATCGATTACGATCTAAAATTGGTCGTTTAAATGTTAAAGAAATTGTTACAGATTCACGAGGAAAATTAACTGCAGAAGTTTTAAATGACTTGAATAAAGGAACTATTAATTTAAGAAAAACATCTTTAATTAATGTAAATAGCATGAATGCATTAGGTATTCAAATAGTAGATGTTCGTATTAAACAAATTAATTTACCTATTGAAGTATCAGATGCTATATATAATCGAATGAGAGCTGAGAGAGAAGCAGTAGCGCGTAGTCAACGTTCTCAAGGTCAAGAAACAGCTGAAAAAATACGTGCAGAGGCAGATTATAAAGTATCTATTATATTAGCACAAGCACAAAAAAAAGCACTAATTATTAAAGGTGAAGGAGAAGCTACAGTCACTAAATTATTTGCAAAAAATTTTAGTAAAGAACCAGATTTTTATTTTTTTATGCGTGGTCTACATGCTTATGAAAATAGTTTTAAAAATAATGACAATATTATGTTAATTAATTCAAATAGTCATTTTCTTAAGTATCTCAATAAAATTATTGAACTAAAAAATTAATTGTTCAAAAATAGATATAAAATATTTTAATGACAATAGGTACGTAAAAAAATGAAAAAAAATATTGTGATATTAGGTACACAATGGGGTGATGAAGGTAAAGGAAAAATAGTAGATTATATAAGTTCAGATGCTTCATATGTTGTAAGATATCAAGGAGGACATAATGCAGGACACACTTTAGTTGTAAATGAAAAAAAAATAATTTTACATTTAATTCCATCTGGATTATTGCATCAAAATACAATCGGTATTATTGCTAATGGTGTAGTAGTTTCACCTGCAGAATTAATAAAAGAAATAAAAATGTTAGAAAAAAACAATATTTTTATTAATAAACGTGTATTTATTTCAGATGCTTCTCCTTTAATTTTGCAATATCATATTGAAATGGACATAGCTCGTGAAAAAAAATTAGGAATTAATGCATTAGGAACAACAGGAAGAGGGATTGGACCTGCATATGAAGATAAAATCGCACGTCGAGCATTACGAATAGGAGATTTAAAAAATGAAAAAAATTTATCTACTCGTTTAGAAAAAATAGTACATTATTATAATCATCAATTAGTAAATTTTTATCAACATAAACCTATTGATTATAAAATAATTTTAAGAGATTTATTACCAACAATAGATGTGATCCATGATATGATACAAGATACTACTAATATTTTACATAAAGCTATCAAAGATAAGAAAAAAATCGTTTTTGAAGGTGCTCAAGGTAGCTTTTTAGATATTGATCATGGTACATATCCTTATGTCACTTCTTCTAATAGTACTGTTGGAGGAGTAATTACAGGAACAGGAGTTGGACCTAAAGATTTAGATTATATTCTTGGTATAACAAAAGCGTACTCTACTAGAGTTGGTTATGGTCCTTTTCCTACTGAAGTGTTTGATGATAAAGATAGACATTTTTCTAATAAAGGTCATGAATTTGGTTCTACAACTGGTAGAAAAAGAAGAACAGGATGGTTAGATGCTGTATCTTTATGTCGAGCAGTAAAAATTAATTCTCTATCTAGTTTATGTATTACAAAATTAGATGTATTAGATGGATTAGACGAAATTAAGATTTGTGTAGCTTACAAAAATATAGATACTTTAGAAATAATATCTTTTCCAGATATAAACGAATGGGAAAAAATAGTTCCAATTTATAAAAGTTATCCTGGATGGACTAAAAAAACTTTAGGTGCAAAAAAAATGGAAGATTTACCTTATGAAGCACATCATTATATAAATTCTATAGAAGAAATCACACAAACCCCTGTTGATATCATTTCTACTGGTCCAGAGCGTTCTGATATTATTTTAATAAAAGATGTTTTTGAATGTTAAAAATGAATAATTTTAATTAAATAAATAAAATAATTAGCAATAGTATATCATTATATTAATGATTAAATAATATATGTGGAGAAGTGAATATGGTAGTAGATCTCTACCACAAGAAGTTGTTAAATAGATATAGAAATTCTATTCCAAGTCGTGAATGTATTTTATTATGGTTAAAAACATGTAAAAACTTGATAAGTCAAAGAAATTTAGAAAAAAAATTTTACATTAATAATAAAGAACAAAAGAAAGCATTACGCTGCAGATTACAGAAAATGGAAAAAGACGGTCAAGTGATATATACTAAAAATCATTTTTATACTGTTCCTGAAAATTATAAAGTGGTTAAAGGAAAAGTAATAGGACATAAAGATGGTTATGGTTTTCTTAGAACAGAAATATTAAAAGATGATCTTTTTTTATCATCAGAAGAAATGAAATTTTGTATTCATGGTGATATTATTCTTGCTTATATTACTTATTCTAATGTAAAAAAAAGAAGTTCAGCAAGATTTTTAAAATTATTAGAACCTAATAATACATTCATTGTTGGTAGATATTATATTAATAAAAATATTACTTTTGTTATACCTAACGATACTCGTTTTCATTTTAAAATTTTTATTGTTGCATCATCTATTCAGGAACATATCTCTATAGGATCTATTGTAGTTGTGAAAATCAATAAAAAATCTATACGAAATATTAAAATGATAGGATCAATTACAGAAGTTCTTGGTAAAAAAATGGAGACAAATTTAGCAATAGAAATTGCATTACGTACATATTCGATTCCCTCTTCATGGTCACACGCAGTAAAAAGTCAATTATATGATATTAATAAAAAAATTAAAAAATATAATTTTGAAAATCGTATTGATTTAAGACATTTTTCTTTTTTTACAATCGATGATGAAGATGCTTATGATTTTGATGATGCTATTTTTTGTAAAAAAAAAAATAATGCAGAAGAAGGTTGGAATTTATGGGTTGCTATTGCAGATGTAAGTTTTTATGTTGAACCTAATACTCCTTTAGATAAAGAAGCGTTAGAAAGAGGTACCTCTATATATTTTCCTTCATTAGTTGTCCCTATGTTACCAGAGCAACTGTCTACAGATTTATGTTCTTTAAATCCTCATGTTGAACGTTTATGTTTGATTTGTGAAATGAGTTTATCAAATAGCGGGGAATTAATAAGTTATAAACACTATGAAGCTGTTATTTGTTCTCATGGACGATTTACATATGATGAAATAGATAAAATTTGGAATGGTGATGTTTTATTACAAGAAAAATATAAAAAAAATTTAAAATATATTCAAAATTTGTTATGTTTGCAAAAAATTTTTAATAAATATAGAGTATCTAAAAAAGGTATTGATTTTGAAAAAATTGAGCCGAAATTTGTTTTAGATTCTAATCTTCGTATTAAAAAAATACATCAAAAAATTCGAAATGATGCTCATAAATTTATCGAATCATGTATGATTTTAGCTAATATTGCTTCTGCTTGTTTTATTAAAAAATACACACATCCTGTTTTATTTCGGAATCATGATTCTCCTAAAACAGAAAATATTGTTAGTTTGCGTATATTTTTAAAGAAAATAGGTCTAAAATTATTAGGAGGAGACACTCCGAAATCTATTCATTATTCGAATTTATTAAAAAAAATTTCTAATAGTTCTCAATATGAGATTGTTCAAACAGTATTATTACGTTCTATGAAGCAAGCTATATATTCACCTGATAATTATGGTCATTTTGGTTTATCTTTATCTAGTTATGTTCATTTTACTTCACCTATTAGACGTTATCCTGATTTAATATTACATAGAATTATTAAATATTTATTATTGCAGAATAAAAAAAGAAATATTAATCAAATAGATAATATTTATAATAATTATTTATATAATATGAATGAAATGAGAAATATAGGAAAATATTGTTCAATGACTGAAAGACGTGCAGATGAGGCTACTAGAGACGTTATTGATTGGTTAAAATGTGATTTTATGCATAAAAAAATTGGTTGTATATTAAATGGTGTTATTTCTAATATTACTTCTTTTGGTTTTTTTGTTCGTTTAAATCAATTTTTTATTGATGGTTTAGTACATATAACTTCTTTAAATGATGATTATTATTATTTTGATACCTTAAATTTAAAATTAATTGGAAAAGTGAATAAGAATGTTTATCGTCTTGGAGATGCTTTACAAGTTAAAGTAATGTCAGTAAATTTACAAGAACGAAAAATAGAGTTATCTTTATATCAATCTTATTAATTTTGTTTAAACTATACCAAATTATATTGATTTTTCTTATAAATTACAATATTATATAAAATAATTAATTTAAATTTTTAAAAATTTTTCTTGTTTTTTAGAAATTTATTAAAAACATTTTATAAAATACTTCATTATTAAAAAGAGCAAATATTCATGCGTCATTATGAGATAATATTCATCATTCACCCTGATCAAAGCGAAAAAATACCATTGCTTAATGAGAAATATAAAAAAATTATTGAAAAAGATGGTGGAATCATACATCGTTTAGAAGATTGGGGCAGACGTCAACTATCTTATTCTATTAATAAATTACATAAAGCACATTATATTTTAATGAATATAGAAGTTTTTCCAAAAACTATTTGTGTTTTAGAAACAGATTTTCGTTTTAATAAAATCATTCTTAGAAATATGATTATATGTATGAAAAAAGCTGTAGTTGAGTTATCACCGATTTTAAAATTAAAAGATGATAAAAAAGAAAAAAAATAAAAAATGATTCTTTATTAAGAATTAGTTTCTCAATAAAATATATAATATTTTTAATTTATATAAAATTTTAGGAGAATTAAATGGCACGTTATTTTCGTCGTAGAAAATTTTGTCGTTTTACTGCAGAAGGTATTCATGAAATAGATTATAAAGATATTATTATGTTAAAAAACTATATTACTGAAAGTGGTAAAATTGTTCCTAGTCGCATTACAGGAACACGAGCAAAATATCAAAGACAATTATCTAGAGCTATTAAACGAGCACGCTATCTTGCTTTATTACCATACACTGACCATCATATTTAATTTCGTCATGAAAGAGAAAAATTATTATGCAAATTATTCTTTTATCAAAAATTTATAAATTAGGTGATCCAGGAAAAATAATAAATGTTAAATCAGGTTATGCTAGAAATTTTTTAATTCCACAAGGAAAAGCAATTTTAGCTAATAAAAAAAATATTGAATCTTTTGAAGCACAACGCATTGCGTTAGAGCAAGAAAAAATTAGTAGAATTCTTACAGCACAGTCACGAGCTGAAAAAATAAAAAAAATTAATGCAATAACTATAGTATCAAAAGTCGGAAAAGAAGGAAAAATATTTGGTTCTGTAGGTATTAGAAATATTGTTAAAGCAATAATGTTATTAGGTTTGAAAATAAATAAAAAAGAAATTCGATTACCTAATGGTTTATTACGTAAAATAGGTGAACATAAAGTAATTTTCCAACCACATAAAAAAGTATGTGTTGAATTTATAGTTAATATTATTCCAAAAAATTAATTTTTATATGTTTTTAAATGTTATTTAAATACTAAATTATACATAAAAGCGGTATAAAATGTTGGATAAAATCTGTCAACTAGCACGTTGTGCTGGTCATTCTATTATGAATTTTTATAATTCTCAGGAATATTTAAATATTTCTTATAAATCTGATAATACGCCTGTAACTAATGTAGATCGTGAAGCTAGTAATATTATTAAAAAAGGTATCGTATTAATAACCCCTAATGTTCCAATAGTTTCAGAAGAAGAAAATTATGATTTGAATATTTGTAAAAATTGGAATAATTATTGGTTGATTGATCCATTAGATGGAACAAAAGAGTTTTTAAAAAAAAACGGTGAATTTACTGTAAATATTTGTTTAATTAAAAATAATATTCCTATATTAGGTGTCATATATGCTCCTGTGTTAGACATTTTATATTCTTCATATAAAAATAATGCATGGAAAGAGAAAAAAATAGGTTGCAAAAGAAAAATTCATGTTTCTAAAGCAAATATTCCTTTATTAGTTATTAGTCGCTCTCATCCTAATGAAAAATTAAAACAATATTTAAAAAATATCAAAAATTATAAAATTAAAAAATTAGGTTCATCATTAAAATTTTGTTTAATAGCTGAAGGAAAAGCTCAAATTTATCCAAGATTTGGAAATACAAATATATGGGATACCGCTGCCGGTAATGCTATTCTTGTTGCATCTGGAGGCATAGTTAAAACATGGACAAATCATAATTTAAATTATTCATTGTCTACACGTTCTTCTTTTATTAATCCAGGTTTTTATGCATCGGTATTATAAAGCTTTTATAATAACAGTTATGAGTTTTTAAAAATATATAATATTACTATGAATACTATTAATACTATTAAAATAAAAATTTTAAATAATGATATAAAAAAAAAATTTTTTTTGCCAAATTTTGCAACTCCAGGATCGTCTGGTTTAGATCTTAGAGCTTGTTTAACAAAAAAAATTCAATTACAATCACAACAAACAATATTGATTCCAACTGGAATAGCAATACACATTTCTAATCCTAATATTACTGCATTAATCTTGCCGAGATCTGGATTAGGTCATAAAAAAGGTATTGTTTTAGGCAATTTAATTGGTTTAATTGATTCTGATTATCAAGGTGAATTAATGATTTCTCTGTGGAATAGAAGTAAAAGAAATTTTGATATTTATCCGTATGCAAGAGTAGCACAAATAGTATTTGTTCCAATTATTAGACCTTTTTTTTCTTTAGTAAAAGATTTTAAATGTACAGAACGTGCAAAAAAAGGTTTTGGCCATTCTGGTTTAGATTAATAAAGATTAATAAGATAGTATTTTATATTCCATATTTTTTACGATATTTTATTAAATCAGGAATATGTTTATTTAATTTTGGATCTTCTATTAAATAAGAAATCAAATCTTCAATTGTTATTATAGATATAATATTATAACTATTATTTTTTGAAATATGATTAATTGTAGATAAATTTCTTTGTCCTTTTTCTTGTCTATCTAAAAGAACAAAAATAGAAGAAATTTTTGCTTCTTGTTCTTCTATAATTTTAATAGAATGATGTATTGCAGTGCCCGATGTAATTACGTCGTCTAAAATAATAACTCTTTTTTGATATATTTCTGTTCCAATTAAACCTCCTTTCTCTCCATATTTTTTTTTCTCTTTACGATTAAAAGCATATGAAACATTTAAGTTATAGTGATTTTTTAATGCTATTGTAGTTGCTGCAACTATAGGAATGCCTTTATATGCAGGACCGAATAATATATCAAATTTTATTTTTGATTTTATAATAGAATGTGCATAAAATAAACCAATTTTTATAATATCTTTTCCTGTGGATAACAATCCCGAATTAAAAAAATAAGGACTAGTTCGTCCTGATTTTAATTTAAATCTTCCAAATTTTAATGCTTTTTTTTTAAAAGAATAATCAATAAATTCTTTTTTCCAGTTCATAAAAATTAGATCCTAATTAATCGTAAAAATTTAGAATAGAATTTTGAAAATTAATCATTTGAATTGATATTAAAATTAGTATGATGTTTAGATAAAAAATTTTAGAAGAAGTTAGTTTTTTATGGCCCTTGCTGGATTTGAACCAGCGACCAAGCGATTATGAGTCGCCTGCTCTTACCACTGAGCTAAAGGGCCAAATTTTTACTATTCTTACTATAGAGCAATTTTTTATAATAATCTAGAAATCTTTTAAATATTTTATATATTTTTTTTTTTGATGTTTTTTTTATATATACATTTGACAGATATAAAAATTTTTGATATATATATTCATATTCCTCTGTAGTTCAGTTGGTAGAACGGCGGACTGTTAATCCGTATGTCACTGGTTCGAATCCAGTCGGAGGAGAAAATTACTTGATCATTAATTTTAACTCTTGTGATAAACTTTTTTTTTCTTTATATAATTCTGCACTTTTTACAATATAATCATCTACTCGATCTTCATAATCATTTTTCATCATAAAAATTATTTTTTTAATTTCTTCATAACTCATATCTCTACTAATATACTGATTTAGATTATCTAAAAGTAATATTCTTTTTTTATTATCTCTTATTTTTTTTTCAATATCACAAATTTCTCTTTTAATTTTATTTTTTCTTCTAGATTTATGCACAAATTCTAATACATTCTTAAATGATTGCTTTATTTCAGACATTTTTATAAACCTTTTTTATATTGATAGTTAATTATTTTATTAAAATTTACAATTATGCTATTTAAAAATAATATATCTACTTATTTGTTTTATGATTATGAAACATTTGGAAAACATACATCTTTAGATAAGCCAGCTCAATTTGCATGTATTAGAACTGATATGCAATTTAATATAGTGGATGATCCGCAATATTTTTATTGTATTCCACCAGATGATTATTTACCTGATCCAAATTCTGTTCTAATTACTCATATCACTCCTCAATATACACATAAAAACGGAACTAATGAATATAATTTTTCTAAAAAAGTACATGATATTTTAATATATCCTAATACTTGTATTGTTGGTTATAATAATATTCAATTTGATGATGAAATTACACGAAATATATTTTATAGAAATTTTTTTGATTCTTATGAATGGAGTTGGAAGAATGGTAACTCTCGTTGGGATTTATTAAATATATTACGAGCATGTTATGTGTTTAGGCCTAATAGTATAAAATGGCCTAAAAATAAATTAGGATTTACTAGTTTTAAACTCTCAGATATAACAAAAGAAAATAACATTTTACATAAAAATGCACACGATGCTGTTTCGGATGTGTATGCAACTATTGAAATTGCAAAAATTATCCAAAAAAAAGAACCTAAATTATTTAATTTTTTCTTTAATATAAGAAAGAAAAATGAGTTACAAAAATTAATTAATATAAAAAAATTTACCCCGATGATATATATTTCTAGTTATTTTACAGCGATGCGTCATAATGCTAGTATTGTGCTGCCAATAATGTATTTAAAAAAAAATAACAATGTATTAATTGCTATAGATTTATTAAAAGATTTTGAAATATTAATTAATTTGTTTAAAAGAATATCTTTAAATGATAATCTTTCTATAAAAGATTTTTCTAATTTTGGAATAGTGTTATTACATTTGAATCGTTGTCCTATTTTAGCACCAATGACAGTAATTAATAAAGATGATTATAATCGATTAAATTTTAATTTGTCTTTATGTAAGAAAAATATTAATTTAATAAAAAAAAATTATTTTTTAATTATACATATTGAAAATATATTTTTTAAAGAACCTGACATCAATCAATCGTCAAATGTTGATCTAAAAATATATGATTCTTTTTTTAATTTACATGATAAAAAGATCATCAAATCTATTCGAAATACTCTACCAATACTTTTAAAAAATACTAATTATAGTTTTTATGATATGCGTTTAAAAACGTTATTATTTCGTTATCGCGCTCGTAACTTTTTTTATACATTAGATAAAAATGAAAAAAAAATATGGCTAAAATATTGCATGGAAATTTTTAATCCAATTTTTTTTAAAAAATATAATAACCAAATTTTAATATTATTAAAAAAAAATAATAATGATTTTAAGAAAGTAATCTTATTAAAAAAATTATTAAATTATGCTTTTCAAAAAAATAAAAATATTTTAATTAATAGTATTAATTTAAATTAATATATTTGATTTTTTTAAATTGGTATTTTTTTAAAAAAAATAATAAACGTTGTAAAAAATAATCATTTTTTGAATATAAAAAAATATTTTCTTTAATAATTTGATGAATATTAAATTTATCAAAATAACTTTGAATGGATAATGCAATAGTTTCACTAGAATCAACAAAATTAATTAATGATTTTTTATGATATATAGTATCTTGAATTTCTTTTTTTAAAAATGAAAAATGAGTACATCCTAATATAATTGTATCAGGTTTAATATTTAAATTTATCCAAGGTGTAAAAATATTTTTTAAATATTTTTTTGAAAATATCATTCCTCTAACTTTTTTTTCAGATATTGATGCTAGTTGATTTGTACTAATAATTTTAATAGTATTGAAAGAAGATGTCTCATGTATTAATTTTTTGGTATAAATTGAATTGATTGTTGCTTGTGTGGCTATCAAACCAATAATTTTATTTTTTGTTATTTTTTCAGCATTTTTTATAGCAGGAAGTATTCCAATAATAGGAAAATTAAATTTTTTTTTTAAAATAGATAAAGCTATAGTGCTAGCTGTATTACACGCAATAACTACTATATTAATAGGATAATATTTTTTAATAATTTGAATAATTTTTATAGTTCTATGCACTATAAAACATTCTGTTTTATTTCCATACGGAAATACTTCATTATCTAATACATAAATATAATGAATATTCGGTAAAATTTTTTTAATAGTTTTTAATACAGATAATCCACCAACACCGGAATCAAATATAAGCACTATAAGAGTTTTTTTTTATAAGATTTTTTTTAATTAATAATATAATATTAAGTGTTAAAAAATAATTTAGAATTTATAAAATTATTTTATTTTTTAAATAAAAATAATTTCATATGATGTTCAATAATTTGACGATCTTTATAGTTAAACATATTTAATTTATTTTCATTAATTAAAACTGTTTGTTTTTTAATCCATTGTTCCCATGCTGCTTTTGAAATGTGATTATATATTTTTTCTCCTAATTTACCAGGATAACATTGAAAATCTTGTCCTTCAGATTTTTTTTTTAAAAATGTACAAAAAATAATTCTATTCATAATTTTATAATCCTTGTTTTAAAAATATCTTTTTTAAATATTTCAAATATTCTTTGTACTGGTTTAGGTATTCCTATATGTTGCGGGTTTTTTAAATTATACCAAATATTTTTTTGATTTTCTTCATGTAATTGTGAAATATGAGTTAATTCGATAATAATTGGTTGAATATGTAAAATTAAATGACTAAATTTATGAGAAAATGATATCATTTTTTGATATGTATTAATATTTATTTTTTTTTCTTGAAGCCAATTTAAAGCTTTTTTTTCATTATTAAATTGTGGAAAACAAAAAAGATTGTTCCAAATATTTTTTTGAGTATTTTTTTGTAGCCAAAAATTATATTTATATTTAATTACGACGAACCAAAATAACTTATTAGGATAGATTTTCTTTTTATTTTTTAAGGGGTATTTATCCCATGCTTTTTGTATTTGTGCAATACATTTTTTATTTAATGGACAATATTGACATTTAGGATTAATACGTGTGCAAATAGATGCACCCAAATCCATCATACCTTGATTAAATTGAGCAGTATTATATATTGGAGTAATTGATTCAATAATTTTCCATAATTTTTTTTCTATTTTCTTATCTTGAACTGTACTCATAATACCATAGTAACGAATTAAAATTCTTTTAACATTACCATCTAATATAGGATAAAAAAAATTTAATGATAAAGATAAAATAGCTCCTGCTGTAGATCTTCCAATTCCCGGTAATTTTATGACATTTAAAAATTGATCAGGAAATTTTCCATTGTATTTTTCTCGTATAATTTTCACTGATTTATAAATATTTTTTGCTCTATTATAATAACCAAGACCACTCCATAAATATAAAACGTCATCTAATTTACTTTTATCAAGAGAACGTATATTTGGAAAATGTAATATAAATCTTTTAAAATATGGAATGACATATTTTACCGTAGTCTGTTGTAACATTATTTCAGATATCCAAACTGTATATAATGTTTTATTTTTTTGCCAAGGTAAATCTTTTCTGCCATATTTATGGTACCAATTTATTATTAATTGTGAAAAAAAATATGTTGTCATTATTATATAAACCATGTGATAAAAATTTTTTAGTATATTTTAATAATATTAATATTATGATATTCTTAAAAAATCATAATTAGAAATTTTTTATTAATTTATTAAGATTTATGAAAAAATATGAGAAATAATATTTTTATACCAAAATATAAAAAAGATGGTACTTTTTTACGCCAAATTCATAGTTTTATATTTCGTCAAAGGCGTCTTACTACTTCACAAAAAAATGCAATTCAAAAATATTGGTCTTGTATTGGTGTGAATTTTCAAGATCAATTATTAAATCTATCGTCTATATTTAATTCAAATTATCAAATTGTATTAGAAATTGGTTTTGGTTGCGGAAAAACTTTAATTCAAAATGCTATAAATTTTCCTAAAAAAAATTTTTTAGGAATTGAAGTATATAAATCTGGAATCGGTTCTTGTTTAAATTTAGCACATATTTATCAAGTTAAAAATTTAAGAATTATTTATCACGATGCGGTAGAAGTTATGAAATATATGATTCCAGATAATACTTTATCTATTGTACAAATTTTTTTTCCAGATCCTTGGAACAAAAAACGTCATCATAAAAGAAGACTTGTAAAAAAAAAATTTTTAGAAATTATTGCAAAAAAATTAATAATTAATGGTATATTACATGTTGCCACTGATTCTAAATCATATGCTTGTTATATATTAAATGAAATTAAAGATATTAATGAATATCAAAATTTATCTAAAAAAAATGATTTTATCCCCCGACCTATATCTCGTGTAATGACAAAATTTGAAATAAAAGCATGTATTCAGGGCAATAGTGTTTTTGATTTAATGTTTAAATTAAAAAATAATATTTCTGATTTAACTTAAAAAAATTTCTAGTAATGTATTTAAAAAAAATTTTCCTTTTTTTGTAACATACCAATGATTTGGATAATTTATTATTAAACCTTCTTTTTGTGCTATTTTAATTTTTTCTACTATAGTATTTTCATTAATATAAGTCATCTTTCTAAAATGCTTTTTAAAAACAGGTTGATATAACCTGAACATATTCATAAAATATTCAATTATTTTTTCTTCTCTAGAAATTATATGTTTTGAATGAAGATAATTTCCATTTAAAAAATGATGCATATTTTTGTTTTTAATAGTTCTAATAATTGTTCCATTTTTTTGAGTAATTTTTCCATGAGCACTACAACCTATTCCTATATAATCTCCAAAGTTCCAATAATTAAGATTATGTTTGCATTGATAATTGATCTTAGCATATGAAGATATTTCATATTTTTTATATCCTGATTTTTTTAATAATTTTTCCCCTTCTAATAACATCTGGAATACTAATTCTTCATGTGGTAAATGTATATTTTTTCTATAAAATACAGTGTTTGGTTCTATAGTAAATTGATACCATGAGATATGAGAAGGATTATATTCAATAGCTAATTTTAAATCTTCTAATGTATCTTCTAATAATTGATCAGGTAAACCATACATTAAATCTAAGTTTAAATTAGAATAATATTTTTTTGCTTCTATGATTGCATCTAGAGCTTCTTTTTTTTTGTATGTGCGTTCTATATTCTTTAATAAAGAAGAATTGAATGTTTGAATGCCTAATGACAAACGATTAATACCAACATTTTTATAATGAATAAAATTTTTATATTCTAATGTTTTAGGATTTGCTTCTATACTAATTTCTGCATTATTTAAAATGGTGTGTCTTTTTTTTATACCTAATATTAATTTTTGAATAGAGTCTTTTTTTAATAAACTAGGTGTTCCACCACCAATAAAAATCGTATTAATTATTCTATTATTTATCATTAGCAAATCTTTTTCAAAATCTTTAAAAATGTGTTCAATATATTTTTCTTCAGGAATACTAGTCTGACTGACATACGAATAGAAATCACAGTATCCACATTTTTTTGAGCACCAGGGAATATGAATATATAAACTTAGAGGAGGAAATTCAAACATAATAATATTTTTATCTTTTAAGTATTAATTTGAAAAATAATATTCATATTTTAAAAAATATGGTATCTGATTTTCATTATATCACTAATAGTAAATAATGATTCTTAAATATGGTAAATTAGTGTCTAATAATAAAGAATTTATAGCAGGAAAACGTTGTGTTTTTATTGATGATTACATACTCTTTATTTCTATCTTTTATTTTAGGAATAGCTATTATTTTTCTTAATTTTCATTGTGGACAATAAAGAAACTATTTTCTCTAGTTTTAGATAGCTTTTATTTCTACTTCTTGAATAGTTTTGATTTTTATTAAGGCGTTATAAGATGTCTAAAAGTCTAAATTTTTTTAATAAAATAGTAATTTTTTCTTATTCTATTATGTGATATTAATTTTTAGTACCAAAAACAGTTTTAAAAAATGTTTTTATTTTTAATAGATGATATTTTATTAATAAAATATCATTTCATGTTTTTATATTTCTTTAATTTTCTATTTTTAAAATACGTAATTGTAAATGGTTTTCTTTAAAATGATTAATTTTTTCTGGTATTGATGTTCAATTAGCATGTTAATTTTTTTACTTATTTTTATGATGTTCAGATTTCTTGGAAAGAGATGAGTGTTTTTATATATTTTTATTTGAAATTATAGTAAACTTTATTGATATTATTTTTTTGTATAATAATGTTTATAAAATATTTATTAATTAATCATATTCATTAAACCAACTTTCTAATATAATGACAGCAGCATAAGAATGAATTCTTTCTCTTTTTTTTAATGATTTAAAACCACTTTTGTTAAATAAAATTGATTTAGCTTCAACAGTTGTCAAGCGTTCATCATGCATTTTAACAATAATCTTAAATTTAGTATATAATATATGAGCAAATGCTTCAGATTTTTTTGTTATAGTTTGTTTAGTGCCATTGATATTTAATGGCAAACCTACAATAATAAATTTAGGTTTCCAAAAATGTATTAAATATTTTACTAAATTCCAATCAGGATGTCCATTTTGAGCATGTAAAAATTTTAACGGTCTCCCTCTTTTAGTAATATTTTCTCCTACAGCTACTCCAATTTTTTTAATTCCAAAATCAAATGCAAGTATTATCATTTTATGATCTCTGATATAATATTTTTTTTTCTATATAATCAAATAATATGCTTGTAATAGAAATATTTTTTTTAGATTCAATTTCACGAATACAGGTTGGACTTGTAACATTAATTTCGATAAGTTTATCACCTATTATATCTATACCAACAAAAATTAAACCTTTTTCTTTTAAAATTGGAGATAAATAATGTGCTATTTTCCAATCAGTTTTACTGAGAGCTTGTACTTTTCCTGTTCCACCAGCTGCTAAATTAGCTCTAGTTTCTCCAATTTTAGCAAGTCTTGCTAAACACCAAGGTATGGCTTTTCCGTTAATTATTAAAATTCTTTTATCACCAAATTTAATTTCTGGTAAATATTTTTGAATCATACAATATTTTGTTTGGTAAGAAGTCATTGTTTCTGCAATCACTGAAAAATTAGGATCATTTTTTTTAATACGAAAAATATTAGTTCCTCCCATACTATCTAATGGCTTAATAATAATATCTTGATTTTTTTCCCAAAATTGACGTATTTTATGAATATTTCTTGTTACTAAAGTATTAGTAGTTAATTCAGGAAACCATGATATAAACATTTTTTCATTGCAATCTCTTAAACTTTGAGGTTTATTAATAACAAGTGTACCCATTTTTTCGGCACGTTCTAAAATATATGTTGAATAAATAAATTCTATATTAAATGGTGGGTCTTTTCGCATTAAGATAACATCTAGTTCACTTAAAGAAATGTTTTTTTCTGCAATAAATTCATACCATTTTTCTATATTATTTTTTAATTTTATTATACGAGTTCTTGCATATGGTGTGCCTTCTAATAAATAAAGATCATTCATTTGCATATAATGTATAATATAATTTCTCTTTTGAGCTTCCAACATCATAGCGAAACTTGAATCTTTTTTTATATTAATTGATTTAATAGAATCCATAATGATTCCAATACTTAAATGTTTTTTCTTATACATAGATTAGATTATCTTATAATGAATTAAAAAATTAAAAAAAAGAGTTATATTAATAATAATGTCTGGATAAAAATGAAAAATATATTATTTTAATTATTTTATTTTCTAAAAATATTTTTATAAATCGTATTTTTTTATTGAATCATTTATTATAAAAAAAATTAATTTATTAAATAATTAAAAAATTAAATAATTAAAAAAATATTTTTGTAATTCAATAATTGATATTATATTTTCAAAATAAATTAGTAACAAATTTTTAAACAAACAACTTAATATTTAATCATATTTAGGACCTGCATAGTTATCAAATCTAGACCAATGTCCATTGAAAGTTAAACGAATGGTACCAATAGGACCATTTCTTTGTTTTCCTATTATAATTTCAGCTATTCCTTTAAAATCACTGTTTTCATTATAAATTTCATCACGATATATAAACATAATTAAATCTGCATCTTGTTCTAAAGATCCTGATTCACGTAAATCTGAATTTACTGGTCTTTTATCTGCTCTTTGTTCTAAAGAACGATTTAATTGTGATAATGCTATTACTGGAACTTGTAGTTCTTTTGCTAATGCTTTTAAAGTTCTAGATATTTCTGCAATTTCTAATGTACGATTTTCAGAAAGAGAGGGTACTCTCATAAGTTGTAAATAATCTACCATAATTAAAGTTAATCCATCGTTTTCACGATAAATACGCCGCGCGCGTGAACGTACTTCACTAGGAGTTAATGCTGAAGAATCATCAATATAAATATTCTTTTTTTTAAGTAATATATTAATAGTTCCAGATATTCGAGCCCAATCTTCATCGTTTAATTGTCCAGTTCTGATTCGGGCTTGATTTACTCGTGATAAAGAAGCTAATATACGCATCATAATTTGTTCTCCAGGCATTTCTAAACTAAATATTAATACAGGTTTATCATAAAGCATAGCAGCGTTTTCACATAAATTCATAGCAAATGTTGTTTTTCCCATAGAAGGTCTAGCAGCAATGATAATAAGTTCAGAACGTTGTAAACCTGATATTTTTTTATTTAAATCTTGATATCCAGTATTAATCCCTGTTACACCATCATTTGGTGATAAAAATAATTTTTCAATACTTGTAACAGTTTCATCAAGAATTTGTTCGATATTTTTTGGTCCTGAATCTTTTTTAAAACGTTTTTCTGCAATTTTAAAAACGCTTGATTCAGCATAATCTAATAATTCTTCGCTTTTTCTTCCTTGTGTATCGTATCCAGCATTAGCAATTTTATTAGCTACTAATATCATTTCTCTGACTATTGCACGTTCTCGAACAATATCAGCATACGCAGTAATATTAGCTGTACTTGGTGTATTCTTTGATAATTCAGCTAGATAAGAAAATCTACCCACACTTTCTAATTTACCCTTTTGTTCTAAAGATTCAGAAAGAGTAATTAAATCTATCGGATAGCCTAAATCAAGAAGTTTTTGCATTTCTTGAAATATTAATCGATGAGGTTTACTAAAAAAATCATCAGCTACTACATGCTCTGAAACATTATCCCATTGTTCATTATCTAACATTAAACCACCTAATACTGATTGTTCTGCTTCTAAAGAATGTGGTGGAATTTTTAATCGATTAATTTGATTTAAATATAATTTATTTTTAGCCATATTTTATTGCATATACCATTATTATTTAGTGAATCTATATGAAATTATATCGTAATATTGCAATAACACACTCTGTATAGACTAATCTAATTTTAGTCCTTTTAAAAATATTTTTCATTTTTTGTATTTCTTTTATCATGAAAATAAACATAAAAATATACTTAATATATGTGTCACGTTAACTATTTTATTTGATATTTTTTTCATGAAGAATTTATTAATAAATTACATCGATAATTTATTAAGCATAAAATAATCTGTTATAAAATAAATCTAAATTATAAATTAATTATGTGAAATATTTAATATTATTCATAGATTAATAATCAAAACTTATAAGGTTTTTATATTTATTAAATTGCAAAATATCTAAAAAATAATATAGCATTTTTTATAGATTTGATCATATTAAATAAAATATTTAAGATGTATAATTTAAATGAATATATACAAATATATTTTTTAATCATATTTCTTAAAAAAATGGAGTTCATGTTATGGCCAGTAGAGGTATAAACAAAGTTATTTTAATTGGGCATTTAGGTCAAGATCCTGAAGTTCGTTATATGCCTAATGGTAACGCAGTAGTTAATATAACATTAGCCACTTCAGAAAATTGGAAAGATAAAAATACTGGAGAAAACAAAGAAAAAACAGAATGGCATCGAATAGTGTTATTTGGAAAATTAGCAGAAATTGCGGGTGAATACCTTAGAAAAGGTTCTCAAGTATACATTGAAGGATCATTACAAACTAGAAAATGGCAAGATCAAAATGGAATTGAACGTTATACTACAGAAATTATTGTTAATATAGGTGGAACAATGCAAATGCTAGGGAGCCGTAATACTCATTTGCAAACATCATCAACTCATGAAAATAATAGCATTGAATCAAATATGAAAAAATCAGATCCAGGAGATTTTAAAAAAACATTAGAATCACATCATTCAAATAAAGATGTTATTCATACATCAGAAATAGATTTTGATGATGAAATTCCTTTTTGATAAAATATTAAAAATTTTTATTGTAGATAGCCCCGATTTTGGGGCTATATTTTTTTTAAAGAAAATGATTGAAATGTGATAAAATATAACAAAATTCTTTTTTTTTTGTGATAAATGGAGCATGAGCAGATTTTTTTATAATAATAGACTTTGTTTTAGGCCATTTTTTATCTAATATGGATATTATTTTTTTAGGTACTAAGTTATCTAGTTCTCCATATATTCTTAATAAAGGTGTTTGAAGAAATGTTAAATCTACACGTAAGTCAAATAATAAGATTATTTCTAGACTATTTTTTAATAATTTTATATTTGGTGATGATTGTAAAGATAAAATATTTTTTAGTATTATTATATCTTTACAGTTTTCTTCAGAATTTATTTTTTCTAAATCTAAAAAATTTCTTATTGTATAATGATATTTTGTTTTTAAATTAAAATAAAAATTATTAATTATTTTTTTTTTAATTCCTGGCCAGTTCTTTTTTTCGATAAAACATGGAGATGAAGCAACATTAATGATAGCTAAAATATATTCAGGATAATGCAATCCAAAATAATTGACAATGATACCTCCGAGTGACCATCCTATCCATATCGCATCTTTAGGCATTTTTTGACGTAATATTTCAACGATTTTATCTATTTTTATTGGAATAAGATTTTTATTTTGTCCTGATCCAGGTAAATCGATTAAATGAAATTTAAAATAGTATCTTAGTTCTTGAATAATAAATAACCAAATTTTTGAATTAATTCCCCATCCGTTTAATATGATAACATTAATTTTTCCGATTCCCATGATTTCCCAAGAAAAATTTTTCATTTATTTTCTCTTAACTATCTTAAAAATATTCGTTTTATATTAAATATAAATCTTCTTGTTTTTGTGTCAATAAATTAGTAAAATTATTATAAAATACTTAATTTAAGTAATGCTTATGATTATTGTTTCTAAAAATGCACAAAAACATCTTACATCACTGTTATCTCATGAACCTATTGGAACTCAAATACGAGTTTTTGTAATTCATCCAGGTACACAAATTGCAGAATGTGGTCTTGCATTTTGCCATGAAAATGAAATTGAAAAATTAGATATAAAATTAAAATATAAAAATTTTTTTATTTATGTTAATCAAGAAATTATTTCTTATTTAAAAAATGCAGAAATTGATTTAATTACTGATCACATTAGCTCACAATTAACATTAAAAGCTCCTTATGTTAAAAAGAATTGTTCTTTAGAGAAAAATTCTTTTTATTCAAAAGAATCTTCATTAGAAGAAAAAATACAAAATTTCTTAAATGAAGAAATTAATCCTCAATTATCCATGCATGGAGGACAAGTACATGTAACTAAAATCGATAAAACTGGTACAGTGACAATTAGATTTAGCGGAGGTTGTAATGGATGTTCAATGATTGGATTAACTTTAAAACAAACAGTAGAAAAAAAATTATTATCAACTTTTTCTGTAATAAAAAAAGTACGTGATGAAACAGAACATTTACATGGAACACATTCATTTTATTAATATTATATAATATATCTTACTACATCAATTGATGATAATTTTTTTAAAAATTTATAAAAAAAATAGTATATCAAAATATTTTTATTAAATGTTTTAAATGAGTATATATATGTTTGAAAACAAGCATGAACAGGAATTAATTAAAAGAAGAACATTTGCAATTATTTCGCATCCTGATGCTGGAAAAACTACTATTACTGAAAAAATGTTATTATTTGGTAAAGCAATTCATATTTCTGGAACAATTAAAGGGAGAAAAAATGGAAAATATGCTAAATCAGATTGGATGAATATTGAAAAAGAACGTGGTATTTCAGTTACTACATCTGTTATGCAATTTACATATAAAAATATTTTAATAAATTTATTAGATACTCCGGGTCATCAAGATTTTTCAGAGGATACATATCGTATCCTTACTGCAGTCGATTGCTGTGTGGTAATAATTGATGCAGCTAAAGGTATAGAAGAACGAACAAGAAAATTAATAGAAGTGACACGTATTCATAGTACTCCTATTATTACTTTTATTAATAAATTAGATCGTGATAGTTGTGATCCAATATCTCTTCTTGATGAAATTGAAAAAGATTTTAAAATGCATTGTATTCCTATTACTTGGCCGATTAGTTGTGGAAAAAATTTTCAAGGTGTATATCATATATATGATAAAACAATCCATTTTTATAAACATAAAATTATAAAAAAAAAATCTTATGTTATTCAAGATATTACTAATTTTTCTGATTCTTTTGTAAAAGAATCAATTGGAGTAGACTTATCTGAATATATTTCTAAAGAATTAGAATTAATTATTAATATATATCTTAAATTTAATCATAAAAAATTTTTAGAAGCAATGATAACCCCTATTTTTTTTGGTAGCGCACTTAGTAATTTTGGTGTAGACCATTTATTAAATAGTATAATACAATGGGCTCCTTCTCCTTTATATCGCCAAAGTAATAAACGTCGAGTTAATCCTCAAGAAAAAAAATTTACGGGTTTTGTATTTAAAATTCAAGCTAATATGGATTTAAAACACCGTGATAGAATAGCTTTTATAAGAATTGTTTCAGGGAAATATAAAAAAGGTATGAAATTGAAACATGTAAGAATTAAAAAATATATTATAGTTTCTGATGCTTTCTCTTTTTTAGCTGGAGAGAGAATATTAATTAAAAATGCATATCCTGGTGATGTTATAGGACTTCATAATCATGGAACAATTAAAATTGGAGATACATTTACAGAAGGAGAAGATATTAAATTTATTGGCATACCTAGTTTTGCACCAGAAATATTTCGTCAAATTTATTTGAAAAATCCTTTAAAACAAAAACAATTAAAAAAAGGTTTGATGCAGTTATCTGAAGAAGGAACCGTTCAAGTATTTCGACCTATTATTAATAATAATTTAATTTTAGGAGCTATTGGAATGTTGCAATTTGATGTTGTTATTGAACGTTTAAAAATAGAATATAATATTGATGCAATATATGAAAAAGTTAACATTATTCTTGCTCGTTGGATTAGGTCTAAAAATAATGACAGTATTAATAATTTTAAAAAAAATTATAGTTCTTATTTAGCTTATGATAATAACAATAATTTAATATATTTATCTCCAAGTATAGCTAATTTAAATATTGTTATGACTCAACATTCTGACATTTTTTTTGATTTAACACGAGAACAGGAATAATTTTAAAAATTTTCAAATGTGTTTATTTGTTAATATATTTTTGGAATTGTAATTATGAAACGGGTTTTTTTAATTGTTATAGATTCTTTAGGAATTGGTTCTAGTCCAGATGCGTATAAATTTAATGATGTTGGTGCAAATACATTTGGTCATATAGTAGAAAAATGTTTTTTAGGTAAAGTAAATATAGGAAGAAAAGGTGCTTTATATATTCCTAATTTAGTAAAATTAGGGATAATGCATGCTTTACAAAAATCTACAAAAAAAAATCTTTTAGGGTGTCATAATAATTCACATATTATTGGAAGTTATGGTTTTGCTAGTGAAATTTCTTCTGGAAAAGATACTACTTCAGGACATTGGGAAATTGCGGGAGTGCCAGTTTTAGATGATTGGTTTTATTTTTCCCAAAAAAATAATAGTTTTCCTGAAAATTTTTTAAAAAAAATTATAAATGTATCTAAATTAACAGGTTTTATTGGTAACTGTCATGCATCAGGTACTGATATTATAAATAATTTAGGGGAAGAACATATCAAAACCAATAAACCTATTATTTATACTTCATCAGATTCTGTTTTACAAATAGCATGTCACGAAGTTTTTTTTGGATTATCTAATCTTTATGCATTATGTAAAAAAGTTCGATTGTTTTTAGATCAAGAAAAATATAAAGTGGCAAGAGTAATTGCCAGACCTTTTATTGGAATTAATAAATCTAATTTTCAACGTACAGGTAATAGACGTGATTTTTCAATTAAACCATTTTCTACTACAGTAATGCAGAAACTAATAAATGAAAAAATGGGTCAAGTTATTGGAATTGGAAAAGTGTCTGATATTTATTCTGGAGTAGGAATAAGTAAGTATATTAAAGCTACAGGTCTTGATGAATTATGTAATATAACTATTGATGAAATAAAAAAATCTGATACTAATACTATAATATTTACTAATCTAGTAGATTTTGATTCAAATTGGGGTCATCGTCGTGACATTTCGGGATATGCTAGAGGTTTAGAGTTTTTTGATAATAAATTATCTCAAATAATTGATTTAGTTAAAGATAATGATTTATTAATTTTAACTGCAGATCATGGATGTGATCCAACATGGAAAGGAACAGATCACACTCGTGAAAATATTCCTATATTAATTTATTCACCTAATCTTGAAAAAAAATTTTTAGGTCATCGCAAAACATTTTCTGATATAGGACAAACTATTGCAAAATATTTCCTCTTATCTCCTATGCAATATGGAGAAAGTATGTTGTAAAAATTACATTTTTATTGTTTTATTTTAAAAAGGAATTAATTAGTGTCTACACCTCATATTAATAGTAAAAATAATGATTTTTCAGATATAGTATTAATGCCTGGTGATCCAGTGAGAGCAAAATATATTGCTGAAAAATATTTAAGTAAATGTATTCAAATTAATAATACACGTTTAATGTTTGCTTATACTGGATTTTATAAAAATAAAAAGATATCTATCATGAGTCATGGAATAGGCATTCCATCTGCTGCTCTTTATACTCATGAATTAATTTCTACATTTAATGTAAAAAAAATTATTCGAATAGGAACTTGTGGTTCTATACGAGATGATATTAATTTACGTGATATAGTCATTAGTATGGGTGCATCTACTGATTCAAAAATAAATCGAATAAAATTTAATAATCATGATTTCTCTGCTATTTCAGATTTTGAAATGCTTTATCACGTGTTTAATATTGCAAAAAAAATGAATATTACTGTCTCTGTTGGAAATTTCTTTACAACAGATTCTTTTTATAATGATGATAAACACATGCTTAATATTTTAAAAAAATATAATATTATTGGAATAGATATGGAAACTGCAGGAATATATTCTGTTGCAGCTGAACTACACGCAAAAGCATTATCAATATGCACAGTATCTGATCATATTATAAAAAGAGAAAGTCTTTCTTCTATAGATAGAGAATCAAGTTTTAATGATATGATTGAAATAGCTTTAGAATCTACTTTATAAAAATATTTTTTTTGGTGAGAAAGGGATTCGAACCCTTGATACGTTTCCATATACACGCTTTCCAGGCGTGCTCCTTAAGCCTCTCGGACACCTCACCGATATATTTTTACATATTTATTGTAATCAAAAAGAATAAATTACGTCAAGTTTTAATTAATTAATTTTTTTTTGTAATTTTAAAAAATATTTTTAATATTTTCATAGAAATAGTATTTATTTTAAATAAAATTAGAAAAAATTCTCTTGATTCTGTTAGAATGTATTTTATTTTTTATTTAATTTCTAATTAGATGTATTTTCTAATTAGATTTATTTAAATGCGTATTTAAAAAAATGTTCTAATAATATTATTAAACTCAACATTATTAAAATATTGAATATCATTCCAAAATGGATTATGTTAATTTTTATTTTTTTTAAATTTTTTATTTAAAAACAATTTATTTCTCATTTTTTCTATTTTAATATGTATTTATGTCCTGCCAGCATAATATGCTGAGAACAGGTATTATTAACGAATTATCTTAGTAATAAAAATATGGCAGATAAAAAAAATATTTTTCTAATTGGACCAATGGGTGCTGGAAAAAGTACTATTGGTAGGCAATTATCTCAACAACTAAATATGGAATTTTTTGATTCTGATCAAGAAATTGAAAAACGTACTGGAGCAGATATAAGTTGGGTTTTTGATGTAGAAGGTGAAAAGGGATTTCGTTTAAGAGAAAGTAAAATTATTGATGAACTAACTTCTAAAAAAGGTATTGTTCTTGCTACAGGTGGAGGTTCAGTAAACTTTAAAGAAAATCGTAATTTTTTGTCGGCTCGTGGAATTGTAATATATTTAGAAACTACTATTGAAAAACAATTAGATCGTACTAAAAGAGATACAAAAAGACCATTGTTACAAGTCTCTACTTCTAACCGTTTTATATTAGAAAAGTTGGCTAATGAAAGAAACCCTTTATATGAATCAATTTCAGATATAAAAGTTAACACTGATGAGAAAACAGCAAGATCTGTAGTTTTTAATATCATTCGCTTATTAAAAGAAATACATTAACAGTCTCAGTATTAAGAACTTATGGAGTATGAAAATTGTGGAACGATTAGAAGTTGTTCTAGGAAAACGGAGTTATCCTATTAGTATAGGTTCAAATATTATTCAGGAAGATAATATTTTTTGGCCTTTAAAGCCTGGAAATCAAGCTATGTTAGTTACAAATAAAACACTAGCTAATCTTTTAAAAGACAAAGTTCTTTTTCATCTGAGAAAATCTGGAGTAAAAATAGATCAAGTCATTTTATCAGATGGTGAACAATATAAAACATTAAATGAAATGGAATTAATTATTTCTGCTTTATTAGAAAAAAAACATGCTCGTGATACTACCTTAATTGCATTAGGTGGTGGTGTGATAGGAGATTTAGTTGGTTTTGCAGCTTCTATTTATCAAAGAGGTGTACGTTTTATTCAAATTCCAACTACGCTTTTATCTCAAGTTGATGCATCTATTGGAGGTAAAACAGGTGTTAATCACTTACTTGGAAAAAATATGATTGGTTCTTTTTGGCAACCATCTTCTGTTATTATCGATATTGATTGTTTAAAAAGTCTACCTTATAATGAGTTAATATCAGGTATAGCTGAAGTAATTAAATATGCAATTATTTTTGATGAACATTTTTTTTCTTGGTTAGAAGAAAATATTAAAGAAATATTATCTTTAAATCAAAAAGCTATATCTTATTGTATAAAAAAATGTTGTCAACTAAAATCACAATTAATCTCTTTAGATGAAAGAGAAAAGAATCTGCGGGCATTATTAAATCTTGGTCATACATATGGACATGCTATTGAAGTTCATTCTGGTTATGGAAATTGGCTGCATGGAGAAGCGATATCAGTAGGAATAGTTATGGCAACGCGCACTTCTGAATTACTTGGATATCTAAAAAAACAAGATTTTAAAAGAATTATTGGATTGTTGAAAAGAGCAGGTTTACCTATTAAAGGGCCAAAAAATATGTCAGCTGCTTCATATATTCCTTATATGATGCGAGATAAGAAGGTGATGTCAGGAGAAATTAGATTAGTTTTACCAATATCTATTGGAAAAGCAAAAATTTATAGTAATGTAGATAAAAATATTATTTTAAGCGCTATAAAAAATTCGCAATAACTTTTTAAAATATAAAATAATTATATATTTTTATAAGTTTTTAAAATAGACGTTATATTGTGTTCTTACAAAACTATAGACTCATTATATTAATCAAATCTTCTATGATATTCTATTAAATATATTCTATTAAATATAAATAATAAAAGTGATATTATAAATAATAAAAATAATATGTTGTAGGTATTCTGAATTTTTTTTTGTGAATTTAAGTAAAGTACTATAAAAAAAATTTTTTATATATTTTTAAAAATCAACTATTTTTATATAAATTATTTTATATATTTTTTAACATGAATTCTTAAATTAGTATGAATTCTTAAATTAGTGAAGTATGAAATATTTTCTTAAAAATATTATTCATAATCAATCTGTTTAAAAAAAATAATTTTATATTATAGAATATAAAAAAATTATTATAAATGTAATAATCTATTATTTTCTGTAGTAATTTATATTTTTTAAAAATATAGTCTTTACTCAAGATAAAAAATTTATTTTCTTTTTTCATATTTTATGAAAATTATTTTGATTCGTATTAAATATAAATATTTTCAACTTAAATATAAAATTATTATGAAATCATGAATATTTTTAATATCTCTAACATAATTATTTATTTTAAATATATGTAATAAATTAATTTATATATATCAAAGATAGGGAAATTAAGATGAAAAAGTTTTTTTTAGCTCCATCTATTTTATCTGCTGATTTTGCACGTTTAGGAGAAGATACAAAAAAAGTAATAGATGCTGGAGCTGATTTAATACATTTTGATGTTATGGATAATCATTATGTTCCTAATCTAACTATGGGGCCTATGATCTTAGAGTCATTACGTAATTATCGTATTCAAGCTCCTATTGATGTTCATTTGATGGTTAAACCAGTAGATAGTTTGATTCCTTTATTTGCTAAAGCAGGAGCAACTTTTATAACTTTTCATCCAGAAGCTACGCTACATATTGAACGAACGTTACATTTAATTAAAGATCATGGATGCAAGGCAGGATTAGCAATTAATCCGGCTACACCACTTAATGTGTTAGAATATATTTTAGAAAAATTAGATTTAATTTTGTTAATGTCTGTAAATCCAGGTTTTAGCAATCAATCTTTTTTATCATCTACTTTCAAAAAAATACGTGAAGTAAGAAAAATTATTGATTCTAATTTTTCTGATATTCTTTTAGAAGTAGATGGTGGAATAAAATTAGAAAATATTGGTGACATTGCATTTTCTGGAGCAAATGTTTTTGTAATCGGATCCGGATTATTTAAGTATACAAACTATGAATTGATTATTAAAAAAATTCGGAAAGAATTAGAATACGTGCATTCAAGATTTATTCATTAAGTATTTTAACGTTAGGAAATAATATGATTCTTCATAAACCTATTTTGTTCAGTGCAATACAACCTTCTGGGAATTTGACTATCGGAAACTATATAGGAACCATGCGTTATTGGTCTAGTATGCAAGAAAATTATGATTGTCTTTATTGTATTGCTGATTTGCATGCATTGACTACTGCACAAAAAAATAGATTAAATTTGAAAAAATCGATATTAGACACATTATCTTTATATTTAGCTTCTGGAGTAGATCCTAATAAAAGCATTATTTTCATTCAATCACATGTTCACGAACACAGTCAATTAAATTGGATCCTAAATTGTTTCAGTGAATTTTCAGAATTATTTCGTATGACACAATTCAAACAAAAAAGAAAAATAGCGAAGAATGCTATTCAAAAAATCAATACTGCTTTATTTAATTATCCTATTTTAATGGCAGCAGATATTTTATTGTATCAAACTAATATTGTTCCAGTAGGAAAAGATCAAAAACAACATATAGAGTTAACTCGAAATATAGCACATCGTTTTAATAGTTTATATGGTGATATATTTACATTACCTGAATCATTAATTAGCGAATACGGTTCTAAAATTATGTCTTTATTAGAACCTAAGAAAAAAATGTCTAAATCTGATATTAATAAAAAAAATGTTATTTATTTATTAGATGATATGCATTCTATTATAAAAAAAATAAATAATGCTGTGACTGATTCAGAAATACCTTCTAAAATATATTATGATATAGAAAATAAACCTGGTATTTCAAATTTATTAGAAATTCTTTCTGCTATTACTAATCAAGATATAACTATATTATTAAAAGAATTAGAGGGAGTTATGTATTCTGAATTTAAAAAAATTGTTATAGATTCTATATCTAAATTTTTATATAATTTACAAAAATCTTATAATAATTATCGTTGTGATGAAACTTATTTAAAAAAAATTGCTTATGAAGGTGCAATAAAAGCACAATTCAAATCTAAAAAAACTTTAAAACGTGTATATGATATTTTGGGTATAATGACATTGAACTAATTTTATAATATAAACCAAAATTTTTATCTTTTAGTTTAGTCTAGTTTATTATGTAGTATTTAGTATTATAATTTTTTTAGAATTTTAGGTATTAGATATAAAATTTTTATTTAATTATATTATATTTTCTATTATTATAAATTAAAAGAGAAAGAAAAAAAACTATACCATATAATATATTAGCACTGATTAAAGTTATATATAATCCTTTGTATTTTACTATTGGTCCAGTAATAACAAATGTTAGTAAAGTTCCAATGGTACCAAATAATAAAATTAAATTTATTAATTTTGGAGAAGGGTTTTTTGTTTGTAATGAAGCTAACGTAATAATAATAGTATAAATTGCACTTGAAAAAAAACCTAAACTAATAATTGTGCACTGTTGTGTTATAAAATTTTCGCTGTGAATAAAGAAATACATGATTACAGTAGATGTACCTGTTAGAAAAATAAAAACACGATTTAAATTAAAAAATTTAATTAAAACACTAAAACACCACATTCCTATCATATAAGACATCCAAAAACTACTTACTAAGGTACCTGTTTTGTTTATATTAATATTCATTATTTTAGTAGCATATTGTGGTACCCATGAGATAAAGCCTAATTGTCCTAAAATATAAAGTAATGCTGATAAAGATAATAAAAATACATTTAGATTCCACTTTTCTTTTGTTTCTTTAATGTTTTGAACATCTATTTTTAATTTTTCAAAATTTAAATTAATAGTAAGAAGAAAAATTAAAATATAAATAATACCTATACATATGTAATTCCAATACCATATAATTTTTTTTTCTAAAAGATACGCTGTAATAATTGGAAATATCATTCCAGACATACTAAAAAAAGAGTCAGTTAATAATAATTTTTGACTTCTTTTAGAATCTAAATATAAATTAGTAATTATAAAAGTTCCTATAGACATAGTAATCCCACTAACTAATCCAAGTATAAAAAGATTGATTGAAAATAAAAATAGATTATTAGATAAGACTATTCCAATTATAGCTAAGTTAGTCAGTATAAATCCAAATATTAGTTGTTTTTTTAATGATATCACTTCTATTAACCAAGAATTTAAAAAAATTGATATTAATATTCCTGCGTTTAAAAAAGTAAATGTATTACTCATTTGGGCTACAGATAAATTAAAATAATCAGAAATATTTCCTATAATCATTCCAGTAATTACAACTAATCCACCTGTAAAAGCATATGACAAAAAACTAATCCATGTAAGTCCTATTCGATTAATATTATTCATATTTTTACCTGTTTTTTTTATAACAACTACTATGAATATAGTATATTTTTTTATAAAATGAAATATATGATATATTAAAATATATTCAAATGTAATAATTCATTCTTCAATTATATTATTTTTTTGTTGAATTTTTTTAAATAAGAAGACAACAAAATGTTTTTAATATTATTAACGAAATAAGTTTAATTTTAATAAAATATGATGTATATTTTATCTAAAATTATAAATTTTATAATATTTTTGACAACATTTAACATTAATTAAAAAAAAGAATAAATAATAATAAAAAAAATTTTATTTTTTAGATTAATTTACAAGATAGAGGTAAATATTAATTCTTCTTACTTAATATTCTTATTCTGCTTATATTAGTAGTATTATTAGTAGTATTATTAGTAGTATTATATGATATTAATATATGATATTAATTCGTATAGTATTATTAAAGAGAATTCAATTGTAGTTATATTATCAGAAAAATTTGTTATAAAATATCGATATAATAATATAACCAAACAATTAAGAGGCAATAAAATAAGTAGTATATTAAAATAGCATTTTTAAAAATTTAGATGCTCTTTTAAATTATTAATCAAGAGATTTTTAAGAGGTTCTTGTATCTTTTTACAATCTGATAAAATAATAATTTTAATGCAATTAAAAAACATCAAAGTATGTTCTAAATTTTTTATGTTTAAAGTTATATACTTATTAATATTTTATATAGAACATATAAAAGTATTTTTAATAATTATATGTTAAATTTAAATGTATAAAATAATAATATTATCAACTGATTTTAAATAAAAAGAAATAATTAGAAAATTCTTTTCTCGTCAAAGATTGTAATATAATTACTTAAAATATTTGAAATCTTAAAGAATCTCTAATTAGTAAATTTTTTCTTATTAAAAAAATATAAAATTATATCTAAAAAATCAATGCATGTATAAAAAATATATATGTATATAAAAGAGAATTAATATCTAGTGTAGTTAGTTTAATTAGAGCGTGTATTCTTATTTTTTATATTAATCATTTTATTAAGACTAATACTATCTATAAAAGAATTAAATGAATACTAGTAAAAATAAATTAATACTACTGAAATAGATAAGATTACATAAGATTAATAAAAAATTTACATCATTAAAAAAAATGAAAATAAATAGGTAATCAATATGTAGTATTACATTAATTGGTATTACATTAATTAAATTAAATCGTATTATATTAATATAAATATCAAATATTGCATTTTCAAGAATAACAATTTCTTGATTTTTCTTTTTTTAAAAAGACATTTATTAAAAAATAAGTTTAATAAAAAAATTTTAAAATTATATAATTTATATTTTATATTAACAAATCATAAATAAACAAATAAATAATCAATATTTTGAATGACAAGTATTTTGAATGAATTATTGGATTATATAATGTTTATATAAAAAATGATAATAAAAAAATGAAAAAATGTTAAACATTTTATGTTTTATCGAGGTATAAAATGATTTTTTTTCTTCTAAAAAAAATAATTCTGTTCTTCTTGATATTATGTTTTATTCCAAAATCTTTTGCAATGTTAAAATCTGAATCTGATATTTATTCCATATCTCATGTACAAATAACAAATAAACTTCAAAATAATGATGAAAAATTAGGTTATTCTTTAGGTGTTTCCTTAGGAAGTTACGTTAATCAATCTTTTGAAAAACAAAAAAAAATAGGTATCAAAATAGATAAAAATAGTCTTATAGAAGGATTAAAAGATGCTCTTTCGGGTAATTTAAAATTGTCTTATGAAGAGATTTCATCAATATTAAAAAAATTTGAAACAATATTAAAAAAAGAAACTAATATTCAACTAGAAAAAAATTTAAAAGAAAATTTTTTTCAAGGGGAATTATATATGAAAAATTTTTCTAAAAAAAAAGGTGTACAGAAAACACCTAGTGGTCTTTTATATCTTGTAGAAGAACCCGGAGAAGGAAAAATTGTTACAAATGATACAAAAATTACTGTTCATTACAAAGGTACATTAATTAACGGTGTAGAATTTGATAATTCTTATATTCGAGGTAAACCTGTTTCTTTAATACTAAAAGATGTTATATTAGGTTGGCAAGAAGGTTTAAAATACATCAAAAAGGGTGGTAAAATTAAGTTAGTAATACCTCCAAATTTAGGATATGGATCAAAAGAAATTAATGGAATACCCGGTAATTCTACTTTAGTTTTTGATATAGAATTACTAGATGTAGTGTAGTGAATAATTAATTGTAAATAATATTTAAAACTTCTGATAATTTTATTGGTATAAAATATTAATTCATGAATTATACAATATTAGTAATGGGTGCGGCTTATGGTACTCAAAATGCGAGAACTGCTTTTCTATTTTGTCAATCTTTAATAAAAACAAAACATAAAATATTTAGTATATTTTTTTATGGTGATGGAGTATTGAATGCTAATGGAATGACTCAGCCAGAAAGTGATGAATTTAATTTAATCAAAGCATGGCAAAATTTGCATAAGAAATATCAAGTTAAATTACATATTTGTAACAGTGCTGCTCTTAGAAGAGGAATTGTAGATAATCAACAATCTTCAAAGATTAATTTAGCTATAGGGAATTTAGCGCTTTATTTTCAGATAAGTGGTTTAGTAGAATTAGCTTATGCTATTCAAATATCTGATCGTGTAATACAATTTTAATTTGGTATTTAAATGATAATGAAAAAAATTGCATTTATTTTTTCTCATGTTCCACATGGAACTAGTTTTGGTAGAGAAGGATTAGACGCTATTTTGAGTTTTTCATCTATCTTTAAAGAAATAGGTATTTTTTTTATTGGTGATGGTGTTTTTCAAGTCATTAAAAATTATCAACCAGAAAAGATTTTATGTCGTGATTATACACCTTCTTTTTCTATTTTATCTATGTATGATATTAAAAATTTTTATTGTTGTAAATCTTCATTAAGAATAAGAGGATTAAAAAATCATAAAAATTTTTTATTAAATATAACGATATTAGATGAATATTTTTTACGCTCAAAATTAGAGTGTTATGATGTAATAATAAATTTTTAAGGTTTATGAATATGTTACATATTTTGATGAAATCTCCTTTTGAAACTAATATTAATTTTCTTATAAGTATGTTAAAAAAATCAGATGATTTTTTAGCTCTTCAAGATGGTGTGCTAATTGGATTAAAAAATAATATTTTTTTAACAAAAATGATTAGATCTTCGGTAAGATTATATCTTATAAAAGAAGATGTGTATGCAAGAGGTATTCATAAAAATATTTCTACTAATTTTCGTTTAATTAGTTATATTCATTTCGTATCTTTAACACTTAACAATAAAAAACAGATGAACTGGTAATAAATTTTCTGTATCTTTATTTAATTAATATATCCAATCCTCAAATTCTTCATATTATAATAGTAAATATTTTTTTATTTATAAAATTTTAATATTTTCAGAAAATCAATGATAAAAATAGGAGTTTTTTATGGCCACAGTCAATCAATTGGTCCGTAAACCTCGCGTACGAAAAATTACTAAAAGTAATGTTCCAGCATTAAGTAAAAGTCCACAAAAAAGAGGTGTTTGTACTAGAGTTTATACAACTACACCTAAAAAACCTAATTCAGCATTACGTAAAGTATGTCGTGTCAGATTAACTAATGGTTTTGAAGTAACTGCATATATTGGCGGGGAAGGCCATAATTTGCAAGAACATTCTGTGATTTTAATAAGAGGTGGACGTGTTAAAGATTTACCTGGAGTAAGGTATCATGTTGTTAGAGGATCTTTAGATTGTGCAGGTGTTAAAGAGAGAAAAAAAGGACGTTCTAAATATGGAGTCAAGAAAGTAAAAGTATAAAAATACGATCAAAAATTATAGTAATAATTTTGTTATATATTTCAAAAATCAATGGAGTTTTTATGCCACGTCGTCGTATTATTAATGCTCGTAAAATTTTACCAGATCCAAAGTTTTCTTCAGATTTGTTAGCTAAATTTATTAATATTTTAATGGTAGATGGAAAAAAATCTATTGCTGAAGTGATTGTATATACTGCATTAAAAAACTTATCAAAACGTTCTGAGAAAAATGAATTGGAAGCATTTGAAATAGCTTTAGAAAATGTTCGTCCTACAGTAGAAGTAAAATCTCGTCGTGTTGGTGGATCAACATATCAAGTTCCTGTGGAAGTGAGACCAGTTAGACGAAATGCTTTAGCTATGCGTTGGATTGTAGAATCAGCTCGTAAACGTGCAGATAAATCTATGTCTTTACGTTTATCTAATGAATTGTATGATGCTTTAGAAAATAAAGGTACTGCAGTTAAGAAAAAAGAAGAAGTTCATCGAATGGCTGAAGCAAATAAAGCTTTTGCTCATTATCGTTGGTAATATTATTTTAATGATAAATTTAATACTATGAATTGAGACAATTATCTTAATTGAACTTTATCAAGTCTGAATTTGAACATTTAAAAATGAGAGAAAGATAATGTCTCGTATAACACCTATTACTCGATATCGTAACATTGGAATTAGCGCACATATAGATGCAGGTAAAACAACTACAACTGAGAGAATTTTATTTTATACAGGAATTAATCATAAAATTGGTGAAGTACATGATGGTGCTGCTACTATGGATTGGATGGAACAAGAACAAGAAAGAGGTATTACAATTACTTCAGCAGCTACTACTACTTTTTGGAGCGGAATGGCAAAACAATTTGCACCGCATAGAATTAATATTATTGACACACCAGGACATGTAGATTTTACAATTGAAGTTGAACGTTCAATGCGTGTATTAGATGGTGCCGTTATGGTATATTGTGCGGTAGGAGGTGTTCAACCACAGTCTGAAACTGTATGGCGTCAAGCAAATAAATACAATGTACCGCGTATAGCTTTTATAAATAAAATGGACCGTATGGGAGCTAATTTTTTAAGAGTAGTTGAACAGATTAAAACTCGTCTAGGAGCTAATCCTATTCCTTTACAATTAGCAATTGGTTCAGAAGATAGTTTTATTGGTATTATTGATTTAATTAAAATGCGTGCTGTATATTGGACAGATTCTGATCAAGGATTAACATTTACATACAAAAATATTCCTCAAAATATGATTGAATCAGCAAAAATATGGCATCAAAAATTAATTGAATCTGCAGTAGAAAATAATGAAGAACTTTTAGAAAAGTATTTGAATGAAATTCAATTATCTGAAATTGAAATTAAATCTTCTTTGAGAAAACGTTCCTTAAATAATGAAATTATGTTAATTACTTGTGGATCTGCTTTTAAAAATAAAGGGGTACAATCTTTACTAGATGCGATAATTGAATATTTACCTGCTCCTAATGATGTTCAAGATATTAAAGGTGTTTTAAATAATAGAAATAGTACTCCATCTATTAGACGATCTGATGATCAAGAACCTTTTTCTGCTTTAGCTTTTAAAATTGCAAATGATCCATTTGTAGGTAATTTAACTTTTTTCCGTGTTTATTCAGGAGTAGTAAAATCTGGAGATACTGTGTTTAATTCTGTTAAATCTCAACGAGAAAGATTTGGTAGAATTGTTCAAATGCATGCAAACAAAAGAGAAGAAATAAAAGAAGTATATGCAGGTGATATAGCTGCAGCAATTGGTTTAAAAGATGTAACAACAGGTGATACTTTATGTGATTTAAATCAACCAATTATATTAGAACGTATGGAATTTCCTGAACCAGTAATATCTATTTCTGTAGAACCTAAAACTAAAATTGATCAAGAGAAAATGGGTTTAGCATTAGCTCGATTAGCTAAAGAAGATCCTTCTTTTAGAGTTCGAACTGATCAAGAATCTAATCAAACCATTATTTCCGGAATGGGTGAATTGCATTTAGAAATTATAATTGATCGAATGAAAAGAGAATTCAGTGTTGATGCTAATATTGGAAAACCGCAAGTAGCATATCGCGAAACTATTCTTAAAAAGGTAACAGAAGTTGAAGGTAAACATATTAAACAATCGGGTGGGAGAGGTCAGTATGGACATGTTGTTATAGAATTATTTCCATTAACTCCTGGAGAGAAAGAATATTTATTTATAAATGATATAAAAGGAGGAGTTATACCTAATGAATATATTTCAGCAGTTGATAAAGGAATTCAAGAACAATTAAAGTATGGACCACTAGCTGGTTATCCCGTAGTTGATATTGGTGTTCGTCTTTATTTTGGTTCTTATCATGATGTTGATTCTTCGGAATTAGCTTTTAAATTAGCAGCAGCAATAGCGTTTAAAGATGGTTTTAAAAAAGCACATCCAATTTTATTAGAACCTATTATGAAAGTAGAAGTAGAAACACCAGATAATTATATGGGAGATGTTATAGGTGATTTAAATCGTAGAAGAGGTGTTATTGAAGGTATGAAAGATGTATCTATGTATAAAATTATTAATGCATCTGTTCCTTTATCTGAAATGTTTGGTTATGCTACTGATTTACGTTCACAAACTCAAGGAAGAGCTTCTTATTCAATGGAATTTTTAAAATATATAGAAGCTCCTTTAAATATATCAAAAGATATTATTGATAAAAAGGATAAGTAGAAAGATTTTTATAATTTATTTTGTTTAAAAAAAGTTTTTATCTAAGGAAAAAATAATAATGTCTAAAGAAAAATTTCAACGGTTAAAACCTCATATCAATGTAGGTACTATTGGTCACGTAGATCATGGAAAAACAACATTAACTGCAGCTATTACAACTGTTTTATCTAAAAAATATGGTGGTTCTGCACGAGCTTTTGATCAAATAGACAATGCTCCAGAAGAGAAAGCAAGAGGTATAACTATTAATACTTCTCATGTAGAATATGATACTGAGTTTCGACACTATGCTCATGTAGATTGTCCAGGTCATGCAGATTATATAAAAAACATGATTACTGGTGCAGCTCAAATGGATGGTGCGATTTTAGTTGTTGCTGCTACAGATGGACCAATGCCTCAAACTCGTGAACATATTTTACTTGGCAGACAAGTAGGTGTTCCTTATATTATTGTGTTTCTTAATAAATGTGATATGGTAGATGATGAAGAATTGCTGGAATTGGTAGAAATGGAAGTTCGTGATTTATTAACACAATATGATTTTCCTGGAGATGATACCCCTATTATTCGCGGTTCAGCACTTAAAGCATTAGAAGGTGATCCGGAATGGGAATCTAAAATTATTGAATTATCTAGATTTTTAGATAATTATATCCCTGAGCCAAAAAGAGCTGTAGATCAACCTTTTTTATTACCAATAGAAGATGTTTTTTCTATATCTGGGAGAGGTACAGTTGTGACAGGGAGAGTAGAAAAAGGTATAATTAAAGTAGGTGAAGAAGTAGAAATTGTTGGCATAAAAAAAACAACAAAAACCACCTGTACAGGTGTGGAAATGTTCAGAAAATTATTAGATGAAGGTCGTGCTGGAGAAAATGTAGGTGTTTTACTTCGTGGTACAAAACGTGATGAAATAGAAAGAGGTCAAGTTTTAGCTAAACCAGGTAGTATTCATCCATATACAACATTTGAGTCTGAAGTTTATGTTCTATCCAAAGAAGAAGGTGGGCGTCATACTCCATTTTTTAAAGGATATCGTCCTCAATTTTATTTTAGAACTACTGATGTGACAGGTTCTATTGAATTGCCAGAAGGTGTTGAAATGGTTATGCCAGGCGACAATATAAAAATGACTGTTACTTTAATTAATCCTGTTGCTATGACTGATGGATTACGATTTGCTATACGTGAAGGTGGTCGTACTGTTGGAGCAGGGGTAGTTTCTAAAGTTTTAATCTAATGATTAAATTAAAATATTTTATATTAATATTTATTTGAATATATTAAGAAAAGAGTACAAAAATGCTCTTTTCTTGATTAATTTTCATAATTTTATAGAAAAAATTTTAAATTTTTATTAATTATAATATAATTAAAAATTTATTTTAAATGGAAAATTGTTTAAAAATAAATTATGTGATATATATTAAATATATTTTATAAACAATACTCCTAATACAGGGGTTACAAATATTATTTAATTATATCTACTCTAGAATATAAATCTTCAGAGAAGATTAAATTTTTAATGTGTAAATAATTGGAGTTCTGGCTGATGCAGAACCAAAGAATCCGTATTCGCTTAAAAGCTTTTGATCATAGATTAATTGATCAATCAACTACTGAAATTGTTGAAACAGCAAAAAGAACTGGGGCACAAGTACGTGGACCTATTCCTCTTCCGACTCGTAAAGAACGTTTTACTATTTTAGTTTCTCCGCATGTCAATAAAGATGCACGTGATCAATATGAAATTCGCACGCATAAGCGTTTAATTGATATAGTAGAACCTACTGAAAAAACTGTCGATGCACTTATGAGATTAGATCTCGCTGCTGGTGTAGATGTGCAAATTAGTTTAGGCTAATAGATACAATTAAGGTGTTTAATACATGATTGGTTTAGTTGGTAAAAAACTTGGGATGACTCGTATTTTTACTAAAGAAGGTACTGCAATTCCTGTTACGGTCATTGAATTACAAGATAATCGAATTACACAAGTAAAAAATATAAATGCTGATTGTTACTGTGCCGTTCAAGTAACTACTGGAATAAAAAAAACAAATAGACTTAATAAACCAAAATCAGGTCATTTTTTAAAATCTGGGGTAGTACCTGGTCGCGGTTTATGGGAATTTAGAACTAAACAAAGTGATATTTTTAAAATAGGGGAAAGTATTAAAATTAATATTTTTAATAATATTAAAAAAGTTGATGTTACAGGTACAGCTAAAGGAAAAGGTTTTTCTGGTACGGTGAAGCGTTGGAATTTTCATACTCAAGATGCAACACATGGAAACTCTTTATCTCATAGAGCACCAGGTTCTATCGGTCAGAATCAAACTCCTGGTAGAGTCTTTAAAGGAAAAAAAATGGCAGGACAATTAGGGAATAATCGTGTTACTGTTCAAAGCTTAAAAATCGTATATATTGATGAAAATAAAAATCTTCTTCTAGTAAAAGGTGCTGTTCCCGGTGCTGCTGGTAGTAATCTTATTGTGAAACCAGCTATCAAGGTATGAGTAGTGAGGATTAAAACATGGAATTAGCAGTTAAAGATACACAAAGTGTTCTTAGTGTATCTAGAATTATTTTTGGTCGAGATTTTAATGAAGGGCTAATTCATCAAGTGGTTGTTGCTTATTCAGCAGGTAATCGACAAGGTACAAGAGCGCAAAAAAATCGTTCTGAAGTTTCTGGGTCTGGCAGAAAACCTTGGCGTCAAAAAGGTACTGGTCGTGCACGAGCAGGATCATTTAGAAGTCCAATTTGGCGATCAGGTGGTGTGACATTTGCTGCAAAAACTCAAGATCATAGTCAAAAAGTTAATAAAAAAATGTATCGTGGAGCATTAAAAAGTATTTTTTCTGAATTAATCCGTCAAAAAAGATTAATAGTTTTTGAAAATTTTTCATTAAATTCGCCTAAAACTAATCTTTTAGTAAAAAAATTACAAGAGATAAATTTAAAAAATGTCCTTATTCTTACAAATAAAATAGATAATAATTTATTTCTTGCATCAAGGAATTTGTATTCAGTTGATGTTAAAGACGTTCATTCTCTTGATCCGATTAGTTTAATTGCTTTTGAGAATGTTATTATTACTGTGGGAGCAGTAAAAAAATTAGAGGAAATACTTTCATGATTTCTGAAGAACGTTTATTAAAAATACTACTTTCTCCACACGTATCTGAAAAATCATCTCTATCTTTAGAAAAAGATAATACTATTGTTTTAAAAGTATTAAATAACTCAACAAAATATGAAATAAAATGTGCAATAAAAAAAATATTTAATGTCGAGGTAGATACAATAAAGACGTTAAAAATAAAAGGAAAAAAGAAACGTCAATCTAATCGTATTATAAAAAGAAGTGACTGGAAAAAAGCATATATTAAAATTAAAAAAGGGTATAATTTAGATTTTATAGGTAATACAGAGTAGTCGGAGGAAACAACAATGACAATTGTTAAATGCAAACCGACATCTCCGGGTCGTCGTCACGTAATTAAAATTATGAATAGAAATCTTCATAAAGGAAAACCATATTCTTCATTATTGAGAAAAAAAAGCAAAAGTGGAGGACGTAATAATAATGGTAGGATTACGACTCGTCATATTGGTGGTGGGCATAAAAGAGCATATCGCATTATAGATTTTAAAAGAAACAAAGATGGTATAGAAGCAAATATAGAAAGATTTGAATATGATCCGAATCGTTCTGCTCATATTGCTTTAGTATTATACAAAGATGGTAATAGAAAATATATTTTAGCTCCAAAAAATATTAAGATAGGAGATACTATTATTTCTGGTGCACAATCTCCTATAAAAGTAGGTAATTCTTTACCACTTAAAAATATTCCAGTCGGCACGTGTATCCATAATGTAGAAATGAAACCAGGAAAAGGTGGTCAAATAGCTCGTTCTGCAGGAAGTTATGTACAATTGGTTGCATTTGATCAAGAATATGCGACATTACGTTTACGTTCAGGAGAAATGAGGAAAGTACAATCAAACTGTAGAGCTACTATTGGTGAAATAGGTAATTCTGAACATATGTTAAAAGTTTTAGGAAAAGCAGGAGCATCTCGATGGGTTGGAGTTCGTCCTACTGTTCGAGGCACTGCTATGAATCCTGTAGATCATCCTCATGGAGGTGGTGAAGGAAGAAATTTTGGTAAACATCCAGTAACTCCCTGGGGCATTCAGACTAAAGGTAAAAAAACTCGTAAAAATAAACGTACTGAAAAATTTATTTTGCGTCATCGTAGAAAATAATTATAGAAAGGATGATTTTATGCCACGATCTCTTAAAAAAGGTCCTTTTATTGATATAAGTTTGTTAAAAAAAGTAGAAAAATCAGCTAAAAAAAATGATAAAAAACCGATTAAAACATGGTCAAGACGTTCAACAATTTTCCCGAATATGGTAGGTTTAACGATATCCATTCATAATGGTCGTGTTCATATTCCAGTTTTTATTACTGAAGAAATGGTAGGACATAAATTAGGAGAGTTTTCTTTAACTCGTACTTATAGAGGACATACTGCTGATAAAAAAGTAAAAAAACGTTAATTTTAAAAATAAATATACATAATATATAAAAAAAGAGAAGTAAATGGAAATTTTAGCGCAACATCGTCAAGCACGTTCCTCAGCTCAAAAAGTACGTCTAATCGTTGATTTAATTCGTGGGAAAAAAGTACCAGAAGCGTTGAATATTTTAACTTATAATAAAAAAAAAGCAGCTATTCTCGTAAAAAAAGTCATTGAATCTGCAGTAGCCAATGCAGAACATAATGATGGTTTAGATATAGATCAATTAAAAATCAAACAAATATTTGTTAATGAAGGTTCAACAATGAAAAGAATGATGCCACGTGCTAAAGGTCGTGCGGATCGTATTTTAAAACGTACAAGTCATATTACTGTGATTGTATCTGATGGTTAACCTTAAGGAGAAGTAGTTATGGGGCAGAAAGTACATCCTAATGGTATGCGATTGGGTATAATAAAAAAATGGAGTTCTGTTTGGTTTTCTAACACAAAAAATTTTGCTGATTATTTAGATAGTGATTATAAAGTTCGTCGTTTTTTAATGAAAGAGCTTGAAAAAGCTTCTATTTCACGGATTGTTATTGAAAGACCAGCAAAAAGTATAAGAGTTACTATTTATACTGCTAGACCAGGTATTGTTATTGGTAAAAAGGGAGAAGATGTAGAAAAATTAAGAGTATCTATTGCTAAAATTACTGGAGTACCAGTTCAAATTAATATTTCTGAAGTACGTAAACCTGAACTAGATGCTAAACTTGTTTCAGATAGTATCACTTCTCAGTTAGAACGAAGAATAATGTTTCGTCGTGCTATGAAACGATCTGTACAAAATGCAATGAGACAAGGAGCTAAAGGTATTAAAGTTGAAGTTAGCGGACGTTTAGGGGGAGCAGAGATAGCTCGTAGAGAATGGTATAGAGAAGGAAGAGTTCCACTTCATACTTTGCGTGCTAATATTGATTATAGTGTTTCAGAAGCCCATACAACTTATGGTGTAATAGGTGTAAAAGTATGGATTTTTAAAGGTGAAATATTAGGTGGTATGGAAACAATTGAAAAACTAGAAAAACCTACTATTCAGACAAAAAAGCAATTTCGTAAAAATAGAAAATAAAAAAAGAGAGAGCTATAATGTTACAACCCAAACGTACTAAATTTCGAAAAATGCATAAGGGTCGAAATCGTGGTTTAGCTTCTGGTACTCATGTTGAATTTGGAATTTTTGGTTTGAAAGCAATTAATAGAGGACGTATAACTGCTCGTCAAATTGAATCAGCAAGAAGAGCGATTACTCGCTTTATTAAAAGACAAGGTAAAATGTGGATACGTATATTTCCTGATAAACCTATTACACAAAAACCATTAGAAGTGAGAATGGGAAAAGGTAAAGGAAATGTTGAATATTGGGTAGCTTTAATACAACCTGGTAGAATTTTATATGAATTAGATGGAGTTACTGAAGAAGAATCTCGTGAAGCATTTAAATTAGCAGCAGCAAAATTACCAATTAAAACTACTTTTGTAAATAAGATGGTGATGTAATGAAAGCAATAGTAGAATGGAGAAATAAAACTAAAAAAGATCTGAGTACAGAACTTTTACAATTATTAAGAGAACAATTTAATCTTCGAATGCAATCTGTTTCTGGAAAATTAAAACAACCTCATTTATTACGTAAAGTGAGACGTAATATTGCAAAAATTAAGACTTTATTAGCTGAAAAAGAGCGATTAAAATAATGGAAAAAATTCGAACTCTCAAAGGTCGAGTGATGAGTAACAAAATGCAAAAATCTGCTGTTGTTGCAATTGAGCGTTTTGTCAAACATGTTGTTTATGGAAAATTTATTAAACGTACTACAAAAATTCATATTCATGATGAAGAAAATGAATGTAATGTTGGAGATTTCATAGAAATCCGAGAATCTCGTCCAATTTCTAAAAAAAAATCTTGGGTGTTAGTCCGTATTATTGAAAAAAATAATCTTATCAATAAGATAACAAATAAATAACGTTAAAGTTTATTGCATTTTGTATTATTGTAATACAAATTGTAATACAATAAGTATATAAAATATTTTTGTTATTTTTTTAATTAAGATTATAGGAATTTTAAATATATGATTCAAGAACAAACTGTTCTCCATGTAGCTGATAATTCTGGTGCACGATCTGCAATGTGCATTAAAGTTCTAGGTGGTTCACGTCGTCGTTATGCTGCTATTGGAGATATCATTAAAATTACTGTTAAAGAAGCAATACCTCGAGGGAAAGTAAAAAAAGGAGAAGTTTTAAAAGCAGTAGTTGTAAGAACAAAAAAAGGAGTCAGACGAAATGATGGTTCAATTATTCGTTTTGATAATAATGCTTGTGTTGTGTTAAATAATAATGAACAACCTATTGGAACTCGAATTTTTGGACCTGTTACTCGTGAACTAAGAACTGAAAAATTTATGAAAATTATTTCTTTAGCTCCTGAAGTTCTTTAATTTTTTAATAAAAATATGTTAAAGGAATTAAAAAATGGCATCAAAGTTACGCAGTAATGATAGAGTGATTATATTAACTGGAAAAGATAAAGGAAAAAAAAGTACGATTAAAAAAATTTTATCTTCTAATAAAGCAATTGTTAGTGGATTAAACTTAATTAAAAAGCATCAAAAACCTGTTCCATCTCAAAATCAAAGTGGTGGAATAATAGAAAAAGAAGCACCTATTCATATATCAAATATCGCTATTTTAAATCCGGAATCTAATAAATCTGATCGTGTAGGTTTTAGATTAGAAAAGGGAAGAAAAGTACGTTTTTTTAAGTCTAATAAAAAAACGATTTAATAGTTTGGAGTAATATAATGACAACATTTTATCGTTATTATAAATCTAAAGTTATAAAACAATTAATGTTACAAAAAAAATATAGTTCTTTTATGCAAGTACCTAACATCGATAAAATAACTTTAAATATGGGTGTAGGAGCAGCTGCTTCTGATAAAAAAATTTTAGACAATGCAGTTTCAGATTTAACGTTAATTTCTGGTCAAAAACCTATAATCACTAAAGCTCGAAAGTCTATTGCTAGCTTCAAAATTCGTCAAGGTTATCCTATTGGATGTAAAGTAACATTACGTGGTCAAAAAAAATGGGATTTTTTTGAACGTTTAATTGTGATTGCTATCCCCCGTATTCGTGATTTTCGCGGATTATCAAAAAATTCTTTTGATGGTCAAGGAAACTATAGTTTAGGTATACGAGAACAAATTATTTTTCCTGAAATTGATTATGACAAAATTGATCGTATTCGAGGATTAGACATTACAATAACTACTACTGCTACATCTAATGATGAAGGTTTTTTATTATTATCTGCTTTTAATTTTCCTTTTCGTCGATAAAAATAAGGTTATGTCATAAATGGCTAAACAATCTATAAAAGCACGTGAAATTAAACGTGTAATATTAGCTAATAAATTTTATGCGCAACGCAATGAATTAAAAAAAATTATTTCTAATATAAAATGTTCAGAAGAAGAACGTTGGCATGCGATGTTAAAATTGCAATCTTTTCCACGTGATTCTAGTCCATCTCGTCAAAGAAATAGATGTCGTCAAACAGGTCGACCACATGCTTTTTTGCGTAAATTTGGATTAAGTCGTATAAAAGTAAGAGAAGCAGCGATGCAAGGTGAAATACCTGGTTTAAAAAAAGCAAGTTGGTAAAATATATTTTTAGTTTTTGGAGTTTAAATAATGAGTATACAAGATCCAATAGCAGATATGCTAACTCGTATTCGAAATGGTCAGTCAGCTAATAAATATTCTGTTACGATGCCATCATCTAAATTAAAAAAATCAATTATAAAATTATTAAAAGAAGAAGGTTATATTCAAGATTATGAAATTACTGGTATGAAAAAACCTGAATTAAAAGTTTTTTTAAAATATTTTAAAGGAAAATCAGTAGTAGAAATGATTGAACGTATTAGTCGGCCAAGTTTACGTATATATAAAAATAAGAAAGATTTACCTCAAGTAATGTCTGGTTTGGGAATTGCAATAATTTCCACTTCTCAAGGTGTTATGACAGATCGTATAGCTCGTCAAAAAGGGCTGGGTGGTGAAGTTATTTGTTATGTAGCTTAATGGAGGAAGCATGTCTCGTGTTGCTAAATGTCCAATTATTGTTCCTTCTGATATTAATATTAAATTAGATTTACAACTAATTTCCATTAAAGGAAAATATGGTTATCTTTCACGTGTGATTAATAAATCTGTAAAAATAGAATATTTAAATGATAAAATCTTTTTTTCACCACGTTCAGGTTTTTCTGACGGTTGGGCCCAAGCAGGAACTTCAAGAGCACTTGTAAATTCTATGATTGTTGGTGTTTCTGAACAATTTATAAAAAAATTACAATTATCCGGAGTAGGTTATCGAGTTTCTATTACAGGAAGTAATGTAATCAATATGTCATTAGGTTATTCTCATATTATTACGTATAATTTACCTAAAGGAGTATTTGCAGACAATCCATCTCCAACAGAAATTATTATTCGAGGTATAGATAAGCAATTAGTAGGTCAAATTGCCGCGAATTTACGTTCTTACCGTACACCAGAACCATATAAAGGAAAAGGTATTCGATATTCAGATGAAATCGTTCGTATAAAAGAGGCTAAAAAGAAATAATATGATTCTATCAAATAAAACAAAAATAATCTCTCGTATGCGTCGATCTATGAAAACAAGATGTAAAATAAAAACACTTGGTGCGATAAGATTAGTTATACATCGCACTTCACGTCATATGTATGCTCAAATTATTTGTTCTAAACAATCAAAAGTATTAGCTTACGCTTCTACAGTTGAAAAAAAAATAAATACTGATTTAGAATATACAGGTAATAAAAAAGCTGCTTCTGTAATAGGAAAAATTATTGCAGAACGTGCTTTTGTGAAAGGAATATATTCTGTTTCTTTTGATCGATCTGGTTTTAAATATCACGGGCGTATAAAAATATTAGCTGAATCTGCTCGTGAAATGGGCTTAAAGTTTTAAAGTGAGAATTGATGATGGTTAATATTGAAAAAAAAAATAATAATGATTTACAAGAAAAGTTAATTACAGTCAATCGTGTTTCAAAGACCGTTAAAGGTGGTCGTGTATTTTCCTTTACTGCATTAACTGTAGTAGGAAATGGAGATGGAAGAGTAGGTTTTGGTTATGGTAAAGCTCGTGAAGTTCCTGCAGCAATTCAGAAGGCTATGGAAAAAGCTAGACGTAATATGATTACGGTACCATTAGTAAATAAAACTTTACAACACGCATTAAAAGGTTCTCATACTGGATCTAATGTGTTTATGAAACCTGCTTCTGATGGAACTGGAATTATTGCAGGTGGAGCTATGCGTGCAGTATTAGAAGTTGCAGGGATACATAATGTTTTAGCTAAAACTTATGGTTCTACTAATCCTATTAATGTAGTTCGTGCAACTATGAATGGTTTAATTAACATGAAATCTCCAGAAATAATAGCTGCAAAGCGAAATAAATGTATAGAAGATATATTAGGATAAAGAATATTTCATGAAAAATATAAAAATTACTCAAATAAAAAGTTCTATTGGTAGATTACCAAAGCATAAAAAAACATTAATTGGATTGGGATTACGTCATATTGGACACACTGTTATACGAGAAAATAAACCATCTATTCAAGGTATGATTAAAAAAATTTCTTATATTTTAAAAATACAAGAGGCATAGAAAAGATGCATTTAAATACTCTTGCACCAGCAAATGGAGCTCGTCGTAATCGAAAAAGATTAGGTCGCGGAATTGGTTCTGGATTTGGAAAAACTTCAGGAAGAGGGCATAAAGGTCAAAAATCTAGATCAGGAAGCAGTATTCGTCGTGGTTTTGAAGGAGGGCAAATGCCTTTATATAGAAGATTGCCTAAATTTGGATTTAATTCGAGAAAAAAAAATATTACTGCAGAAGTTCGTTTATCGGATTTATCTAATTTCACGACAGTGAATCTTGAGATATTAAAAAAAGAAAATATTATTAAAAAAAATATCAAATATGCCAAAATAATTCTTTCAGGAACAATAAATAAATCCTTAATAATTAAAGGTTTACTTGTGACTAAGGGTGCTCGTATTGAAATTGAAAAGTCCGGTGGCAAAGTTGAAGGATGAGCATTGAATAATGGTCAAAAAATTGAAATTAAATTTTAAAAAAACTAAAAAAAAATTTAGTGAATTAAAACATAGAATTATTTTTGTAATAATAGCTCTTATTGTTTTTCGTATCGGTTCTTTTATTCCTATTCCTGGAATTGATACTGTTATTTTGTCTAAAATATTAAATGAACAAAAAGGTACTATTGTTGACATTTTTAACATGTTTTCTGGTGGAGCGCTAAGTCGCGCTTCTATTTTTTCTTTAGGGATTATGCCATATATTTCCGCTTCTATTATCATTCAATTATTAACATTAATATATCCAACTTTATCTGAAATGAAAAAAGAAGGAGAATCTGGACGTCATAAAATCAATCAATATACTAGATACGGGACGTTAATATTATCTGTTTTACAATCCATTGGAATGTCTATAAGTCTTCCTAATCTCCTAGGAACACGTGTGATTATTATTAATCCAGATTTTTCTTTTTATTTAGTTGCAGTTATAAGTTTAGTAACTGGAACTATGTTTTTAATGTGGTTAGGAGAACTAATTACTGAATATGGTATTGGAAATGGTATTTCCATTATTATTTTTATAGGAATTGTAGCAGGTTTACCTTCAGCTATTGGAAATACTATTGAGCAAACTAAAGCAGGAGATTTATCTTTTTTATTATTTTTATCTATTTTATTGGTAATTTTTTTAGTTATTTTTTTTGTAGTATTTATAGAAAGAGGACAAAGAAAAATTATCGTACATTATGCACAACGTCAACAAGGTCGACGTATTTATACTGCACAAAGTACTCATTTACCTTTAAAAGTTAATATGTCTGGTGTTATGCCAGCTATTTTTGCATCTAGTATTGTTTTATTTCCCACAACAATTATATCATGGTGTAAACCAAATAATCAATGGACATGGTTAAAAAATATTGCATTTTATTTGCAACCAAATCAACCTTTATATTTAATTTTATACATATCTACAATAATCTTTTTTTGTTTTTTTTATACTGAATTAATGTTTAATCCTCGTGAAACAGCTGATAATTTAAAAAAATCAGGTGCTTTTATTTCGGGCATTAGACCTGGTGAGCAAACAGCAAAATATATTCATAAAATTATGATGAGATTAACATTAGTTGGATCTTTTTATATTACTTTTATTTGTTTAATTCCAGAATTGATGCGAAGTGCTATGAATGCTCCTTTTTATTTTGGTGGTACTTCACTTTTGATTGTTGTTGTAGTTATTATGGATTTTATATCTCAAGTACAAACATTAATAATGTCTAATCAATACGATTCTATATTAAAAAAAGCTAATTTAAATTAAAATATTTAAGGAAAGATATGAAAGTCAAAGCTTCTGTTAAAATATTGTGTCGAAATTGTAAAATAATAAAAAGAAAAAATGTTGTGAGAGTGATATGTAAAAATGATCCAAAACATAAGCAGCGTCAAGGATAATTTTATGATATTACATATTTTTAAAAAAAATAATAAGGTCTTATAATATGGCACGTATTGCAGGTATTAATATTCCTGAAAATAAGCATACTTTAATTGCATTAACTTCTATATATGGTATTGGAAAAAAACTGTCTAAATTAATTTGTTCTATTTCACAAGTTCCTGAGTCTTCTAAAATTATAGATTTAAATGAAGAACAAATTGAATGTTTAAGAACAAATGTTGCAAAATATGTAATTGAAGGTGATTTAAGAAGAGAAGTAACACTTAATATTAAACGTTTAATTGATTTAAATTGTTATCGCGGTTTACGTCATCGAAGAAGTCTGCCTGTACATGGACAAAGAACTAAAACTAATGCAAGAACTTGTAAAGGTCCACGAAAACCAATAAAAAAATAAATTAGGATAGAAGGTAATATTATATTATGATAAAAAATTCTTTAACTATTCGAACACGCAAGCGTGTTAAAAAACAAATTTTAGATGGTATAGCACATATACATGCATCTTTTAATAACACGATTGTTACTATTACTGATAGACAAGGAAATGCTTTAGGTTGGGCAACATCTGGTGGTTCTGGTTTTAGAGGATCTAGAAAATCTACTCCTTTTGCAGCTCAAGTAGCTGCTGAACGTTGTGCAGAGATAGTTAAAGATTATGGTATAAAAAATTTAGAAGTTATGGTAAAAGGGCCAGGTCCAGGTAGAGAATCAACAATCAGAGCCTTGAATGCTGCTGGATTTCGTATTACAAATATTACTGATGTGACACCTATTCCTCATAATGGTTGTCGTCCTCCAAAAAAACGTCGTGTATAATTTTTTTAAAAACTTTGTAGAGAAAAAAATGGCAAAATATATCGGTCCTAAATTAAAATTAAGTCGACGAGAAGGAACTGATTTATTTTTAAAATCAGGACTTCGCGCAATAGAATCAAAATGTAAATTAGATCAACTTCCTGGACAGCATGGTATTAGAAAACCTAGATTGTCTGATTATGCTGTACAATTACGAGAAAAACAAAAAGTACGTCGTTTATATGGTATCTTAGAACGTCAATTCAAAATATATTATAAAAATGCAGCTCGTTTAAAAGGAAATACTGGAGCTAATTTATTAAAATTATTAGAATGTAGATTAGACAATATAGTTTATCGTATGGGTTTTGGTTGTACTCGCTCAGAATCGAGACAATTAATTAATCATAAAGCAATTATGGTGAATAAAAAAATTGTTAATATTTCTTCATATCAGGTATCTCCTAATGATTTGATTTCTGTTAGAGAAAAATCTAAAAATCAATCACGAATAAAAGCTGCATTAGAACTTGTTGAACAAAGAGAAAAACCAATATGGTTAGAAGTTAATTCAAGAGAGATGGAAGGTATTTTAAAAAGGTTCCCGGAACGTTCTGATTTATCTGCAGAAATTAATGAATACTTAATTATTGAACTGTATTCCAAGTAATCAATAAAAACATAAGTTGACTATTGAATAGGAGGGAATATGCAGAATGCTATAATGGGTTTTTTAAAACCTCGTTTAGTTGATATTGAACAAATTAGCATGACTCATACTAAAGTGACTTTAGAGCCGTTAGAACGAGGATTCGGTCACACACTTGGAAATGCACTGCGTAGAATTCTTTTATCTTCTATGCCGGGATGTGCAGTTACTGAAGTTCAAATTGACGGAGTACTTCATGAATATAGTACTAAAGAAGGAATACAAGAAGATATTCTAGAAATATTATTAAATTTAAAAGGATTAGCTATTAAAGTACATGGAAAGGATGAAGCTTTTCTGACATTAAATAAATCTGGAATTGGTCCTGTTACTGCCAGAGATATTATACATGATAGTGATGTTGAAATTATTAAACCAGAACATATAATTTGTAATTTAACTTATGAAAAAGCATCTATTAATATGAGAATTAAAGTACAACGTGGAAGAGGCTATGTTCCTGCTGCTTCTAGAATTCATATAGAAGAGGATGTACGACCAATAGGATGTTTGTTATTAGATGCGTGTTATAGTCCTATAGATCGTATTTCTTATAATGTTGAAGCTGCACGTGTTGAACAAAGAACTGATTTAGATAAATTAGTTATTGAGATGGAAACAAATGGAACAATTGATCCAGAAGAAGCAATTCGACGAGCGGCTACTATTTTATCAGATCAATTAGAAGCATTTGTTGATTTAAGAGACGTTCGTGAACCTGAAATTCAGGAAGAAAAACCAGAATTTGAACCTATTTTATTGCGTCCAGTAGATGATTTAGAACTCACTGTTCGTTCAGCTAATTGTCTTAAAGCAGAATCAATACATTATATTGGAGATTTAGTGCAGCGCACTGAAGTAGAACTTTTAAAAACACCTAACTTAGGAAAAAAATCTTTAACCGAGATTAAAGATATATTAGCTTCTCGTAATTTATCTCTAGGTATGAGATTAGAGAATTGGCCACCATCAAGTATTTTAGATGAATAATTTATATTATATTTTATATTAACAAATTAATTAAAGGAATAAATTTATGCGTCATCGTAAACGTGGCCGTCAATTAAATCGTAATAGAACTCATGTAAATGCTATGTTAAAAAATATGGCATGTTCTTTATTAAAATATGAAATTATAAAAACTACTTTATCTAAAGCAAAAGAACTGCGTTATATTGTAGAGCCTCTTATTACTTTATCGAAAGTAGATACTGTGTCAAATAGAAGATTAGCATTTTCTCGCATACGTGATAATTTAATAGTATCAAAATTATTTAATAAATTAGGCCCATTATTTTTAAATAGATTAGGAGGTTATACTCGTATTTTAAAATGTGGATTTAGATCTGGAGATAAAGCTCCTATGGCTTATATTGAATTAGTTGATCGTGTTAAAAAAGAGAAAACAGAAGCAATAGTAAAAACAGAGTAAATTGTAATTAAGTTATATCATTTAATTATATAAATATTTTTTTATTTAATCAAAGCAAACGGTGTGTGTGTCCGTTTGCTTCTTTTTTAGAGAATTATACCTGGTTTAAAAAAATTTTTTTTAGATGTAACTATATTTTTTATATCAATAATTGTTTTTCCTGGTAATTGTATTTTTTGAATATTCAGTATTTGATAAGATGTTTTAATTTGCATTCCATACTTATCTAAACATATAATTTCTCCTATAGAAAAATTTTTTTCTATTGTAGGTATTACTGTTGATTTCCAGACTTTTATATTTTGATTGTTAAACATAAAATAACATACTGGATATGGATTAAATGCTCTAATTAAACGTTCTAATTGTTGAGCTTGTATATTCCAGTTTAACAAAGCATCTTTTTTATATATTTTTCTTGATAAAGTAATATTTTTTTCATCTTGTTTTTTTTCAAAAATGTTATTTAAAATGATATTTTCTAATGTTTCTAATAATCCTTTTATACCTATTTTTATTAATTTTACAGATAAACTTTGAGTAGTATCTTTTGATGATATATTACAATTCATAGAATATATAATAGTTCCAGAATCAATTTTATCATTCATTTTAATAATGCTAATCCCGGTACTTGTATCACCATGTAAAATAGAGGATTGAATAGGAGTTGGACCACGCCATCTTGGTAAAAGTGAAGGATGGACATTGATGCATCCTTTTGAAAAGATATCTAATAATTTTTTAGGTATAATTTTACCATAAGATACTACTATCATAATATCTGCATTAAGTTTAAATATTTTTTTTTGAAATATCTCATTGTTTAAAGATAATGGTTGAAAAATAGGGATTTTATTATTTATAGATATTATTTTTACTGGTGAAAAGTGTATTTTTTGTCCTCTTCCAGAAGGACGATCTGGTTGAGTAAGAACTGAAATAATTTTATGTGGAGAATGAATTAATGCATTGAGATATTCAGCAGAAAAATTGTCTGTTCCAGCGAAGATAATTTTTAATTTTTTCAAATTTATCTAATCCTTTGAATAAAATTTCGTTTGTTTTTTTAATTTTTTAAATTTTTTTTCAATTCTATCTTTTTTAAATTGAGATAAATAATCAATAAATAATTTTCCTTTGAGATGGTCTATTTCATGTTGTATACATATAGAAAGTATTGATTTTGCTTCTATTTCTATTTTTTTTCCATCTCGATTGAGAGCTTGAACTTTAATATAGTTAAATCTTGGAATAGAGGCTCGATATTCTGGAATTGATAAACAACCTTCTTCAATGCTGATATTACCTTCTTTTTCAATAATTTTAGGATTGATAAGAACTAAATTATTTTCTTTCTTTTTCATTGTATTAGTAACTATAATTTGTAATTGAATATTAACTTGCGTGGCTGCTAAACCTATTCCATCTTCTTGATTCATTGTATCTATCATGTTATTGATAATTTCATTTGTTGTTTTATTGATATTTGTTACGGGTTTTGCAACAAGTCTTAAGCGTTTATCAGGATAGTAAAGTATTTTTAAAAAAGGCATATGGATTTTAGCTATAAATAGTGGAATTTGATTTATTAGTATAGACTTTTTTATTATAATTAAAAGTTTACTTAGTTTGTTTAATAAAATATATTTTATTTTTAATAAAAATCTATTTAAATTATATTATAATATTTATATGTTATATATTAATAATATTCGTGATAAAATTGTATATAGAATATATTACTAAACATTTAAGTTTTTAAGTATATAATTGAGGATGTAATGTTTGATATATTAATATATTTATTTGAAAATTATGTACATACTGAATCAAAAATATCTATTGATTATGATAGTTTAACTAATGATTTATCAGATATAGGATTTCAAAAAAGAGATATTTATAACGCTTTGCGTTGGTTAAAAAATCTTTCTTGTTATAAAAATAATATTATTTCGTCTATTCATGTATTATCAAAACAGATATCTACTCGCATTTATACTCAAGAAGAATCTTTAAAGTTAAACGTTGATTGTCGTGGTTTTATTCTTTTTTTAGAGCAATTAGAAATATTAACATTAGAAACAAGAGAAATGATTATTGAAAGAATTATGGATTTGGATATTAAAGAATTAAATCTTGAAGATTTAAAATGGATTGTATTAATTGTCTTATTTAATGTCCCTGGATGTGAGTTAGTATATCGTAAACTTGAAAATTTATTATTTAATTTTCAAGAAGAAATTATTCATTAGATATTTTAAGAAAAAATTTAAAAAGTGATATATTTTTTTTAATGAGAAGAAGTAATGAATAACGATTTTTTTTTAAAATCATTATTATATTGTGTAAAAATGTTAAAAAATAATAATGTTATTGCATATCCTACAGAATCAATGTTTGGACTTGGATGTAATCCTGATAGTGAAAAAGCGGTAAAAAAATTACTTCAGTTAAAAAAGAGAAATATAAAAAAAGGTTTTATATTAGTCGCTGCTAATTTTCATCAAATAAAAAATTATATTAATGAAAATGATTTATCATATAAACAAAAACAGATAATGTTTCTTCATTGGCCAGGACCATTTACCTTTTTAGTTCCAGCTAAACCTGAAGTTCCTTATTGGTTAACTGGTGAATTTAATACTATAGCTGTACGTATTAGTTCTCATTCACAAATAATACAATTATGTAATGCATTTGGAGGGGCTTTAATATCTACAAGTGCAAATATTTCATCAATGAGTCCTTGTTTTACAGTTAAAGAAGTTTATAAATATTTTGGTCATAATTTTCCATTACTCTATGGGAAAATAGGTACTGAAAAAAATCCTTCTAAGATTATTAATATTATTAATGGAAATGTAATTCGTTATGTTTAGATGTCAAGATTTTAATTATGCTGTATTTGGAAATCCTATTAATCACACTAAATCACCTGTTATTCATAAATTTTTTTCAGAACAAACAAATATTTTTCATCCTTATAAGGCTGTTCATGTTCCATTAAACAGTTTATATTCTTATTTAAGATTTTTTTTTAAAAGTAATGGTTGTGGTGCAAATATTACTGCGCCATTTAAACAAGAAGCACGTTTTTTTTGCAATCAATTAACTAAACGAGCTCAAATTGCTCAATCAGTTAATACATTAAAAAAATTAGATAATCAAGAAATTTTAGGAGATAATACAGATGGAATTGGATTGTTGTCTGATTTAAAAAGATTAAATTTTATAAAAAAAAGATATTCAATTTTAATACTTGGTGCTGGTGGTGTTGTTAGAGGTATTTTATTTCCGCTTTTATCTTTTGGTTGTTCTGTATACATTTTAAATCGAACTATAAAAAATGCTGAAAAATTAGTATCACAATTTAATCAGTATGGAGATATTAGAGTATTAAAAGAAAATACATCAAAAATAGAATATTTTGACTTAATTATTAATGCAAGAACAAATATTTCAGAAGAAACATATAATATAATTCCTTCATCTTTTTTTTGTTTAAAAAACACACATTTTTATGATGTAAATTATCAAAAAAATAATTCATGTTTTATTAAATGGTGTATTCATATAGGTGCGAATTTTTTTTCTGATGGAATAGGTATGTTAGTTTTTCAGGCTGCTCATTCTTTTTTTTTATGGCATAATATTATGCCTGACATTGATTGTGTCATTGATATTCTAAAAAAAGCGCATTCTTTTGAAAAAAAATAATTTAATTAATTTTTTATCAAAAATTATTATTTTTTATTATTTGAGCTAATAATAAAAAAATCACTTGACTCTTTTTTTTTGATCTGCTATTTATAATAATATTAAATAGATATTAAATATATTTCTCTCTCACATAAGTCCCCTTCGTCTAGAGGTCTAGGACACTGCCCTTTCACGGCGGCAACAGGGGTTCAAATCCCCTAGGGGACAAGAAATAAAAATATTTATCAAAATATTTATATACTAATTTAAATAATTGTGTTATTCTAAAGACAACTTTTAAAATAAAGTTAAATTTGAAAAAAGCTCTTTAAAAATTCGGAAAAACAAGCATAATAAACTTTTTTATTATTAAAACACCTGTGGGTTGTAAGGTTAAGCAAATAAGCGTACATGGTGAATGCCTTGGCAGTCAGAGGCTAAGAAGGACGTGCTAATCTGCGAAAAGCGTCGGTAAGCTGATATGAAGCGCAATAACCGGCGATTTCCGAATGGGGAAACCCGATGCAATTAATGCATCATTATTAACTGAATTAAATAAGTTAATAAAGCAAACCAAGGGAACTGAAACATCTAAGTACCTTGAGGAAAAGAAATCAATTGAGATTCCCTTAGTAGTGGCGAGCGAAAAGGGAACAGCCCAGAACTATAATCAATATGAATTACAGTAGAATGATTTGGAAAATTCAGCGATACAAGGTGATAGCCCTGTATATGAAATAATTTATATTGTGAGTTCAAAAAGTAGAGCGGGACACGAGAAATCCTGTTTGAATATGGGGGGACCATCCTCCAAGGCTAAATACTCCTGACTGACCGATAGTGAACTAGTACCGTAAGGGAAAGGCGAAAAGAACCCCGGCGAGGGGAGTGAAATAGAACCTGAAACCGTGTACGTACAAGCAGTGGAAGCACAAACATAGTTAATATTGTGAGATGTGTGACTGCGTACCTTTTGTATAATGGGTCAGCGACTTGTATTCTGTAGCAAGGTTAACTGAATAAGGGAGCCGTAGGGAAACCGAGTCCTAAATAGGCGTTAAGTTGCAGGATACAGACCCGAAACCCGGTGATCTAGCCACGGGCAGGTTGAAGGTTGGGTAAAACTAACTGGAGGACCGAACCGACTGATGTTGAAAAATCAGCGGATGACCTATGGCTAGGGGTGAAAGGCCAATCAAACCGGGAGATAGCTGGTTCTCCCCGAAAGCTATTTAGGTAGCGCCTCGTGAATTCATCTTCGGGGGTAGAGCACTGTTTCGACTAGGGGGCCATCCCGGCTTACCAACTCGATGCAAACTCCGAATACCGTAGAATGTTATCACGGGAGACACACAGCGGGTGCTAACGTTCGTTGTGGAAAGGGAAACAACCCAGACCGCCAGCTAAGGTCCCAAAGTCATAGTTAAGTGGGAAACGATGTGGGAAGGCATAAACAACCAGGATGTTGGCTTAGAAGCAGCCATCATTTAAAGAAAGCGTAATAGCTCACTGGTCAAGTCGGCCTGCGCGGAAGATGTAACGGGGCTCAAACTATGCACCGAAGCTGCGGCAGCAAAAATATATTTTTTTGTTGGGTAGGGGAGCGTTCTGTAAGCTAATGAAGATGTATTGTGAAATACATTGGAGGTATCAGAAGTGCGAATGCTGACATGAGTAACGATAAAGCAGGTGAAAAACCTGCTCGCCGAAAAACTAAGGTTTCCTGTCCAACGTTAATCGGGGCAGGGTAAGCCGACCCCTAAGGCGAGGCTGAAAAGCGTAGTCGATGGACAACAGGTTAATATTCCTGTGCTTAATGTTATTGCGAAGTGGGGACGAAGAAGGTTAGGTTATCCAGGTGACGGTTATCCTGGTTTAAATGTGTAGGTAGAACAATTAGGCAAATCCGATTGTTTTTTAATCTGAGGCATGATGACGAATCATTTCGGTGATGAAGTAACTGATACCACGCTTCCAAGAAAAGCCTCTAAGCATCAGATAACATTAAATCGTACCTCAAACCGACACAGGTAGTTAGGTAGAGAATACTAAGGCGCTTGAGAGAACCCAGGTGAAGGAACTAGGCAAAATAGTGCCGTAACTTCGGGAGAAGGCACGCTAGTATTAAGTAAAAAGATTTTCTCTTTAAGCTGAAACTAGTCGAAGATACCAGCTGGCTGCAACTGTTTATTAAAAACACAGCACTGTGCAAACACGAAAGTGGAAGTATACGGTGTGACGCCTGCCCGGTGCCGGAAGGTTAATCGAAAGGGTCAAAGGAAACTTAAAGCTCTAGACTGAAGCCCCGGTAAACGGCGGCCGTAACTATAACGGTCCTAAGGTAGCGAAATTCCTTGTCGGGTAAGTTCCGACCTGCACGAATGGCGTAATGATGGCCAGGCTGTCTCCACCTGGGACTCAGTGAAATTGAAATTGCTGTGAAGATGCAGTATATCCGCGGCAAGACGGAAAGACCCCGTGAACCTTTACTATAGCTTGACACTGAATTCTAAATTTTAATGTGTAGGATAGGTGGGAGGCTATGAAATTAAGACGCCAGTTTTAATAGAGCCAAACTTGAAATACCACCCTTTAAAATTCGGTGTTCTAACCTAGTGCCGTAATCCGGCACAGAGACAGTGTCTGGTGGGTAGTTTGACTGGGGCGGTCTCCTCCCAAAGAGTAACGGAGGAGTGCGAAGATTGGCTAATCACGGTCGGACATCGTGAGGTTAGTGCAAAGGCATAAGCCAGTTTAACTGTGAGCGTGATAACGCGAGCAGATGCGAAAGCAGGTCTTAGTGATCCGGTGGTTCTGAATGGAAAGGCCATCGCTCAACAAATAAAAGGTACTCCGGGGATAACAGGCTGATACCGCCCAAGAGTTCATATCGACGGCGGTGTTTGGCACCTCGATGTCGGCTCATCACATCCTGGGGCTGAAGCAGGTCCCAAGGGTATGGCTGTTCGCCATTTAAAGTGGTACGCGAGCTGGGTTTAGAACGTCGTGAGACAGTTCGGTCCCTATCTGCCGTGGGCGTTGGAAGATTGAGGGGGGCTGCTTCTAGTACGAGAGGACCGAAGTGGACGCATCACTGGTGTTCGGGTTGTCATGCCAATGGCATTGCCCGGTAGCTAAATGCGGAAAAGATAAGCGCTGAACGCATATAAGCACGAAACTTGCCCCAAGATAAATCTTCCCTGAAACAGAAATGTTTACTGAAGGGACGTTGAAGACTACAACGTTGATAGGCTAGATGTGTAAGCATAGTAATATGTTGAGCTAACTAGTACTAATGACCCGAGAGGCTTAACCTTACAACACCAGAGGTGTTTTTAAAATAAATTGATTTTTTTCTTAAAAGCTTGTTTTACTGAATTTATTGTAATTTATCAATGTATTTTAATTACATAAAACTTATTAATATGCCTGGTAAAAATAGTGCAGTGGTACCACCTGAATCCCATTCCGAACTCAGAAGTGAAACGCTGTAACGCCAATGGTAGTACGGGGTCTCCCCGTGTGAGAGTAGGTCAAATCCAGGCAAAAAAAACCCGAAATTATTTTCGGGTTTTTTTATATTTAAAATAAATTGTTTATAAAAATAAATTACTTTCTAGCTAACAAAAGATTTACATGTTAATCTATTGAGAATTTAATTTTTTTAAAACTATTAACGATTATTTATTCATATTTTCAATTAAGTATATTTTTTCACGTAAAGGTAATATAGATGTCCAAGATTAAAGGTAATGTTAAGTGGTTCAATGAATCTAAAGGTTTTGGTTTTATTACTCCAGAAGATGGAAGTAAAGATGTGTTTGTTCATTTTTCAGCTATACAAAGTAACGGATTTAAAACTTTAGCCGAAGGTCAAAGTGTTGAGTTTGAAATAACTGAAGGAGCAAAAGGACCATCTGCTGCTAATGTGATTAGTGTATAATATTTATTTGCTTATTATAAGTTTTACAAAATATAAGTATAAATAAATATTTCTTTTATAGTACGGCTCTGAATAGGGCTGTACTATATCAATTTTACTATTTTATAAAACCATACGAACGATATTAATTTTACTAATTTCATGATATAAAATTTCAATCTGTTCAAAATTTTTAGCACAGATTGTAATTGAAACGGAAAGATAATTTCCTCTATTACTTGATTTTATTTGAGGTGTATAATCTCCAGGTATTTGAATTTGAATTACTTTAATTATTTGATCAATCAATTCTGGTTGTGCTAATCCAATAATTTTATAAGTAAAAAAACAAGGGAATTTTAACATTTCTTTTAATTGTGTTTTCATTATTAATCCCTGATTTTTTTATAATAAAAAATCTTTTTTAAAAAACATTATTTTTTAGTATTTAACTTTTTATTATATATTTATAATTGATTTAGAAAATGTTTATATATTTTTTTAATTAATCATAATTATATTATTTTAACATATTGGTTATATAGAAAATAACATATTTTTTATATTTAGTTTGTTTTAATATTATTTTTATAGGATTTATATTATGTTAAAAATTTTTAATACGCTAACTGGTAAAAAAGAAATTTTTACTCCTATGAAAAAAAATAAAATTAATTTATACGTCTGTGGTGTAACTGTATATGACTTTTGTCATATTGGACATGGACGTACTTTTGTTGCTTTTGATATGATAGTACGTTATTTACGTTTAATTGGATTCAAAGTAAAATATGTTCGAAATATTACAGATATTGATGACAAAATTATTAAAAAATCTATAGAAGAAAAAATAGAGATTAATACTTTAACTGACTTGATGATAAAAGCTATGAATAAAGATTTTTCTTTATTAAATATTTTACCTCCAGATGAAGAACCTCGTATTACGGATTATATTGATAATATTATTAACATTATTAAAAAATTAATACACAATAAATATGCTTATTTCAATCAAGATGGTGATGTTATTTTTTCTATAGATAGTGATCCAAATTATGGAACTTTATCTAGGCAATCTTTAAAATATTTAAAATCTGGATTACGTATTCCAATTAATCATATGAAAAAAAATCCTTTAGATTTTATACTTTGGAAAGTTACTAATAAAAAAGAGTACTCTTGGAATTCACCATGGGGTAGAGGTCGACCTGGTTGGCATATTGAATGTACTGCTATCAATAATGTATTTTTTAAAGATTGTATAGATATTCATGGAGGTGGATCTGATTTACTTTTTCCTCATCATGAAAATGAAAGATCTCAGTCTAAATGTTTTAATCATCAAGCAAAAATAAATTTTTGGATGCACACAGGTATAGTGATTACAAAAAATCAAAAAATGTCTAAATCATTAAAGAATGTTTATTTTTTAAAAGACATTTTAAAAGATTATGATTCTGAAATTTTACGGTATTTTTTTCTTGCAACACATTATCGTCATCCTATACACTATTGTCAAAAAAATTTGAAACAAGCATATATATCATTAAAATATTTATATACTTCTTTACATAATACTCATCCCTTAGATAATAATCAAGAAGGTATGAATTTTGAATTGTTTTTTTATGATGCTATGAACGATGACTTTAATACTCCTAAAGTATTTTTAATATTTTCACAAATCGCACGAAAGATTAATTTTTTTAAGACACAAAATATTTTAAAAGCAAATAAATTATCTTTTAGATTAAAAAAATTAGCTAATTTTTTAGGTTTATTATTAAAAAAACCACAAGATTTTTTACAAAAAAAATCTATGCTCACTTTAGATTCAGAAAAGAAAATTGAATTGTTAATTGAAAGAAGAAATATAGCTAGAGAGTTAAAACAATGGAAAGAAGCAGATAAAATAAGAGAAGAATTAATCTCTTTAGATGTTATTGTAGAAGATTTTTTTAATCAAACACAATGGCGTAAAAAATAAAAATTTAAATAATATCATGATGATTTTCACATGCTTCTAATGTATTTTGTAATAATGTTGCAACTGTTATAGGACCAACTCCACCTGGTACTGGTGTTATATATGATGCGCGTAAATATGCGTTTTTAAAGTCTACATCTCCAACTATTTCTCCATTGTGTAATCTATTAATGCCTACATCGATTACTATCGATCCGTTTTTAATCCATTTTCCTTTTAAAAAATGTGCTTTACCAACGGCTACAATTAATAAATCAGCACTTTTTACATGATTTTTTAAATTTCTAGTAAATCGATGTGTGACAGTAGTAGTACATCCAGCTAATAATAATTCTAAACTCATTGGTCTCCCAACGATGTTAGATGCTCCTACCATGACTGCATGTAATCCATGAGTTTTAATATTGTTATATTTTAACATTGTAATAATACCTTTTGGAGTACATGCTCTTAATTTAGGTGTTCTTTGACATAAAGAACCTGTATTATAAGGATGAAAGCCATCAACATCTTTATCAGGAGTAATATTACTTAAAATTTTTAGATGGTTGATATGTTTGGGAAGTGGCAATTGTACTAAAATACCATCTATATTTTTATCATTATTTAGTTGATTAATTAGATTTAATATTTCTATTTCATTAACATAATCAGGAAAATGCCAACATTCTGAAAAAAAACCAACATTTTTGCATGCAATTCTTTTTTTATTAACGTAAATTTGAGAAGGAATATGATTTCCTACTAAAATCATAGCTAATCCAGGTATTTTTTTTCCATCTTTTTTTCTTTGATTAATTTTTTTTAAAATTTTTAATTGCAATTTTTCTGCTATTTTATTACCATCTATTATTATTGCAGGCATTTTAAATAACTCATTTATGTTATATATATATTATTGTAAAACAATTGTTTTAATATTATTAAATAAGATATTATTTTATAATATTAATGGTTTTACTTGCATATATATTATATTAATGTTAGATTTTAATCTAATCTTTTTTATGCGTTCTTAGCTCAGTTGGATAGAGCAACGGCCTTCTAAGCCGTAGGTCACAGGTTCAAATCCTGTAGAACGCACATAATCTATTTTTTTAATATATCTTTTATTTTTTTATGAATAACTGATACTGAATCAGTACTACAAATTTTAAAAAGTTTTATATTTCCTATATTTTTTTCTTGAATATAGTATTTAATTAATGAATTATGCATGTTTTTATATTCTTTTAGTCTTCTTATAATACTTTCTTTTTTATCATCTTCTCTTATTATAAGAGATTGTCCAGTTAGATCATCTTGATCTTGAATTTTTGGTGGTTTAAATTTTATATGATAAATACGACCTGATTGAGGATGTACGCGTCTACCTGATATTCGTTCTAATATTACTTTATATGGTACTATGAGTTCTAAAATATAATCTATTTTTATTTTAATTTTTGATAAATATAAAGCTTGTGTAATAGTTCTTGGAAAACCATCTAACAAAAAACCATTAATGCAATCTTTTTTCTGTATTCTTTGTTTAATTAAATTACATACAATTTCATCAGAAACTAATCGTCCCTCTCTAACAATACTTTGAATGATGATACCAGTTTTCGTTTTTGAATAAATAGCTTCTCTTAACATATCTCCTGTAGATATTTTCGGAATTTTATACCTTTCTGTAATAAATTTTCCTTGTGTTCCTTTTCCAGTTCCAGGTGCTCCAAGTAATATAATACGCATAATTATGATTTCTTATAAAAATATTAATGAATATTTAGATTACTACTATATCAATAGTAGTAGTAATCATGATGCTAATTTTATTTTTTTAACAAAAGTTTATTCATTCTAGAAATAAATTCATGGGGATTGTCTAAATGACCTTTCTCAGACAATAAAGCCTGATCTAACAATAATGTAATCCATTCATTAAAGATTTTTTCATCATTAATAAAACATATTTTTTTTATTAAAAGATGTTCTGGATTAATTTCAAAAATGTATTTTAATTCTGGTATTGATTGACCTGCTGCAGAAAATAGTTTAGCCATCTGTGTAGTCATTTCAGAAGAATCACTTAACAAAACACATGGAGTTTCTGTTAATCGATTAGTAAATCTAACATCTTTCACTTTATTCCCAAGTATTGTTTTTGTTTTTTTTAAAAAATTAATCATATCTTGTGATATTTCATTATTATTAATTTTTTTTTCTTTTGTAAGTTTATTAATTGATATATCTTCTTTACTGATAGATTGAAACTTTTTACCTTGAAATTCAACAAGATAATTCATCATCCATTCGTCAATTCGATCAGATAATAATAAAACATCAATATTATTTTTTTTAAATATTTCTAAATGTGGACTATTTTTTGCTGATAAATAGCTGTCTGCAGTTATATAATATATTTTTTCTTGTTTTTCATGCATATTTGATACATATTTTTTTAGAGATATATTTTGTTCGGAATTATTATTTTTTATAGAGGTAAAACGTAATAAATTAGCAATTTTTTCTATATTTTCATGATCTTCAGCAGGTCCTTCTTTTAAAACAAGACCAAATTCATTCCAAAACACTTGATATTTTTCAACATTATTTACTGATAATCGGTCTAACATATTTAAAGATTTTTTAACTAATGCTTTTTTGAGTTTTTCTGTAATAGAATTATTCTGTAATATTTCACGTGAAATATTTAAAGGTAAATCGTTAGAATCTAATAAACCTCTAATAAAACGTAAATAATTAGGAAGAAATTCATGAGAATTATCCATAATATAAACACGTTTTACATATAATTTTAAACCATTTTTATTATCTCTATTCCATATATCCCAAGCTGCTTTTTGAGGAACATATAATAAGCTAATATATTCTTGTTTACCTTCTACATGATTATGGCTCCATACAAGTGGATCGTGCTGATCATGGGTAAGATTTTTGTAAAATGTTTTATATTCTTCATCAGTAATAGAAGATTTATTTAATGTCCATAATGCTTTAGCTTGATTGATTTTTTCCCAAAAATATGTTTTGTTTTTTTCATCATAATTTTGCATATATACGGGAACAGTAATATGATCAGAGTATTTGTTAATTATATTTTTAATACGCCATGTTTCTAAAAATTCTGCTTCTTCTTTTTTTAAAAATAAGGTGATTTCAGTACCTCTATTTTTTTTAATAATATTTGTAATTTTATATTCTCCTTCTCCTGATGATTCCCATAATACCCCTTCATCAGATTGTGTTCCAGCAAATCTAGTTCTAATAGATACATGATCAGATACCATAAAAACAGAATAAAAACCTACTCCAAATTCTCCAATTAACTCATTTTTTTTATTTTTTTGTTGCTCTAAAGATTTTAGAAATGCTTTAGTTCCTGATTTAGCAATTGTTCCAAGATTCTCAATAGTATCTTTTTTGCTCATGCCAATACCATTATCACTAATGATTAATGTATTTTGAGCTTTATTAACAGATATCTGGATTTTTAGATCACTATCATTTTCATATAATTCTGGTAATGAAATAGACTCAAATCGTAATTTATCTATAGCATCTGATGAATTTGATATTAATTCTCTTAAAAATATTTCTTTATTAGAATATAAAGAATGGATCATTAAATGTAGTAATTGTTTTACTTCTGATTGAAAATTATATATTTCTTTTTTTTGTTTATGCATATAAATATCTCTATGATATTGCTAAAATATTTGATTTTAATTAAAATAGTTTGAAATTTAAATATTTTTTAAAATTGAATATTTTAAATGAATTAAAAATGATTTCATTTCTCTTCTTATATTAAATACTATATTTTATATTAAACAGGAATATTAAATCCATTTGGTAATTGCATTCCTGTAGATATTGCTGACATTTTCTTTTTTTGTACTTCTGATATTCTTCTTGTTGCGTCATTAAAAGCCGCAGCTGCTAAATCTTCTAACATATCTTTATCGTCTTGTAGTAGACTAGGATCTACTTCTACGCGTCTACAATTATGTGCTCCATTTATAGTTACTTTAACTAATCCAGCACCTGCTTCACCAGTGACTTCCATTTGAGCTATTTCTTCTTGTATTTTTGCCATTTTTTCTTGCATTTGTTGTGCTTGTTTCATTAAATTACCTAAACCACCTTTAGTAAACATATTTTTTATTCTCTTTTTTTATATTTTAAAAAATGTTCTTTTTTTGAGTATAATTAAACTAAATTGATATTATTTTTTGATATATTTATGTTAAAAAAATTTTTTAAGGTTTTAATATTAGAATCTTTCATTAAAAATGAATATTCATGTAATATCATTTCATTGTATATTTTAAAAAACCATTGTTTAGGAGTTAATGTATATAGCGCATTCTTTGTAATAATCAGTTGAATTTTTTTTTTAGTAATTTTACTAAGTAATTTTGAAAAAATATTCCATGTGTTATTTTTTATTAAATATTTTTTTGTATCAGATAAAAATATATACCAATAATTTTTAGTACTTTTATATACTGTATTGATAGCTAATGTTTGAACATTTTCTGATAATTTTTTTAATTGGCATATTTTTTTATACCAGGGATCTATTATTTTAATTTTTTCTTTTAATATTATTAAATTTTTATTATTGATATTCGTTAATAGAAAATTATTTTCTTCAGATAAAAAATAGTTTTTGCTTATATAAGTATGATATTTTTTTATATTATTTTTTAAAGATACAGTATTTTTTATTTTTTGAAATAATTCATTTCTATTTTTTAATAATAAATATGTTTGATGATTCATATTTTTAATCTTAAAAAGAGTGTTTAAAAAATTATTTTTATAAATTTGTTAAATTATATTTTATATAGCGTCAATTGCACGTAATAAAGTCATTTCAACTCCAATTTTTTGATTAGGTGCAAATGGTAATTCTTTTCTTCCATTTAATAATATTTTATAACATAATTGTATATTCTTTTTTTTTATATTTTGAGCTATTTTTTCGATATGTTGTTGATACATTTCTTGAAAAGGTGTATCCCATTGTTGTAATGTAAAAGATTGTGCTATAGAAATACGATATAAAATACGCAATATTGAAATCAAAATTTCTTCCCATTCTACTCCTATATAATTAATTCTATTTAATAAAAACATAGTTTTTTTAGGATTTTTTTTTAATATAGATTGAGTTAATAAAAAAGAATATTTTTCTAGTGGTATACCTAACATTTTTGTGATGCTTTTAATGTTAATAGAACCATTTCCTAAATTTATAGCATATTCTAATAAATTTAATGCGTCTCGAATGCTTCCTTTAGCATGAGATGCTATCTCTTTTAAAGAATATTTATCGGTTTTAATACATTCTTTTATTAATATAAAATTTAAAAAATTTAAAATTTTTTCTTCAGAAATTACTTGTAATTTAAAATATAAACAACGAGAAATAATAGTTTTAGGAACTCTTTCTATATCTGTAGTTGCTAAAATAAATTTCACATGTTCTGGAGGTTCTTCTAATCTTTTAAGAAGTGCATTAAAACTATGTCGAGAAAGCATATGAACTTCATCAATTAAATATACTTTAAAACGACTTTTATTAGGAGTATAAGAAATATTATCTAATATATCTCGTATATCTTCAACTTTAGTATGAGAAGCTCCATCAATTTCTAATACATCTAAGCATAATCCTTTTTCTATTTCTTTACAAATAATGCATTTTCTACAAGCATTAGCTGAAATGCCATTTTTGCAATTTAAACTTTTAGCTAATAAACGAGCAATTGTAGTTTTTCCTACTCCTCTAGTACCAGATAATAACCATGCATGATGAATTCGTCCAAGAGACAATCCATTCGATATAGCAGTAACAATATGTTCTTGACCAACAATATCTTGAAAAGATTGTGGTCGCCATTTTCGAGCTAATATTTGATAAGTCATATTTTTTGATAATTTTTAGGAAAAGAATATTATGCTATCAATATTTATTGTATTATGAAAGTATTCTTATTTATTTTATAAATATTTTTTATTTTGGACATTAGTTATAAAAATATTTTATAAATATTATAAATATTAGTTGTAACTTTTAAAGTTCATCTATACAATAGAAAATCTAAATATATAAAAAAATAATATAAATTTAATATTTTTGAAAAAGTTTTCTGTTAGCTCCAAACACTGTAAAATTGAATATTTGGTCAGATTCGGAAGAAAGCAGCCACATCAATTCATACAGGTGTTCTGATTAAGCTAACAGAAACTCTCTTAATTCTTCGATATTTGACATTTATACATTTGCCAATAAACACCCTTTTTGTTTAATAATTTTTTATGTGTCCCAGATTCAATAATTTCTCCTTTCTTTAAAACCACAATTAAATCTGCTTCAGTAATTGTAGATAATCTATGAGCAATAATTATTAAAGTGCAATTTTTTCGTATTGATAAAAGTGTTTTTTGAATTAGTTGTTCTGTACCAGAATCAATATTAGCTGTAGCTTCATCTAATATAAGTATTTTAGGATAAGATACTAATATTCTCGCAATAGCTAATAATTGTTTTTGACCTACGGATAAATTATTTCCTTCTTCTCCTAATAGAGAATAAATTCCCTTTGACATAGATTTTACTAAAGATGAAAGATAAACAGTATCTAATATATTCCATATTTTTTCTTCTGATATATTTCTCCCTAATGCAATATTAGCAAAAACAGTATCTGATAGAACTATAGGATCTTGTTGTACCATTAATATATTTTTTCTTAACACTGTATGACTAATTAAATTAATAGATGTATTATCTAAATATATTTGTCCATTATTGATAGGGTAATAGCCCATTATCAAATTTGCCAATGTACTTTTTCCACTACCTGTATCTCCTACAAATGCAACAAAACTTTTTGATGGAATATAAATATTAATATTTTTTAATATATTTTGTTTAGAATTTTTGTATTTAAAATTAACATTTTTAATTTCTATTTTTCCACTTCTTAATAAATTTTTATTTTTTCCGTATTTTTGTTGGGGAGAATCTATTAATGAAAAAATTCTTTCTCCTGCAACAATAGATTGTTGAAAGACTGATTGTTGAATAGTGATAGCAATAAGAGGCTCATTCAATCTTCCTAAGTAAGTAATAAATGCATATAATATACCTACTTCGAATATTTTTATAGGAAAAAAAATAAATAAAAATATAAAATTACATAAAATAATCGTAGATATTAAACTTAATAATGGTCGTAGTAAAAAACCATCTAATCTCAATATTTTCATACGTGATGCATAATGTAAATAACTACTTTGTTGTATTTTTTCTTTAAAACTATATTCCTGACGAAATTGTTGAATTACATTCATTCCATTTATAGTTTCATTAAATTTATTGTTAATATCTGATAAGTAATATCGCATTTTTCTTAAAAGAGGAGTGCTATAATATTGATAAAATAGCATAATAGTAATGATGATAGGCAAAATCAATAAAGCTATCATAGCCATATGCCATTCTAAGGTAAACATAGCAAATAATATAACAATAATTAATATTCCACTACGAAATAATGTTGGTGCAACTGTATCATATAATTCTTTAATTACTTCAGTATCATTAGTAACTTTAGAAATCATTTGTCCAATAGGTTGCGAATCAAACGTGCTAATAGGTTGTCTTAAAGCAGCATACATAACATCTTGACGCAATTTATTAACAACTTTTACTGCAATTTTATTAAATAAAATACCTTGAAAATAATTAAAAAATACTGACAATATTTGTAATATAATGAATAATATAATTACAATAGATATTGTCATAAAATATAATTGATGTTTTCCTAAAATATTATCAATAGAATAACTTATCAAAATTGGACCTAGAACTTCTGATATTGATCCACTTAAAAGTAAAAAAGATGCAAGAATTAATTGTTTTTTATAAGGATTAACGTATTTTGACAAACGTTTTAAAATTGGCCAAAATTCAATTAAGCGTTTGATATAATGAATATTTTTCACCTATTTTTTAATAATCCTCAAGTTTTTTTTCTAATTGTTGATAATCATACATAGATTTATACCAATTTTCTTCTTGAATTAATTTCAAATGATTTCCTCTTTGTATAATTACACCATTTTTAATAACTATAATTTCATTAGCGTTAATTAATGTAGATAAACGATGTGTTGTAATAATTAAAGAATGTCCCTTTTTCTTCCAATTGTTAATATTATTTAAAATATTACTTGCTGTTTGTGAATCGACAGCAGATAGAGCATCATCAAGTATTAATATTTCTGTATTTAGCAATAAAGCACGTGCTATACAAATACGTTGTTTTTGACCACCAGATAACATAACACCACGCTCTCCGACTTGAGTATCATATTGATTTGGTAAATCAATAATGTCTTTATGTATATCAGCTAGTTTTGCTACTGTCTCAATTTCTTCTTTTGACGCATTTGGTTTTCCTAAAGAAATATTATTAGATATGCTATCTGAAAATAAAAAAGAAGTTTGATTCACAACTGATAGACGACTGCGCCAATCATTAATTTTAAATTCTAATAATGATAATGAATGATATGTAATATCTTCTTTATTAATAAAATTAAATTGTCTTTGAATAAGTTTTAATATAGTACTTTTTCCAGATCCTGTAGGTCCACAAATACCTAAAGTATTTCCTGGTTGAAGAATAACATTTATCTTTTGTAAAGATGGAATTGTTTTACTTGGATAATAAAATTTATTAATATTAATTTTTAATATTCCAGGAGATTCTGGGATATTTTTATTTCCATCTGGAATGTCAGGTTCTGTGTTGATAATTGAATAAATTCTTTCCCATGCAGCACTACCTCGTTCGACTATATTAAACATCCATGCTAATGCTAACATAGGCCAAATCATTAATCCTAAATACATAATAAAACTAGTTAATTGTCCTATAGTAATTTGATTATTCCATACTAATGATCCTCCACTTATAATTGCTAATAAATTAGAAAAAGCTACTGATAAATAAATGACTGGATCAAAACAAGCATCAATTTTAGCGACTTCCATGTTTTTTTTTCCTGTTTCAGAAACAATATGATTAAATTTTTTTAATTGATTTTTTTCTAATCCAAAAGCTCTGATCATGCGAATACTAGTGAGTATTTCTTGTGTTTGATTATTTAATGAAGAAAAAGAAATCTGAGCATTACGAAAAGTTTCATGTAATGCTTTTCCATATTTTTTAATTAATAAAGCCATAATAGGCATAGGTAATAGAGAAATAATAGTTAATAAAAAACTAATCTGAGTACTCATAACTATTAAAACAGATAAACCCATAACTAATGAATCTACAAGCGTCAACACCCCTTCTCCTGCAGCAAATACTATACGATCTACATCGTTTGTTGATCTAGCTATTAAATCTCCAGTTCTATTTTTTAAATAAAATATTTGATTTTGTTGACTTAGATAAGAATAAAATTTCACTCTTAATTCAATAGCTAATTTATAAGAAGCACCAAATAAAAGTATTCTCCATAAATAACGTAACATATAAACAATAATAGCAATTACAAGAATAATAGAAATCCATATGATGATTTGTAAATTATGAATATTTTTTTTTATAATCAAATCTATTAAAAGACCCACTATTTTAGGTGGTAATAATTGTAAAATAGCAATTATTATTAATAATATAATTGCTCCTAAATATCTTGTCCATTCTCGTATAAAAAACCATCTTAATTGACTGAATAATTTCACAAAAACGCCCTAATTTAAATATTATAAAATTAATTTTTTAATATTAAAATATTTATTGTTTTTTAAACAATAATTTAATATATTTTAAAATATTGTACATGATTTATAAAAAATAACATAAATAACATAAACAAATATCAACTCAAAAATATATTTCTATTTTGAAAATTGGATAAAAAAAATATATTCAAAAAATAAAATACATATTTAAATAACGAATATATTTGAGAATATTGTAATTAATTTTATGTTCTATATATTTATAAAATTTAAATTATAAGTTATACATCTGAATAAAATACAATATAATAAAACAAATATGTTAATAATTTATAAAAAATATTAATTTCAAGTAATTTTAAGTAAATTTTTATAAATCATATAATAGTATTCATGAAAATAAAAAAATGTTATGAAAATTTTTTTATAATAATTAATGATATATTTTTTATCAAAATGTGTATTTTTTAAAAAGTTATTTCTATACAAACAGTTGTTTATCTCGAGTTATTCTTGATAAAATATTCATCATATTCTGTCCTATTATATGTAATAATTGATTTTTCACGAAGGTCTTTAAGAATAGAATCAAAAATAACTTGGATATTATTTTTTTCCAAATATTCAAGAATCATATTTTTTTCTTCTGGAGAAAATTTTGTATTATAAGTTTTTTCAAGTGATACAATCACAAAATTTTTATTTTGATCTTGATATGAAGCATATTTTTTTTTGCCGTCTTTAGGTTGAGGTAAAGAAAAAATAATTGATGTAATAGGATCATGATCATAGCGAGATATAATTTCAGGTTTACTAAAATATAGATGAGATTTCTGAAATAAATTATTTTTTCCTTCATTTAATTCACGGATAATGTTTTCTACTTTTTGTTTAGTGTATTGTATAGCTTTTATGATTTTTAATTTCTTAATAATATTATTTTGAACTTGTTGAAATACTTGTTTTTTTTTGTTTTGAAAATTTATTAATTTAATTAAAAAAGATGTATTTTTGTTTAAAACAATAAAATTAAAATATGGTTTTAATGCGTGATTTTTTTGAAGTAATTTTTCCTGAAAAATTACTTTTTTTAAAATATCATAATTTAAATCTTTAGGAATAGAATTTTGATCAAACCAATTTGTTTCTTTAATTAATAAATTATTCTTTTTAAGAATATCTTCAACTTTTTTTGGATCGTTTTTAATAATACTAGAGATTTGATTAATAAAAGTATTATATAAATTTAAAGATTTTTTATATTGAATTTTTTTTGTAATTATATTGGATACTTCCTGAATGTTTTTTTGTCGAGGAGGTGAAATGTCATTTAATTTAACAATTAAAAATTCATTATGAAATGGAATTACATCAGATATTTGGTTTTTTTTTTGTAGATTAGCTATTTTAATTTCATTAGGTATAATTTCAGATGACATCCAACCAATATCACCACCTTTTTGGGATGATATAGGATCAATTGATTTTGTTTTAGCAATTTTTGAAAAATTTTCTGGTTTATTAGATAATTCGGATAATATTAATAAAGCTTCTTTTTTACTTTTAGTTTGAATAATGCTGTATCTTTTTTTTTCTTTTGTGAAATATTGTTGAATATTTTTAAAATAGAAATCATTAATTTCTTTATTATTACAACTAGATTTAAACTGATTCAGATGTAATTTAACAAAATGTATTTTAAATTTTTCAGGAATATAAAAATTATTTCTATTTTTATAAAAATAATTCTGTGCTTCGATTTTAGATACTTTTTGTTGATGAATTATCGGATTGATTGTAATAGTTGATTTTTTAATTACTCTTTTTTGAGACAGTAATTTTATAATATTATTTTGTTCATTTTTTAAAACAAAACTACTATGGATAATAGTATTGATTAAATTTTCTGTGTTTATTTTTGTTTTAATTATATTAATGTATTCATCATTAGTTAAATTTATAGATGCTAGATAATTAAAATATTGTTCTTTGTTAAATATTTTATTTTTTTGAAATAAAGGAGAATTTAATATTATTTGTTTAATCTCCGAGTCATTGGTTTGTAATTTTATTTTTTTTGCATATTGCTCTAAAAGAATATTGTTAACTAATTGAATTATAACATGATCGTATGTTTTTTTTATAAAATTTTTGTTATTATATATTTTAAAAAAATTTTTTCCCAAGATTTTTTTTTGTTTTTCTTGTTCAAGAAAATACATTTTTTTAAAAGTGTTTAGACTAATTTTTTCACCATTGACGGTTGCTATATATTTTTCAGAATTATAATTTATATAACCATGCATTGTACTGAATATTAAAGAAAAAATAATAATACCTAAAATACACTTGACCATAATACGATTTGATCGTGATAGAAAATATTTTTTCATAATTTTATTATCCTATATATTTTCAATATTCTTTCAAGAAAAAATATGTTTATTGTGAAATATAAAGGCTGACAATTTTTGTCAGCCAAGATTTTTTTAATTTTACTAGTATAATATTATTTTTTCTTTATTAAAATATAAGGTGTTTTTTCTAATGCTAATTTTAACACTTCTGTAATATTTTTTACTGGATATATTTTTAATCCTTCAATAATATTTTGAGGTATTTCTTCTAAATGACGTTTGTTATCATATGGTATTAATACTATTTTGATCCCTCCACGATGTGCTGCTAATAGTTTTTCTTTTAATCCACCAATAGGTAATACTTGACCTAATAAAGTTATTTCCCCTGTCATTGCGATATTATATTTAACAGGATTACTTTTTAGTGATGAAACTATAGCTGTACACATTGCGATACCAGCACTTGGTCCATCTTTTGGTGTTGCACCTTCAGGAACATGAACATGAATATCATATTTTTCATAAAAATTTTTTTGAATCCCTAATTTATGTGCTTGAGAACGAACTACAGTCAATGCTGCTTGAATAGATTCTTGCATAACTTCCCCTAAAGAGCCAGTATATGTAAGTTTTCCTTTTCCTGGTATACATGCAGTTTCAATAGTTAGCAATTCTCCACCAACTTCTGTCCAAGCTAAACCAATCACTTGACCAATTTGGTTTTTTTTGTGAATTTTTCCATAGTCAAAACGTTTTATACCTAAAAATTTTTTTAGATTCTTACTATCAACTATGATGTTATTTAAAGATTTATCTAAAAGTAAATTTTTTACTACCTTTCTACATATTTTAGAAATTTCTCTTTCTAAATTGCGCACTCCAGCTTCACGAGTATAATGTTGAATAATATTTATTATTGCACAATCAGTAATTATTAATTCATCTTTTTTTAATGCGTTTCTTTCTATTTGTTTTGGATAGAGATATTTTTTTGCTATGTTTAATTTTTCATTTTCAGTATAACCAGAAAGTCTTATAATTTCCATACGATCAAGAAGTGGTGAAGGTATATTCATAGAATTAGATGTTGCTACAAACATTACATCAGAAAGATCATAATCTACTTCTAGATAATGATCATTAAATGTTGTATTTTGTTCTGGGTCTAAAACTTCTAATAAAGCAGAAGCTGGATCTACTCTAATATCACAAGACATTTTATCAATTTCATCTAGTAAAAATAAAGGATTTTTTACCTTGGCTTTTACCATTTTTTGAATTAATTTTCCGGGCATAGCACCTATATATGTGCGTCTATGACCTCTAATTTCAGCTTCATCTCTGATCCCTCCTAATGCCATGCGTACATATTTTCTTCCTGTTGATCTTGCAATTGATTTACCTAATGATGTTTTTCCTACACCAGGAGGACCAATTAAACATAATATAGGACCTTTTATTTTATTTTGTCGACTTTGTACTGCTAAATATTCTAATATTCTTTCTTTAACTTTTTCAAGACCAAAATGATCAAGATCTAAAATTTTTTTAGCTTGTTGGATATCTTTTTTTATTTTAGTTCGAGTATACCAAGGGATTTGTATCATCCAATCAATATAACTGCGCACTACTGTTGCTTCTGCCGACATCGGTGACATCATTTTTAATTTTTGTAATTCTGATTCCGTTTTTTCTTTAGCTTCTTTAGGCATTTTGGATATTTTAATTTTACGTTTTAATATTTGATTTTCATCTGGAACTTCATCCATATCTCCTAATTCTCTTTGAATAGCTTTCATTTGTTCATTTAAATAATATTCTCTTTGACTCTTTTCCATTTGTTTTTTGACACGATCTCTAATTCTTTTTTCTACTAACAATAAATCTATTTCAGATTCCATAATCGCCATTAAAAACTCTAATCTTTCATTGATATTACGTATTTCTAATACTGATTGTTTATCAGTTAATTTTAATGGCATATGAGCAGCAATAGTATCTGCTAATTTTTCTGAATTTGTAATATTATTAAGAGTATTTAATATTTCTGATGGAATTTTTTTATTTAGTTTAATATAAGATTCAAATTGATTAATTGTAGTTCGGATTAATATTTCTTGTTCTTTTTCTAATATTTTTGGAGAAAAAATTAATTCAACTTCTGCAATAAAGTGCTGTCCATTGTTTATTAAATTGTGAATAGAACCACGTTGAAGTCCTTCTATTAGCACTTTTACTGTTCCATCTGGTAATTTTAACATTTGTAAAATTGCACTAATGGTTCCAATTTTAAATAAATCTTTTTCAGTAGGTTCATCTTTAGATGCTTCTTTTTGTGCAATCAACATAATTTTTTTATCATTATTCATAGAATTTTCAATACATTGAATTGATTTTTTACGACCTACAAATAATGGAATTACCATATGAGGATATATTACTACATCTCTTAATGGCAAGACAGGGATTGTAATACGTTCAGAACGCTCAGAATTCATAGAGCTCTCTCTTAGTAGTTGAATTTCCGCTATTTATTGTTAAAATCTGCAAGATGTAATAATAAAATATGCGGTATTTATACCTATAATCAGTCAAGTATATCGGAATGGTCGCTTGACATGTGATGTTAAGCGTTTGAGAAAATAAAAGTTATTACTTTTATTTTTTAAGATCATCGAATGTTCTTTTTATTTACTCGATGCTTTTTTTGATTTGTTTTTTTTCATATATTATTTTAGGTGATGAATTAGAATTGATAACTGATTCATTAATTAAAACTTTTTTTACATGATCCATAGATGGTAATTCGTACATTGTATTTAATAATATATTTTCAATAATAGAACGAAGGCCTCTAGCACCTGTTTTTTTATTTATTGCTTTTTGAGCAATAGCTTTAATAGATGCTGTATTGAATTCTAATTGAACTTTATCTAATTGAAATAACATTTGATATTGTTTAATTAAAGCATTTTTAGGTTGATATAATATTTGAGTTAGTATATCTTCAGTTAATTGATTTAATATTGTTATAATTGGTAAACGACCAATAAATTCAGGAATTAATCCAAATTTCACTAAATCTTCAGGTTCAACTTTTTTTAACAAACAGTCTTCTGATATTTTTTGTTTTTTTTCCTTGACATTTGCGTTAAAACCTATTTCTGTTCCAGTATCTAGTCTTTTGGAAATGATTTTAGATAATTCTAAAAATGCTCCGGCACATATAAATAATATATTCGCAGTATTTATTTGTAAAAATTCTTGTTGTGGATGTTTCCGTCCTCCTTGAGGAGGAATAGAAGCTAAAGTTCCTTCAATTAATTTTAACAAGGCTTGTTGAACTCCTTCTCCAGATACATCCCTAGTAATTGATGGATTATCAGATTTTCGTGCTATTTTGTCTATTTCATCTATATAAATAATACCTAATTCTGCTTTTTGAATATCATATTTACATGTTTGTAATAATTTTTGAATAACATTTTCAACATCTTCTCCTACATATCCTGCTTCTGTTAAAGTTGTTGCATCTGCAATAGCAAATGGAACATCTAAAAATTTAGCTAATGTTTGTGCTAACAATGTTTTTCCACTACCTGTTGGTCCTATTAATAAAATATTACTTTTACCTAATTCTACCGTATGTGTATCATTGTTAATATTACGTAAACGTTTATAATGATTATAAACTGCAACAGATAATATCTTTTTGGTATGATCTTGTCCAATCACATAGTTATCTAAATATTTTTTTATTTCATCAGGTTTAGGTAAGTGATTAATTTTATTTGTAGTATTTTTTATTTTTTTTTCTAGAGTCTCTTCAGTAATAATATTATGACATAATTTAATGCATTCATCACATATATAAACTGTTGGTCCAGCGATTAGCTTTTGTACTTCTTTTTGATTTTTCCCACAAAAAGAACAATAAAGTAATGTTTTAGAATTGTCTTTACTCTTGTCTATCATTCTTAACCTCGTTTTTATATTTTTTATGTTTTTTTGAGTAAATAGATTCTATGTATTTAAAGAAAATTTCTTATAAAAATATCTTAAATAAATTTTAACGTTTAGTTAAAACTAGATCAGTTAGTCCATACTGAATAGATTCATATGCTGATAAAAAACAATCACGTTCTGTATCTTTATTAATTTTTTTTATAGATTGACCTGTATGAAAAGACATTAATGTATTTAGTTTTTTTTTCATTGCCATAATTTCTCGTGCATGAATTGCAATGTCTGAAGCTTGTCCTTGATATCCACCTAATGGTTGATGAATCATGACTTTAGAATTAGGTAAACAAAATCTTTTTCCTTTAGTTCCAGAAGTTAATAACAAAGCAGCCATTGAACATGCTTGACCTATGCAAATAGTACTAATTTCTGGTTTGACAAATTGCATTGTGTCATAAATTGACATACCTGAAGTAATGATACCTCCTGGAGAATTAATATATAAAAATATATCTTTTTCTGGATTTTCAGATTCTAAAAATAATATTTGAGCTATGATATTATTTGCCATATTATCTTCAATAGGTCCTATAATAAAAATTATTCTTTCCTTTAATAATCTCGAATATATATCATATGAACGTTCTCCTCTAGAATGTTGTTCTATAACCATTGGAATCAATGTTCCATTGACATTTTTTGTATTATTACTATATAGCATTTTAATTCCTAAAAAAATTTGATATTACAATTAATATTGTTTGTATAAATAATTTTTATAATTTTAGTCTACTTTAACTAACTTAAATTTAGAAAATGAATTCTTCATGAGTTGCCCAGTTATAATTGATAAAATAATCAAAATTCCAATATTTTTTAATAATTTTTATTCTTTTTTTTAAAAGAATCATAGCTTGATTTTTTAATTCTATATTTTTTATAGTATTTTGAAAATTTTTATTATTATTGTATAAATAAATAATTTCTTTTGGTTTTTGATAATTTAAAGATATTTTTTTTATTAAAGATTGCATATATTTTTCATCTAAAAATATTTTGTTATCAGATATAATTTTTTCTAATAAAATTTTCATACATAATTTTTTTTTGACTTGTATATCAATATTGTAATGATATTTTTTTTCTAATATATTCGCATTTTCTTCTTCATATTGTTTTACAAATTTTTTATATATAGTTTGTTTGTATTGTTCAAATAAAAGAGGAGGTATTGATATAATATTTTTTTTAATAATTTGTTCAATTATTTGATCTTCAAGATATTTATCAGTGATTTGATTTATTTGTAAACTAATATTTTGTTTTATATTTAAATAATCTATTGTTTCTAATGTTTTTTTTATAATGTTTTTTTCATATATTTTTTTTTCATCTTGTGCTTCAATTTGAATAATTTTAATTTTGCATATAATTTCTTTATTTTGAAGTTTTTTTTCTGGATGTAATTGATGCAATTTTATTTTAAAAAAAAATATATCGTTAATAACACGATTAATTATTTTATACTTTAATTGAGGTATTAATGTGTTGTGAGATACTATAAATATAAAATTTTTTTTGTTAAATTGTTGAATTAAAAAACGATTTTTGTAAACATAATAATCAATTGTTACACGATCATTTAATTGAATAGGTCTATTTACTTTTTTCCAAAAAATGTTGTGTAATTTATTTTTTATTATACTATTTCGAATATCTTCATTTTTAATTTGAACATCTATTTTGTTTACTTCTATATTTTTAATATCATCAATTTTAAATTGAGGATAAATTTCATAGATGACAGAATATTTATACTGTTTTTCTATTTTATCTTGATTTTCATGAATATAATATCTTGGTGCACCAATAATTTTTATATTTTTTTCTCTTATAAATTCATAAAAAAATTTTTGCATTAGTTGCTTAAATATATCATAATAAATGGCATCACCATATTCTTTTTCTATAAATTTAATTGGAATTTTACCTTTTCTAAATCCATTAATATTTTTTGTTTTACTAATTTTTATAAATTCTTTTAAAACAGAATTATCAATTATTGTTTTTGGAATATTGATTGTAACACGATGTCCTGCATCTTTAAGTTTTTCCATAACAAATTTCATCTAATTACCTCAAACGATTAATTTTATCATTTTAGATTTTCTGTATTTTGAAATTTTTTGATATTTTTTTATTAAATTTTTCTAACATTATGTTTTTGTTATGTTTTAATCACTTATAGAATACTATTTTTTTTTAAACATTTAGTATCATTATTAATTTTATATTTATTCTCTTGCCATTCATCTGAAGTATAAGTTTCAAGTGTTAATGAGTATATTTTTTTAATTTTTAATAATTTTGAAAAAATCATACGATGTCTATGAACTAATGTTTGATTTTTAAAATCATTGCTTACGATAACTATTTTAATATGTGTAAGATTTTTTTTTTCATGATTATGATAATGGCTATGATCATAAATTTGAATAAAATTAGTATTCATTGTAGATACTAAATATTGTTTTATTTTTTGTAAAATCATTAATTAATATTAATTCCTAGTTTTATGAATATAAATAAAAAAATCAATAAAAGTATTTTAAAAAAAGAATATTTTTATAATTAACAGTTTTATATGACGTTTTTTTAAATGTCTTAAAATGAAAATATTCATTAAATTTTATCAATTTTTAAGAAATAATTCAATTATTTCAAGAATTATTACTGGTATTGATAACATTTTTATTTATCTTTTATAATCAATTATATATAAAAATATTTTTTAATATAATAATATTATTTTAAGGTTATTGAATGACATGTTTAAATTATACTAAATTTTTTAGAGTAATATCATTAATATTAGTGTTTTTTTTTCTTAATGGATGTAGTAGTTTAATTGCTGATGTTCATGGATCTATTGCTATAAAAGAATATTCTTTAATATTAATATCTTTTATTATGATGTTATTTATTATACTTCCTGTGATTTTTATGACTATATATTTTTCTTTAAAATATCGGTCAACTAAAATCAATCAGATATATAGACCTAATTGGTCAGATTCAAAAAAAATAGAAATTGCTGTATGGACTATTCCAATACTAATAGTTTCTTTTTTAGCATTTTTATCTTGGGATAATACTCACAAATTAGAACCTGAAAAGTCTATAATTTCTACTAACAATCCTATTAATATTGATGTAATAGCTTTAGATTGGAAATGGTTATTTATTTATCCAGATTATAATATTGCGACTATTAATGAAATTATGTTTCCTGTTAATAGACCAGTTATTTTTCGTATTACTTCAAGATCTGTCATGAACGCTTTTTTTATTCCGGCTTTAGGAAGTCAAATATATGCTATGCCAGGTATGATAACAAAATTAAATTTAATTTCTAATAATCCAGGAAAATATAAAGGAATATCATCTAATTATAGTGGTAAAGGTTTTTCTAATATGAAATTTACAGTTTTATCTGTTTTAAAAAATAATTGTTTTTTAAATTGGGTGAAAAAAATAAAAATGTCACCTGAAACATTAAGAACAATCAAAGATTTTAATATTATATCTATTCCAAATGAAAATTATTCAATAAAATATTTCTCTTATGTTGAAAAAAATTTATTTAATCAAATTGTTAAAGAACATTCTTCAAAAAACATAGAATCTTAGATCTAAATGTTTTGCGTAAAAAATAAATAACAAAAATAATAAATATGAAGTATGAGGAAAGAAAGAACATGTTTGGAAAATTAACATTTGATGCTATACCATATAATGAGCCAATTATTATGGTTACATATAGTGCGATTATTTTAATTGCATTATGTCTTGTAACAACTATTACTTATTATAAAAAATGGCAATATTTATGGTCTGAATGGTTCACTACAGTAGATCATAAAAAAATATCTATTATGTATGGAATACTTTCTTTTATTATGTTGTTTCGAGGTTTTATTGATGCAATATTAATGCGTACGCAACAAGTAATTTCATCGGCAGGTTATCAAGGATTTTTACCACCACATCATTATGATCAAATATTTACAGCTCACGGTGTAATAATGATTTTTTTTGTAGCAATGCCTCTTGTGATTGGTTTAATGAATTTAGTTATACCTTTACAAATTGGAGCTCGTGATGTAGCGTTTCCTTTTCTGAATAATTTAAGTTTTTGGTTGAATGCAAGCAGTGCTATATTGCTAACTTTATCCTTAGGAATTGGTGAATTTGCTCAAACAGGTTGGTTAGCTTACCCTCCTCTATCTGGTATTGAATATAGTCCTGGTGTAGGAGTTGATTACTGGATTTGGAGTTTACAGATTTCTGGTATTGGAACAACTTTAACAGGAATTAATTTTTTAGTAACTATTTTAAATATGAGAGCACCAGGTATGTCTTTTTTTAAAATGCCAGTTTTTACTTGGACAGCTTTATGCACTAATATTCTTATAGTTATTTCATTTCCAGTTTTAACCATCACTTTAATATTTCTTACTCTAGATCGTTATTTTAATTTTCATTTTTTTACTAATGATTTAGGTGGAAATGCGATGATGTATGTTAATTTAATATGGATCTGGGGTCATCCAGAAGTATACATTTTAGTACTTCCAGTATTTGGTATATTTTCCGAAATAGTACCTACTTTTTCAAAGAAAAGTTTATTTGGATATGTATCATTAGTTTGGGCAACATTATCTATTACTATTTTATCATTCATTGTTTGGTTACATCATTTTTTTACCATGGGAGCAGGTGCTAATGTCAATGCTTTTTTTGGGATTACTACAATGATTATAGCTATTCCTACTGGTGTGAAAATTTTTAATTGGCTATTTACAATGTACCAAGGTCGCATATATATACATTCTTCAATGTTATGGACTCTGGGTTTTTTAATAACTTTTTCTGTTGGTGGAATGACTGGTGTTCTTTTATCAGTTCCTCCAGCTGATTTTATTTTACATAATAGTTTATTTTTAGTTGCACATTTTCATAATGTGATAATTGGTGGTGTTGTTTTTGGTTGCTTTGCTGGTATTAATTATTGGTTTCCTAAATTGTTTGGTTTTATTTTAAATGAAAAATGGGGAAAACGTGCTTTTTGGTTTTGGATGATAGGATTTTTGTTTGCATTTATTCCTTTGTATTTTTTAGGTCTAATGGGTATGACACGTCGTTTAAGCCAAAATATTAATTCTGAATTTCATCCATTACTATGTTTTGCTGCTATTGGGGCAATTTTAATAGGACTTGGTATTATATGTCAAATAATTCAATTTGTGATTTCTATTAGAAATCGTCAATATAATTTAGATCTAACAGGAGATCCTTGGGACGGAAGAACTTTAGAATGGTCTACTTCTTCTCCAGCTCCGTTATATAATTTTGCAATTATTCCTAAAATACAATATAGAGATGATTTTTGGGAAAAAAAATATAATGAAAATTATAAAAAAGAAATATTTAATAAAAATTATCAGGAAATTCATATGCCAAAAAATACAGGATTAGGTTTTTTAATTAGTTTATTTTCTTTATTCTTTGGTTTTTCAGCTGTATGGCATATAACTTGGTTATGTTGTGTATCTTTTATTTTGATAATGATTAGTTTAATTAAAAATAGTCTTAATGAAGATAAGGAATATATAATTTCCATCGAAGATATAAAAAAAATTGAAAATCAACATTTAAAAAACACTTAAAAGCAGGTTTAAAATGATAAAATATGAAAATAATAATATTACATCAAAAGTCAACTTCAATGGTACTCTAAAGAAACAATTAGATAATAATAAATTATTTGGTTTATGGATATACTTAATGAGTGATTGTATTATATTTGCAGTTTTATTTGCTGTTTATGCAATATTTTCTTCAAATGTAACAATTAATCTTATAAGTAATGAAATATTTAATTTATCTTCTGTATTATTAGAAACATTTTTATTATTATTAAGTTCTTTATCATCTGGTTTGATTGTTATTGCAATGAATAAAAAAAAATATCAGATGCTTTATTGTTATTTAACAATTACTTTTATTTTAGGTTTTATGTTTTTATGTATGGAAATTTATGAGTTTTATGAATTAATAAAAAACAATTTTAGTCCTGATAAACATGCATTATTTTCTATTTTTTTTACTCTTGTAGGAACACATGGAGTTCATATTTTTTTTGGATTAGTATTAATATTATCAATTCTTTATCAATTAAAAAATTTAGGTTTAACTAATACAATTTATAATCGTATTTTATGTTTAAGTATTTTTTGGCATTTTTTAGATATTATATGGGTTTGCATTTTCACTTTCGTTTACTTAAATGGGTCTATTTAATGTTTAATATAATCAAATTAAATATTAATGAAGAAACAAAATCTTATTTTTTAGGTTTTTTACTTTCGTTATGTTTAACGTTAATACCTTTTATATTAGCAATAAAAAAATTTTTTTCTCATGAAATTAATTATATTATTTTTTTAATTTGTGCTATTTGTCAAATATTTGTTCATTTTGTATATTTTTTACATTTAAATTTTTCTGAAGAGAAAAAATGGCACTTAATAACTTTATTTTTTGTGATTATAATTATTTTTATTGTTATATTTGGTTCTATATGGATTATGCATCACTTAAATCATCACATTTATCATAATTAAATATTGATAAAATTTATATGTTAAAAAATTATTTAGAGATAATGAAACCAGGTATTATTATTGGAAATATTGTTTTAATTATAGGAGGTTTTTTATTTGCGTCTCGTAATATTATTTTTAATTTATATTTATTAATATATACGATTTTCGGTGGCTCGTTAGTAATAGCTTCTGCTTGTATATTTAATAATATAATTGATCGTGATATAGATCAAAAAATGAACCGTACAAATACTAGAGTATTATCAAGGAATTTAATTTCTTTTCGTTCTGCTTTAATTTTTGCTGTATTTTTAGGAATATCAGGAATATCTATATTAGGTGTGTTAGTAAATTATTTATCAATGATTGTCTCAATGTTAGGATTTTTTATATATGTAATTTTATATACATTAATATATAAAAGAACATCAATATATTCTACATTTATTGGGAGTTTTTCAGGTTCTACTCCTGCTATTATTGGTTATGTTGCAGTATCTCATGTTATTGATATGTCTTCTATATTATTATTTATTATTCTTATTTTCTGGCAAATGTCTCATTTTTACTCTATTTCTATTTTTAGAAGAATTGATTATAAAAAAGCTAATATTCCTGTTTTTTCTGTAATAAAAGGTTCTTTGAAAACAAAAAAACATATTTTTTTATATATTCTTGCTTTTATTTTTTTTAGTTCTTTATTATCTTTCTTTGGTTATCTTAGTTATAATTTTTTATTTTTATCATCTATAATAAATTTTTATTGGTTATTTTTATCTTATCTAAGTATTAAAAAAAATAATCATAAAAATAATGCAGATCAATTATTTTTCTTTTCAATTATAGTTATAGTTGTATTTAATTTCTTAATAGCAACAGATGTTTTTTTGAGTACATAAAGTATATTTTATATTCAATTATTTATATTAATTAACTATTTTATTTTACAAACATGCATTTGGTTTAGGGATACCAGCAATTTTACTGGCTTGTTGAGCTGGTCCCTTGGGAAAAAGTTGAAATAAATAAATGCTATTAATTTTAGAACAATTCATTTTTTTTTTTATACTTATTATTAACATTCTCATTGATGGTGTAATTTTAAATTTCAAATAAAACTTTCTTATAAAAATAATTATTTTCCAATGATCAGCGCTAAGATTAATATTTTCTATTTTTGCAATTTCTTTTGCGATGTTTATATTCCAATCTGTAGTTTTTTTTAAATATCCTTCGGAATCTTTTTCAATTTTTTTATATATTTTAGTGTTTTTATTTTTAATATTCATATTTTAGATATATAGATTAATGTGTATATTAAAAAATATTAGATTGCAAAGGATTATAAAATGAATTTTTTAGAATTACAAGTAACATTAAGTTTTTGTTTAATTTTTTTATTGCGGATGTTAGGTATGTTTATGGTTCTTCCTGTATTGAGTAAATACGGTATATTGTTAGATGGTAGCAATGAATTTTTAATTGGTTTATCAATAGGAATATATGGTTTTGCTCAAGTTTTTTTTCAAATTCCATTAGGAATATTATCAGATAAATTTGGACGGAAAAAAATAATTCTGATAGGTCTTTTAATGTTTTTTTCTGGAAATATTATTTCAGCCAATGTTCATTCGATTTGGGGATTAATAATCGGTAGATTTCTACAAGGTTCAGGTGCGATATCTGGTGTATGTATGGCTCTTTTATCAGATTTAATCCGTGCAGAACATCGAATTAAATCTATTTCTGCAATTGGTGTTAGTTTTGCTTTATCTTTTTTGATTTCAATGATATCAGGACCTTTAATAATTCAATATTTTGGTTTTTTTTCAATTTTTTGGATATCTGCATTTTTATCTATTATTTGTATAATAATAATTTATTTGTTCATTCCTATTTTAAAAAATAAAGAATATATAAAAAAATATATGTTTTCTTCATATAATGAATTTTTAAAATTTTTTTTAAATCAATTCTTTTTTAGATCTTATATGGGTATATTTTTTTTACATTTTATTTTAATGATTAATTTTATGATAATACCTCATCAATTAGAAATATTAGGTTATTTATTAAATAATCATTGGAAACTTTATTTTTATACTATATTAATTTCTTTTGCAATTTTATTTGTATTTATATTTTATTGTAAAAAACAATATTTTTTAGATAATATTATTGAAATATCTATTATTTTTATGTTTTTCTCAGAATTGATTTTTTTCTTTTCAAATAGTTCTTTTTTATGGTTATTAATTGCTTTGCAAATATTTTTTATCTCTTTTAATTTTCTTGAAGTTTTTCTTCCCTCTGAGTTAAATAAAAGAATATCAAACAATTATAAAGGTAGTATTATGAGCATTTATTCGACTAGTCAATTTTTAGGAATTGGTTTTGGAGGTATTTTAGGGGGATGGATTTATAGTTTTTTAAATATATTTCAAATATATTTATTTCAAATGTGTATTATTGTAACATGGTTTTTTATTAGTTGTTTTTTAAAAAAATAGTTTTTTTATAGTATGATTCTTTTTATTAAATATTATATTTATACAATTATTTTTTTGATTGATATTTTTTTATTTATTTAGGTTTGAAATATATGAATTTTTTTAATTTTTATAAAATTAGTCAATATCGTGTAAATAGAAAATTATATGATATATTGCATCGTCTTCCTTTTCAGAAATCAGATCTTTTAAAAGCAATGCAATATAGTCTATTTTCAGGAAGCAAAAGATTGCGCTCATCTTTGGTATATGCGACTGGTGATATGCTTAAAATAAATATAATAACATTAGATACAATATCTTCAGTAATAGAATGTATCCATTCGTATTCTTTAATACATGATGATTTACCATGTATGGATAATGATAATTTTAGAAGAGGAAAAGTTTCTTGTCATATTAAATATGGTGAAGATATTTCTTTACTTGCTGGAGATGCTTTACAAAGTCTTGCATTTAATATTTTATCAAATAATTTCATGCCAAATATATCTAATATCAAGCGCATAAAAATGATTTCTGAATTATCTTATTCTATTGGTTCGTCAGGGATGTGTGTAGGTCAAATGTTAGATTTAGAATCACAAAAAAAAATAGTAAGTATTTCCGAGTTAAATATGATTAATTTATATAAAACTGCATTTTTAATGCGGTCTGCTGTACGTTTAACATATTTTGCTTCTAATAGTTTTTCTAAATCTATTTTATCTATTTTAGATTTTTTTTCAGTTTCTATTGGTTTAGCATTTCAAATTCAAGATGATATCTTAGATATACAACACGATAGTATAAAAGTAAAAAATTCTGCAATTATTAAAAAAAATACTTATCCGGCTGTAATAGGTTTAGAAGAGTCAAAAATACAAGTTAATAAGCTATATAAAAAATCATTTTTAGCTTTAGATCATTTAAAAAATAAATCTTTTGATACAAAAATATTAAAAAAATTCATAAACTTTATAATGAAACCTATAAAATAAATTAAATATGAGTATCTAATGAATTTTAATCTTACAAAATATCCTATTTTATCTTTTGCTAATTCAGTAAAAAATTTACGATGTTTACCTATTGAAGAATTGCCACAATTATGTTGTGAATTAAGACAATATTTATTAGATGTTATAACTATTTCGCATGGACATCTTGCTTCTGGTTTAGGTGTTGTGGAAATTACTGTAGCACTGCATTATATTTATAGAACACCGTTTGATAATTTATTATGGGATATAGGACATCAAGCATATCCTCATAAAATATTAACTGGAAGAATAGAAAAAATTAATAGTATTCGTAAAAAAAATGGATTACATGGATTCCCTTATCGTGATGAAAGTGAATATGATGTGTTTAGTGTTGGACATTCTTCTACTTCAATTAGTGCAGGTTTAGGGATGTCTGTTGCAGCAGAGAAAGAAGGAAAAAATAGAAAAACTGTTTGTATCATTGGTGATGGAGCAATAACTGCAGGGATGGCATTTGAAGCTATGAATCATGCTGGAGTAATTAAATCTGATTTTTTAGTCATATTAAATGATAATCAAATGTCTATTTCTAAAAATGTTGGTGCTTTAGACACTCATTTAAAAATGTTAAGAAATATTAAAAAAAGTTTAAAAGATGAAATTAAATTTCACATATGGAAACAGAAATGTTATAAAAATATTAAAAATATTAATTTTTATTTACATTCAATATTTTCTCATTTAGGTTTTAAATATTTGGGTCCATTTGATGGACATAATATTTTTTCTATTATTAATATATTGAAAGAAATTAAAAAGAAAAAAGATACTTATATGTTGCATCTCGTAACTAAAAAAGGAAAAGGTTATCTTCCAGCAGAATTAGATCCTATTAAATGGCATGCAATATCTGAAAAAAATAAGTTATCTTCTGAAATATTAAGTTATTCAGATGTTTTCGGTTCATGGCTTTGTGAAATAGCTACATTTGATAACAAACTTATTGCTATTACTCCTGCAATGTGTGAAGGTTCTGGTATGTTAAAATTTTCTCGTCTTTTCCCAAAGCAGTATTTTGATGTTGCTATCGCTGAACAACATGCTGTCACTTTTGCTGCTGGTTTAGCTGTTAGCGGTTATAAACCAGTTGTTTCTATTTATTCTACTTTTTTACAACGAGCGTATGATCAAATTATACATGATGTTGCTTTACAAAAATTATCTATTTTATTTGCTGTGGATCGAAGTGGAATTGTTGGGAATGATGGACCAACTCATCAAGGTATTTTTGATTTAGCTTTTTTAAGATGTATCCCTGGAATAGTTATTATGACTCCTAGTAACGAAAATGAATGTCGTCAAATGCTTTATACTGGTTATATGTATAATCAAGGTCCTTGTGTAGTCAGATATCCTAAAGGAAAAGGTATTGGAACATTATTAATGCCAATGAATAGCATTCCATTAGGACAGTCTTTAATAAAAAGGTATGGAAAAAAAATAGCAATTTTAAATTTTGGTGTATTATTACAATGTGCTTTTTTTGCAGCTAATAATTTAGATGCAACATTAGTTGATATGCGTTTTGTTAAACCTTTAGATAAAAATATGATTTTAAAATTATCTTCTAAACATAAATTTTTTGTTACTATTGAAGAAGGTGTAATTTCTGGTGGAGCAGGAAGTGCTGTTAATGAATTTATGATGATTAACAAAATTTGTTTACCTGTTTTAAATATCGGTTTACCTGATATTTTTATCCCGCAAGGTACGCAAGAAGAAATCAGACATGATTATGAACTAGATGAGAGAGGTATTTATAAACAAATTTTTTGTTGGCTAAAAAAAGAGTAAAAATAACAATGAATAAAAGACATTTTATATAGCTATATTTTTTTTTTTATTATATCCCATCGTAAATGCAACTTTATCTAATACTCCGTTAATAAATTTATGACTATCTTCGGAACCAAATAATTTAGCTAATTCAATTCCCTCATTGATAGATACTTTATATGGTATATCATTTCTTTTATATAATTCATAGAATGATATTCTTAGAATAGATTTTTCAATATGTCCTAATTCTTTTAAAGATCTAAATAAATAGGGTTTTATTAAATTATCTATATTTTTATAATGATATGTAACACCGATAATCAATTCATAAAAATATTCTATATCAATATTTTTTTTATTAATTTCTTGTAAAAACTGAAAAGCACTATCTTTGATGTTATTATGAGACATTATTTCCCAAGAATATAATATTTGTAATGCACATATTCGTGCTTTTCGTCGATATAATGGTTTCATAAATAAAATTTCTCTTATTTTATATATTAGTTATTAAATTTTTTAGAAGATAATATTAATCTAATATCAGGACCTATCTGACAAATATCTTGAAAGTTAAATTGAAGAGCATTTGACAGTTTTAATTGGTTATAAACCATACATAATGGTTTAGCTTCATGTCCTAATATTTTAGGAGCTATATATATAATTAATTCATCTATTAAATTTTGCTTTAATAAAAATCCTGATAATTGGCTACCTGCTTCTACCCAAATATTATTAATATTTGATTTTCCTAAAAATTTTAATAAAGAATATATATTAATTTTATTTTTGTGTTCTTTTTCTATAATTTGTTTTGTATTTTTAGGCCATATATTTTGATCTAATTTTAATCGTATTAACCAAATATTTCCTATTGTTTTAATAATCTCATGATGTGGTTGTACACGATTTTGACTATCTAAAATAATTCTAATTGGATGTTGAAATAGTTTTTTAGGAAAAATAGATAATGTTTTTTTATCAAATTCTTTTTCTCGTACGTTTAATTTTGGATTATCAGTAAGAATAGTAGAACTGCTAGTCAAAATAGCTGAACTTTTTGCTCTAAATTTTTGAACATCTTGACGTGCATATTTTGAAGTAATCCATTTACTTTCACCATATTTTGTAGCAATTCTTCCATCTACAGACATAGCTAATTTAAGTTGTATTCATGGAAGACCAGTTTTCATTCTCTTAAAGAAGCCTTTATTATATTTTTTTGATTCTTTCGATAATACACCTATTTTTACTAAAATACCGTGTTTTTTTAAATATGCAATACCTTTTCCATAAACTTTAGGATTTGGATCAAGATTTGAGATTATCACCTTATGTATCCCTGCTTTTACTAATGCATTACAGCAAGGAGGAGTTTTTCCAAAATAACTACATGGTTCTAATGTTATATATACTGTACTCCCTTTTGCCTGTTTTCCAGCCATTATCAAGGCATTAATTTCCGCATGATTTTTTCCTGTTTTTTGATGCCATCCTTCTCCTATAATATTATTATTTTTTACAATTACACATCCTACATTAGGGTTTGGTGAAGTTGTAAATTCTCCTAATTTACTAATTTTAATAGCTCTTTTCATATAAAATATATCGTTCATTTTTACCAACATGTTTATATCTTTCAAAAATTTTTAATTTCATGATTAAAATATTTTTAGAAAAATTTTAAATTTTTAATTGATTTTAAATATTTAATATGTATAAAATTTATCGAAAATATTTTAATAAATATTTCTAATCAATTAATACTTTTTAATATAAGTAAAACATAATTAAGTATAAATTTATAATTTAATGTTTTTTCAATCACTTATTTGAATCACAAAAATTTTAAAAATTATTAATTATAGATAATCTATTTATATTTTAAATGAAATATATGTTTAAACAGATATTAATTTATTTAATATTTTTGTTCCAAAATGAGCATGATTTTTTTAAAAAAAAGTATTTATATATTTATAAAATATGTCAATTATATGTATTTATCTCTCTTTTGTATATTGGTATTCTTTTTTATATTAGTATGTAGAAAGATATGATTTTTAAGATTCTATAAACTATAAATATTTTAAATATAAATCTTTTAAAAAAGATTAAATACAGTATATTTAATATTTTTAATTGATGATGCATGACATGTTATATATATTAAAAATATTTTAAGAATTACTACTAGATTTTTCTCATCACATTATAATTTAGATTTAGTAATAATAAGTATTATTTATGTTAGATAATTAAATTATCAGAAAAAGATTAAAAATTTTTGGTAATTATAATTATTTTATATATTACATGAATATAAAATATATTTTTAATTGAACACATTTTTTAAAATAATATGTAGTGTGAATATTTTAATTAAATATTTTTATATAATTATTATATAAAATATATGTCTAATTTTAATATTATATTAGTTTTTTTAAATCTTGTACTATATTAATCATTTCTAATGCCGCTAAAGCGGCTTCTGATCCTTTATTTCCCATTTTTGTTCCACATCTTTCAATTGATTTTTCGATGTTATTTGTTGTTAAAATTCCTAAAGTAATAGGTATACAATATTGAATACTAATTTTTGAAAGATTACTAATAGTATCATTGCTAATGTATTTAAAATGATCTGTTTCTCCTTTAATAATAGTACCTAAAGTGATAATAGCATGATATTTATTAGATTTTGCAATATAATTTGCTACAGTTGATATTTCATATGCTCCAGGAACATATATTGTTAAGATATTTTCTTGATTAACTTGTCCTATTCTTGTTAATGTATCTATTGCTCCGAATAATAAATTTTTATTAATAAATTCATTAAATCGAGCAACAATTATAGAAATAGATGCATTTTTATTTGTTATTCCTGATTGAATTATATTCATATTTTATTATTAACTTATTGTTTGTAAAATTTATTATTGATTATTTAAAATCCAAGCATATCCATAATGATTATAAAATCCTGCTAAGATTGAGGCTTGTTTACCAATGCCTTGATAAATATCAATATGTTGATCTTTAATTGCTCCTCCTACATCTAAGGCAACAACTAAAATCATTTCGTATTGATTAGTAAATATACCATTTTTATCAAGTAAAGGCATTTTTAATAAAATTACACTACCGCTTTTTATTATTGATTGATCTACTGCTATTGATGCTTTAGAAATTAATGGAATAGAACTAGCTCCATATACTTCTTTTTGATTCGTTTCTTTGAAAAATACAAAAGATTCATTTTTTTCAAATATATCTTTTATTTCTCTTTCAGAATGTCTTTGACACCAAAATTTAATAGCTTGCATTGACATATTTTTTTTATTTATCTCACCTCGATTAATTAAAATTTCTCCAATCGCTTTGTAAGGCCAACCGTTTTTTCCTGCATAACTAAAAAAAGTTAATTTTTTATTATGTCCATAATCTATAAATGCACTTCCTTGAATTTCCATAATAAAATTGTTTATAAGAGAGTTGCTATAAGCTAAAATATATTTTTTATCGAGTATTCCATTATATATATCTTTTCTTTTTGGTAAAGTGTGATTTTTATCAATACGATTAGGCATTGAATATATGGGATATTTAAAATTTCCTGTCTTGATTTTTCTAGCTTGTATTATAGGAGTATAATATCCAGTGATTTTAACATTACCATAATTATCTATCCCTTTCATTTGAAATAAATTAATTCCAAATTTACTTAATTCATTAATATTAGCATTAGTTTTTAACCAATGAGAAATAGATGTATAAATTGCCTTATTCTTTAAGTATAAAAGTGGAGAAGATTTTTTAATTTTGTCAATTTGAATTAAGAATAATTTAGAATTCATTATTTTTTTTTTAATGTTTATTTGATTTATTTTTGTAAAATTTTTAATTAATTTTTTTTCATATTGTTGTGCTTGATTATAAAAAATACATTCTGAATATACTTGTTTTAATGAAAACAAACAAATTAAGGATATTATTATTTTAATTTTTTTATATTTCATTTTTCTTTAAACTTATTAAGTTGCAAAATTTTCTTGAATAATTTCATTTATAAAATATGTTGCAATTTTTTTAATAAAGTTATATTATATATAAAGACGCGGGGTGGAGCAGCTTGGTAGCTCGTCGGGCTCATAACCCGAAGGTCGTTGGTTCAAATCCAGCCCCCGCAACCAAGATAAAAAATAGAATTTAATTTTAATATTCTTATTTCAATAAATATACTCTTCTATTTCTTCTTAATTTCTTTAATTTAGATGTTTTTTTTAATAAAAAATAATATATAGATCATAAAAAAATTCAAGAAGATTCTTTTAAAAATCGCAATAAATAATTAGTTGAAAATTTTTAGAATTTTCTTTTTTTGTTTTTGTAAAATGTTTATTTATTAGAATAAAATATTTATAATTAAGCATAATATTAATAAAAAAATGGTTTTTTTATAATTAATTTAAGTATTTATTAAATTTTTTTTAAGAAATTATATTCTTATATAAATATCTTTTTTTAAATATCTTTAAATATTTATTTATTTTAAATAATCAAATATTTTTCATATTTAAAATAAGACAACCAAGAAATACAAGTATTAAAATTTTAATACTAATTGAGTTATATTATATTCATAATATAAAAAATATTAATGTATTAAATAAAAAATTTTTAATTATGTATAGTAATAAAAATAAAAAATAGTGTTTTATATAATAGTAGTTATATTAACAAAAATGATTCAAATATTATTAATTATAATTTAAAAAGTTTAATTATTTTTTATACTAATGTTTCATTTATAAAAAGTTAAAATATTTATTCTAACAAGATAGTAATTTAAGATGTTATTAAATTAAATTATAAAATAAAAAATCACAAATTATTATAACGTAGACTATATTTTTTTAAAGATTTAAAATACTGGAATATAAAAGTAGTTAATTATATTATGATATTAATAATTATAAATATTTTTTAATATAATAATATTATTTTTATATTCTATTAATATTAAGATGTTTACAAATTATCAAATATAATAAGATAGAATTTAGTAGTGATATTAAAATATATTAAATTCAATTAAATAATTATTTTTTTTATATGTTATCTTATTATAAAAATATAAAAGATACAAAAATATGTAGTTATTTATCCTAATTATCAAAATTTTACATATTTAAAAAATTTTTTTAAAAAAAATTTTATAATTATTTTTTTTAAAATATGATATTAATTTAATATAAAATTATATTTCATTAATTTTATTCAGAATAGATTTTATAAATACATCTTTGTTGCCAAAGATATTTAAATTTTTTTTAGTTCTTGTAACTCCAGTATATATAATGTCTTGATTTAAAAAAGATGAATAAATATTTGGTACTATTAATGTAGTATTTATAAATTCTGAACCTTGTGATTTATGAATAGTTATAGCCCAAGCAGTTTTGTAATTTTTTAGAATTTTTACTGGAATACTATGAATAGTATCGTTTTCTTTTAAAAAAGATACTTGTAAAATACCATATTTATTAATATTAGTAATTCCTATATTACCATTAAATATATTTAAATATTGATTATTTTTAGTAATTAAAATAGGTTTTCCTATATACCATGGTTCTTCATTAATATAAAGGTATTTTATTATTTTTTTATTATGCATATTTTCTTCAATTTTTTTGTTTAAAATATTTATACCAAATATTCCATGATTCAATATACATAATGTTTGATGATTTTGAAATGCTTGTATTATTTCTTTAATCTTATTTTTTTTGTGTATTTTTTTCCAAAAATATATATATTGAAAAGAAATTTTTTCGATCATATTTTGATATTCTTGAATTGAATTTATATTATAAAAACGAACATTATCAATTGTATTGTTGAAAACTTTTTGAATAATATGCATATTTTTATTAATTATTGCATTTGATAATAGATGAATTCCAGATTTTTTTTTAAATCGGTAATTTTTTTTTAATATACATATATTGCAACTAATTAACATTTCTATTTTTTTTGTAATATTTCGACATAATTTATAACCTGTTATTTTTTCAATATTAATTATATTTTTACGATTAGAATTATTACAAATGTTCAAAATAATATGTCTAAGAATTGATCCGGATTCTATTGGACGCAGTTGATTATAATCACCAATAAAGATTAGTTTGGTATTTTTTGATACTGCACATAATATTTTTTCCATCAAAAAAATATCTACCATTGAAATTTCATCAATGATTAATACATCTAAATCTAATTGATTATTTTGGTTAAAAAAACTTTTTTGTGATATTTCATGAATTGCTAAAAGTTTATGTATAGTTTTGGGTGAGAATAAAAGTGATTTTTTTTCTTTTTGAGAAAGATAAATATCGAAAATATTATTATTTATAATTTCAGATAAATGTGTTGTTGCATTTCCTGTTGGTGCAGATAATTGAATTTTTAGTATTTTTTTTGAATTTTTTATTAAAGCGATAATAATTTTTAATATAGTAGTAGTTTTACCAGTTCCTGGTCCACCGAAAATAAAAGTAATATTATTAATTAAAGTATTTGCTACTGCTATTTTTTGAAAATCTATTCTTTTACTAGGAAACAAATTATTTAAAATAATAGAAAGTTTTTTTCTGTTAATTTTATTTGTTATATTGTTTTTTAAAAGATAATTGAAAATATTATTTTCAGCTTTCCACATTTTATAAAGATATATTTTTTTTTTGTATAATACTAATGGTGTAGGAATTAAACCATAACTAATAGATGGATGCTTTAATAATTCATCTTCCCAATTTATTTTTTTTTTTAAAATTATCAATATATTTTTTATAAATTTTTTATTAGAGCTAGAAAAAAATAAGTTTTTTTGAAAATACTTAATCGGTAAAGATATATGACCTTGGTTACTTTCATAACTTATACAAGCTGCTACTAGTATAATAATATTATTTTTTTTTTCAATAAATTCTGCAAAGTATAAATCAATTGGACGTATTATGTTTTTATTCACAGCGTCTTTTAGTAAAATAAGCATTTTTTATAAAATTAAAGAAATTATTTTTTTGATGAGTGAGTAATTTGGAAGTGTATAAAAAATTCCATTATAATTGTTTTGATTATCTATAGCACGTAAAAAAAAATAAAATACCCCCCCAAAATCATTTTGATAATGATAGTTTTTTATTTTTTGTTTTAAATATTTATGTATTGCTATTGTATATATTTGATATTGTAGATCATATCTTTGTTTCATTACTTCTTTCTTAATATTTTCAGGAGAATAATAGGAATTATTATCTCCTAACCAATTAGATTTGTAATCTATTATATAATATTTTTTATTCCATAAAAAAAATAAATCAATATATCCTTTTAAGATACCTTTTGTTGGATGAAAAAATAATTTTGGAGTATTAATAGAATTTGGATCAAAAAATTGAATAATGTTGTTTAATTCTTTGCTATATAGAATGTTTTTAATGGGAAAAAAAAATTCTAATTCTTGTATATATAATTTTTTTTTTATGTTTGATAAACTCATATTTTGGTTATCAAGTGGTACATGAATAATATTTTTTATCCAAGATACCAATACTTCTGTCCATTGTGAAGAAATATTATATTTTCTTAAAATATCAGAAAACCAATTATTTTTTTTATCACTTAATATATGTAAATTTTTTAATATATAATGCAACATTAATCCAGTATTTTTACCTCTGGGAAAATTATGTATTGTTAACTTTTTATTTTTTTTTGTTGTAATTTGAATGTTATAACTATCTAATGATAGTATTTTTTTTTTACTTTTTATATAGTTATATTCTTTTTGTAATTTTGTAAAACTAGTGATATTCCAAATTTTTTTATTATTTTGATTAAAAAAATTAGGTTTGTATATTAAATAAAGATTTTTTTTATTATTAGATAATATAATTTTTTTTTTGTTGTTTTTAATTTCAAATAATTTATTAATATTTAATTTATTCAATTGTGTTAATAGATTTTCATAATTCATAGGTTGAGTATTTTGAATCAAGTATCCTAGGCTACTTTTATGAATATCACTATGAATTCTATTTTTTATTTTTTTTTTAATCAAACAAGCTATTCCAATACAACAGTGCATGATTGATCGGGTAATCGCAACATATAAAAATCTTATATCTTCTGCTAATCTTTCTTTATCTGCCATTTCTAAACCATAATCATCTTTTTTCATATCAATAATCATTTTAAAATTTTTAGGATTATGATAAATAGATAAGACAGATTGATTAAAATTAATCATAAAAGGTATCCAAACAATGGGATATTCTAATCCTTTTGATTTATGTATAGTAATAATTTTCACTGATGGAGATTCTGAAAAATTTCTAATATATTCATATGACATCGGTGCTTTTGTTTCTGATATTTTTTTTTGGAACCAATGAATCAAACATACTTGTTTATTAAAATATTGAGATTTTTCTTCTAATATTTCAGCGATATGCAAAAAATTTAAATTTTTAATGTAGTTCGTATTCATTTCTATTAAATTGGCATTTTTTTGATATTCTAATATCATTACTTTAATCATCTGAAAAATACTAATATTTTCCCATATTTCATGATATTCATATAATTTTTCAATTAAAAAATATGAATTTTGATCGTTTTTTTTTGCTGTTATTGTAGTACATATTCCTTGTAAAATATGTGTAGAAATAGATTTTTGTAATAATATTTGATTATCAGGATCTAAAATAGATTCTAATATCCATAGTAATTCTTGTGCATCAAAAGTTTTAAATATACTATTTTTTTCAGAAGAATATACTGAAAATATATTATGTTTACATAATTCTTCTTTAATAATATTTGCTTCTTTTTTATTTCTAACTAATATAGCAATGTCATTAGAGGATAATATTTTTTCTTTATTTTTAGTTATAATTTTAGCTTCTCCTTTTTTTGCACAAGTTAACCAATAACTAATTTCTCTTGCACATTGATTAGCAATCCATATTTGATATTCATCTAAAGATGCTTCTTTTTTTTTATATAAAAAAAATCTAATAGGTGTTTGGGACAGACCTTTTATTGTGAAATGCATTTTTGATTTTTTATCAGATGATATAATAGGTTGGAATGAGATGTTTTCAAATATAAAAGCATTATTATTTTGTGAAAATAAAACATTGATACTATCACACATATTTTTTGAAGAACGCCAATTCATATCGAGATAATAATGTTTTTTTATTTTAGATTTAATATAAAAATAAGAAAAAATATCTGCTCCTCTAAAGCTATATATTGCTTGTTTTGGATCACCAATTAAAAATAATGCTAACTCTTTATTTTTTTTATATAAAAGATGGAATATTTCATATTGTTCAATATTAGTATCTTGAAATTCATCAATAAATGCTACAGGATATTTTTTTCTTATTAGATTTCTTAAATATTTTTCTTTTTTTAGAATTTTTAAAAGAATACTTAATAAATCATTAAATCCTAACAATGCTTGTTTTTTTTTCTCTTGTATTAATAATTTTTTTATTTTTTTTATAGAATATAGAAGAATAATATGATTTAATGAAAAATGATATTTTAATATTTTTTCAGTTTCTTTAAATATAATGTATTGTGATGAAATATAATTTTTTGTATTTTTTTTTATATTATTTTCAGTAAAATATTGCAATGAAATAGGGATCTGATAATCTTTAGTTTTAGACTGAGCCCATATTGTAATATGATTAATCCATCGAGATAAATTATATTTATTATATATTTTTTTGTTTATTTTTAAATTATTGATGATTTTTAATATTATATCAGTATAAATTAACCATTTTTTTTTAAAAGAATTTATTTTTTTTATATTTTTTTTATGTAGTAAAATTATATCATCGTTTTTTAAAATTTTATTTTTAAAATTTATTGAATTTATAGAAATAAAAGGCTTTATTATTTTTAAAAGATTTTTAGGATTTTTATAATCTTTCAAAATAATTTTAATAATATTTTCTGGTAAATTATATAAGCATAATCTCCAAAAATCTTGTGTAGTTTTTAGATATAAACCATCTTCATTTTCAATAATTTCATCTCCAAAAAAATTATTAATATAAAAAGTATCTGATTTTAATATATTTTGACAGAAACTATGTATGGTATAAATAGCTGAATGATTTATATTATTATGTGCATTTTTTAAAATATAAATAGCTTCGTCTATATTTGTAATTTCATTTAAAAATAATCTACATACAGGATCTGTGCTAGTTTTATTAATACAAGCGACATATAAATTATAGATTCCTTCTTTAATACGTATATATAATTCTTCTTTTGCTGCATTTGTAAATGTTAATACTAGTATTTCATGTATATGAAGTTTTTTTGTATATGGTTTTTTTCCAAGACCTAATAAACAACGTAAATATAATAGAACGATTGTAAAAGTTTTTCCTGTTCCTGCAGAAGCTTCAATTAAATTTATCTCACTTAAAGAAACTTTAAATACATCAAGTTTTTTTTGTACATGAGTAATATTCATATTATTTTTTTTTATATGTTAATATTGGAATAAGCCATTTTTGAGCTGTAATACAAATTTTTTTTATGTTTTGTTTATTTAATTCTAAAAATATTTTTCGAATATAAAAATCATTTTCTTCTCCCTCAGAAAAAATATTTCCTTTCCATGTTTCAAATAATTTTTTTTCCCCTTGTGTTTTTGTTTTTTCATCATTTTTAATAACATTTTTTTTTATGTCATAAATTTTTTCTAACCAAGATGCACCAGATTTTGTTAATAAAATTGGTTTTTTTATACCTTGTATATATCCTTGAATATATTTTAATAAATAAAAATATGCTGTATTTGCATCTAAAGGTACAAAAGACCACATTTGTTTTTTATAACCTATTATTTTACTTTCTCCGCAATTACCTAATATGCAATAAATTAAATGTTCTAACCATAAACTAATACGATCACTATAATTAATTATATTTGGTTTCCAACGTAATAAACCTGTATTTTGTATTTCAGATAATATACCAATGATTTTATATTTTTTTATATTTAAATTAATTTTTTTTTCTTTTGTATGAATTCTAAATTTTATAACCAATTCTGCTATAGAGCGCATTTCTTTAATAGTATTATCCCAAAATATTTTTCCAAATATACCATAAGGTAGTTTTCCAGAAGAAAGATAATATTTGAATAATTGATCAGTATCTTGTTTGTTTATTATTTTTGTTAATAAAATATTTTTTATTTTGAAAGAATCTAAGTGATTTACTGAAAATGGTTCTGTAGTTTTAAGAATTTTATTATGTTTATTTAATTTAATATTTAAGTTAAAATTAAAGAAGTAACGTATTGGATGTTTCCAAAAATTAATTAAATCTTTTAGATTAATTTCATTGAAATGATTTTGATCCAATAAATAGCTATGATTAATTGTTTTATTTATATATGTATATTTTAACTTATTTACAATATTTATATCGATTGTTTTTTTTTTATAAAAGTATTGTTTTTTATGTGTTGTACAAAGATGTTGAATAATTTTTTTAGTGTTATCATATAAATTTAAATCTTTATCACCAATAAGATAAAAATTTAATGCTATGTAATTTAATAGTTGATCGATTAAAATCGAAGGGTATATTTTGTTTTGATTCGTCAGAGAATATCCCACATAACTAATATAGAAATATTTTTCAGCACAAGATATATTTTGAAGAAACAAATAACAATTTTTTTCATAAATATTAGTATCATCAAATGAAGAATATTTTTTTAATAAATTAAAATAATTTAAATGATTTTCTTTTGGAATACTTTTATTATCAGATCCAATTACACAGATTATTTTAAATGGAATAGAGCATACAGATTCAGGATGGCAAAAATTTATTACACCAGGTAAAATATTCTTATTATTCGTGAAATTTAATTTATTGAAAAAAAAATATTTTAATATATTAATTGAAATTTTATTTGAATAACAAGATGTGATACAATCATTAACTGTTTTTATCCATTTTTTTTGAATAATTTGAAAAATTTTCTCTGTATCTTCAGTATAAGAAAAAAAATCGTCAGTTAAATTATGAGCTAATGTACTCCAATATTGTATTTTTTTTGGTATAGAGAATATCTTTTTCCATTTTTTAAGTGTATTTATAAATACAATAAGTTTTGATATTAATTCTACTCTAGAACCATTAATTATACTACAAGACAAAATATTATTCCAAATATTTTCTGTATTGTTCATAGAATAACTAAGCAATAATTTTTCTATTCCATACAACCAAGTATTTTGTTTATTTTCAGGAAATAACAAAGATTTTTTATGTTTACCATCAATAGCCCATCTAATATTTGTTTCTTCTATCCAATTGTATAAAATTTTTATTTCTTCATGAGAAATATTAAATTTATTTGATATTTCAGGAACATCGAGAAATGTTAATATTTCTTTATTTTCAAATCGAATATTTGACAAATTGAGTATTTTTTTGAAAGACAAAAAGATAATTTCTATTTTTTTAGAAAAATTTTTAGCAATAAAAAAAGGTATTTGTTTTTTTTTATCTATTGTATTGAATATTAAATTAATATATGGAATATAAGTCTCAATAGATGTAGAAGTGACAATTATATCACCAGGTTTAATAGAAGCATTATTATTTAAAAATAACAATAATTTTTCATGTAATATTTCAATTTCATTTTTTTTATTATAACAAATATTGATAGAAATTGAATGATCTGTTGATTGTAATAATCTTTTTTTTTTTTTGGAAATTTTTTTAAAAAATCATTTTGAATGTTTTTTAATAAATTATTATTTTTATTTTTTTTAAAATAATGTATAATTTTTATTTTTTCAGATTCTATAATATGAAATTCATAAATTTTTGCATATTGTCCCCATAATTTTATTAATGAATTATTTAAAACGTTTTTTTTGTATATATTTTTTGTTTCAATTGATTTAGTATTTTTGATTATATTAAATATATTGTATTTATAAGGTGTAGTGTATAAAAAATAAACATCAATATATAAGCTGATTTCTTTTAAAATTTTGATATAAGAAGGATTTAATGAAAAAGAAGAGATGACAAATAAACGACAAGGTAAACAGGTTTTATTTATTTTTTTTTCTTGAATTAATAATTGGAAAGATTGAAACAGATTTGAAAAATGGTAAACAGATTGATTATTTTTTTTTATATCATTAATAATTTCTATCCATAATTTTATTTGCCATTGTTCATCATGATTGAATTTTAATATATTTTTATTTTTTTCAAATTCATTAATCCAATCCGGACGATAAAAAATATATTGTTTAAATATATTTGCCATTAAAAAAGAAAATTTTAATTTTTCAAAATTATTATTTTTTATATTAAAAGGTATAACAAACTTTTTATGATCTAAAATTTTTACAATTTTCCACATTATAATAGAAGAAGTAAAGATATTGTTTATTTTTTTTTTTAATAATAATTTTTCAAATAATTTCCAAATAAAAACATCTGGATGATAGTATTGTAAATTTGCAGAAATGCCTATTTTTTGAGCAATAAATATATTTAGGTATTCAAATAATATTAAATGATCATGAATAAAAATTTCTTTTGAAAAGATATTATCAAGAGGTTTATCTCGAATGATATGAGTTGCTTTTAATAATAAATGATTAAGATTATTAGATTTGTAGATAATAAACATAAATACCTATTTTTTATTAAGTAGAATATTTTGAAATATATTTATATAATTATTATACTTATTTTTTTTTATAAAGATGTACGTCTAGCTGAGGATAAGGAAGATTAATATTATTTTTATCTAATTCTTTTTTAAATTTAGCCATTAAATCCCAATAAACTGGATTTAAATCATTATTTTTACTCCAACAACGAACTATAAAATTTAGAGAAGATGGAGCCAACTCACTTAAACCAATAATAATATCTTTATCTTTTATAACTCTCTCTTCTCTTTCTATAACTTTCCGTAATGTTTTTATAACTAAATCAATATCACTATTATAAGATACACTAATAATAAATTCATTTCGACGAGCAGGTTCTCTGGAATAATTTATAATATTATTAGATATAATTTTATTATTAGGTATTACTACAATTTTCCCATCTAATGTTCGAAGTGTTGTATAAAAAACATGAATATTTAATACAGTTCCTGATACACTACCTAAATTTACATATTCTCCAGTTTTTAAAGGTCTTAATGTTACTAATAAGACACCAGCTGCAAAATTTGATAAAGACCCTTGTAGAGCTAAACCTATAGCCATACCAGCTGCTCCTAATATAGCAATTACTGATGTTGTTTGTACTCCAATACGTCCTAATGCTGCAATAAGTGTAAAAGTAATAATAATATATCGCATTAATGCAGATAGAAAACCAGAAATAGTTGCATCAATATTACGTGTAATTAACACTTGATTTACACCATTAGAAATAATTTTAGATATAAACATGCCAACAATTATAATAATCACAGCTGATGTTAAATTTATTATATATCCAAGTAATAATTCTTGATTACGTATCAACCAGTTTCCTGCATGATTAATATCATTTACTACATTTAGTTCATCCATTAATTATCTCTATATATTTTGTTTAATGTATGTTAAATAAATTCATTTTACGGAGAATATTTTTATTTATTCCCCGAAATAAGTTATAATCTTTTATAAAAAATATTTATAAAATATTATAAGCATTCAACTCTTTAAATGATTTTTCTAATCTTTTTGACATAGATTCTTGCGCATGTCTTATCCATGATCTTGGATCATAGTATTTTTTATTAGGTTTATTTTGATCATGTTTATTTCCTAATTGATTTTGCAAAAATTCTTTATTTTTATTATAAAAATTTAAAACTCCCTTCCATGTTGCCCATTGCATATCAGTATCAAGATTCATTTTAACAATACCATATTTTATTGCTTCTTGTATGTCGTTTAACTGTGAACCTGACCCGCCATGAAAAACTAAATTTAATGGATTTTTTTTTAAATTGTGTTTGATACTAACGTATTCTTGTGAATGTTTTAAAATAATTGGTTGAAGATCAACATTTCCAGCTTGATATACACCATGTATATTACCAAATGAAGCAGCGATACTAAAATTATTACTAATTTTATTTAATTTTTCATAAGCATAGTTGACATCTTCAGGTTGTGTATAAAGTAATTTTTTATCTATATTAGTATTATCTATTCCATCTTCTTCTCCACCTGTACATCCCAATTCTATTTCTAACATCATATTTATTTCATTCATTTTTTTAAAATATTTTTGACATATAGAAATATTGTCTTTTAATTTTTCTTTAGATAAATCAATCATATGAGAGGTAAAAAATGGTTTATGATTATCATGATAATATTTTTTACCTATTTCTAATAATCCATCAATCCATGGTAATAATTCTTTAGGGCAATGATCAGTATGTAATATCACGGGAATTTTGTAATATTTTGCCATTAAATGCACATGTTGAGCACCAGAAATAGAACCTTGAATTATTTGTTCTTGATATTTAGGAAACCGGTGTTTATAGCCAGCAATAAAAGAAGCTCCTCCATAAGAAAATTGTATAATAACTGGAGATTGTACTCTAGCAGCAGTTTCTAAAACAGTATTAATAGAATCAGTTCCTATACAATTAACTGCTGGAATTGCAAATTGTTTTTTTTTAGCTATTTCAAAAATTATTCGTGCTTCATTGCCATTTAAAACACCTGAGCTAACCATATTTAAAATATTCAATTGATTTCCTATTTTTTTTCATTTAATGTGTTTTTGAAATGTTTTTCTAACATTTGAATTGCAGGTAATGTTTTACCTTCTATAAACTCTAAAAAGGCTCCTCCTCCAGTTGAAATATAAGAAATATGATTTTTAATATTAAACATGTCAATAACAGATAACGTATCTCCTCCCCCAGCTATAGAAAAGGCATTGCTATTTGCAATTGTTTTTGCGATCATTTCAGTACCTTTTCTAAAATTTGGAAACTCAAATACTCCTACAGGTCCATTCCATATAATCGTTTGAGCATTTTTCAAAATATATAAAATTTTTTTAATAGTTTGATCACCAATATCCATAATTTCTTCATCTTCTAAAATATCAGAAGGTAATTTCATAATACATTTTTCAGTTTTACAAAAATTTTTTCCAACACGTGAATCAATAGGGGTGATAATATGATATTTATCGCGTAATTTTTTAGCTTCAAATATAAAATCCGGTTCATGTAATGATTTTCCAATTTTATAATCAATAGCTAAAAAAGTATTTGCTATACCCCCACCAACAATAATTGTATCTGCAATTTTAGATAATACATGTAATACATTAAATTTTGTTGATACTTTAGCTCCTCCAACTATTGCCACCATAGGACGTTTAGGTTTATGTAATGCTTTTTTTAGAGAATTAATTTCGTTTATAAAAAGCATTCCAGCACATGCAATTTTAACAAATTCACCAATTCCATAAGTAGATGATTGTTTTCTATGAGCACTAGCAAAAGCATCCATTACAAATATATCGCAAAGATCCGCGTATTTTTTAGCTAATTTTTTACTATTATTCAATTCCCCTTTGTTAAAACGAACATTTTCTAAAATAGCTATTTCTCCTGAATTAAGTTGAATACCATTAAGAAAGTCATGTGAGAAATATATTTTTGTATGGTTGAATGTTTTTTTTAAATATTCAAATATAGGTAATAAAGAATATTTTTTTTGATGTAATCCTTCTTTTGGTCGACCTAAATGAGACATGATAATTACTTTAGCATTTTTCTGAAGAGCAAATTTAATAGTAGGTATTGCAGCTAATATTCTTGCTTCAGATTGAATAATACCATTTTCTATTGGTACATTTAGATCACTTCTTATTAAAACTTTTTTATTTGTTAAATGTATTTCAGTAATATTTTTAAAAATCATAATAGTACCTTAAATAATAATTTTTTTTACTCAGTGTGTTTATTTATTTGGTATTAAGATTGGTCACCTTTAATTTAATGGGCAATTAATCTTAAAAAATAATATATTTTAATTTTTAAACCAGGATCGAATTCCATCTAAAAACATTTGAGTAGAAATCATAATCAGTATCAAACCCATAAGACGTTCTAGAGCATTAACACCTTTTGTACCAAATAGTTTTAAAAATAAACCAGATAATAATAATATTATAACAGTAAAAGACCATGCAATAAGTAATGAGATAATTAAATAAAATATATGATGTATATATTTATGAGATAATAACATTAATGTTGCTAATAAAGATGGTCCTGCAATTAATGGGATTGCTAAAGGAACTAAAAATGGTTCTTCATTTTGAGAAGATGTATTATTTTTATTATTTTCAGCAGAAAAAATCATTTGAATAGACATTAAAAATAAAATAATTCCTCCAGATATTGAAACTGTTTCAGTTTTTAAATTTAAAGTAATTAATATTTTTTCTCCAATAAATAAAAATAACAACATGAAAATTAATGCTATAATCATTTCACGTATAACTACAATTTTTCTTCTTTTATCTTCTAAATTTTTGAGAATGGTCATAAATATTGGTAAATTTCCTAAAGGATCCATAATAAGAATTAGCAAGATAGTTGTAGAGATAATTTCATTCATTTTAATTTATTGTGTCCTTTTAAAATAGTAGTTTTTATATAATTTTTTAAAAAAATAATTATATAAACTATTTTATGATATAAAATTATCATTTTATAATATTTTTAAATAAAATAAAAATTTCTATTATTATAAAAAATTTTCTGATTGTACATAATTATTATATATTTCCTCATTTAGAATTTGTAATTATTTTAGGAGCCGGAAATTTTTTCTTAAAATTGTATTGATTATTTTTTTAATAAAATTATTTTAATGAAAAATCCGTGTATTTATCAATGATAAAACTTGTAGGTTTAGTAGGATGGCGTGGAATTGTTGGATCAGTTTTATTAAAACGTATGATAGAAGAAAATGATTTTTCAAAAATAAATCCTGTTTTTTTTTCAACATCACAATACGGTAAAGATAGTCCTGTTATTAATAAGATATCATATGATTGTTTAAAAAATGCTTATGATATTAATCTTCTTAAAGATATGGATATTATTATTACGTGTCAAGGCAGTTCATATACTGATACAGTATATCCTAAATTAAGAACAAATGGTTGGAAAGGCTATTGGATAGATGCTGCTTCTACTTTAAGAATGAAAACTGATTCTATTATTATATTAGATCCAGTTAATCATGAAATGATTAAAAATGGCATCCAAAAAGGCATTAAAACTTTTATTGGAGGTAATTGTACAGTTAGTTTGATGTTGATGGCATTAGCAGGATTATTTAAAAAAGAATTAATTGAGTGGATTACTGTATCTACTTACCAAGCAGCATCTGGAGCAGGTTCTCGTCATATGATAGAATTATTAAATCAAATGGGAACATTATATAATACTGTAAAACAAGATTTGTTAAATCATTCGTCTACAATATTAGATATTGAAAATAAGGTTACTAATATAACTCGTAGCTGTAATTTTCCAATAAAATATTTTTCTGTTCCATTGGCTGGAAGTTTAATTCCTTGGATTGATAAAGAAGTAAAGAACGGTCAAAGTCGTGAAGAATGGAAAGCTCAAGCTGAAACTAACAAAATATTAGGATGTGTTAACAAAGTTATTATTGATAGTACATGTGTACGCATTGGTTCATTACGTTGTCATAGTCAATCATTTTTTATTAAGTTAAAAAAAGAACTTTCTTTAAAAAGTATTGAAGAGCTCATAGATAATGATAATAAATGGGTGAATGTTATACCAAATAACATACAAGATACATTATTAAAATTAACTCCATCAGCTGTAACAAATACATTAGATATACCTATAGGTCGTATAAGAATCCTAAATATAGGAAAAAAATATTTATCTGCTTTTACTGTTGGAGATCAATTATTATGGGGAGCTGCCGAACCATTAAGACGAATGCTAAATTTATTAATTAATTTTTAATATTTTATATATGAAAATATAATAATATCACTTTTTTAATATATACACTAAACTTTTATATTTATAAAATATTATATATATAATTTTAAGTGTATATATTAAATATTTTATGATTATATATAGTAAAATTATTATTATAATTTTTTTAATACAATATAATTTTTGACATTGGAGGGTAAAAAGGCATGACAATTTTTTCCGATAGAATAATTTTTTCTAATAATAGTAGACGATATATTCAAAAATGATATTTTAGAAAAAAAAATTAATCCACAAGATTGTCGATGAAGTAAATTATAATCATTAACAACATAATTAT
>NZ_CP034864.1:271281-473171 GCF_005080885.1 Buchnera aphidicola (Macrosiphoniella sanborni) | reverse complement strand
TTTTTTTTTTTTGTATTTTCTAGGGCAAACAACTAAATGTACATAAAGTAATATTTTATCCCAATCTTTCCAAAGATGAAAATATTCTAAATTATCTTCACCCATTATAAAACATAATGGTCTTGAATAATTGATTTTTTCTCTAATTTTTTTTAATGTATCAATTGTATAAAAAATATGATGATTATGTGTTTCTAAGTAACTTATCTCAAATAAAGAATAATCATTAATGGCAAGTTTAATCATATTAATTTTATCTATAATTGATGTTTTATTTTTTATACGATGAGGAGGATTATTATTGGGTAGAAATATTATTTTTTCAATATACATTTCTTGTGCTAATCGTCTAGCTAAATGAATATGACCATTATGAATAGGATCAAAATTTCCTCCGAATATTCCGTGTAATGTTTTCATTTTTATTATTAATTTATCAAAAATATTAGTTGTTTAATATTAAAGTTAATTCTTGAAGTTTATACCATATATTATAGTTATAATTTTTTTTAATATTAATTTCTATTTTTAGGAGAATTTGTATTACTTTAAATACATTATCATCACTTATTTTTTTAATAGCATTAATAAACATATTGTGTCTTGTAGAACAAATATTGTATTTCTCTAAAATAGAATATATATTTATTCTATTATCTTCACGTTTAATATAACGTTTAATATACATTAATTTAATTAAATCTTTTTGTAAAGCACGTATTAAAATAAGGGGATTACGTTTTTTTTTTAAAAAATAATACAAGACAGCAATAGCTTGTTTAGTTTTAAATTGAAATATATAATCAATCCAATGTAATGATGAATAATCAACAAAGTCAACAATAATTTTTTTAATTTTTTTTTCCGTAATCTTGCTATTAGGCCATGTTATTGAAATTATATCTAAGATATTATATATAAATAAAGTATTACCGGAATAATATTTATATAATAAAAAAAGTGCTTGTTTTTCTATTTGAATATTTTTTTCTTGTATTTCATATTTTATCCATAGTATAAAGTTTAAATCGTTTGGAGTAAAACAAGAAATTATATTATTTTTATTTTCAAATTGGTTAAAAAATTTTTTTTTTTTAATATAATAAGATAAATGATTCAATTTTAATATTGTTAAAATGTCTAGGTTTAATAAAGATAGAGATAATATCTTATTAATCTTTTTTATAAAAATAATATTAATTTTTTTTATTAAACAATTAATAACTAAAATAGTTTTTTGGAAGAACAAGTTTTTAGTTTTATAAAATATTATCACTTGTTCCCAATCTTTATCTTTTTCTATATCTATTTTTATAATATTAAAAAAACCTTTTTTATATGCAAATTGTAATATCAAATCTTGATTTTTTTGTAATAAACAACAATCTTCTCCTAAAAAAATATAAATAGTATTTAATTTTTTTTTTAAATATTTTTTTAATTCATATAGATGTATGTTTTTTATCATAATATTAAAGTTATATTAAAATAATGCGTAAGATTTTATATGACAAAGTTGATTATTTTTTTTGGAATATATATTATTTTTTTGATATTAGTATCTTGTAAATATTTTTTTATTTTTTTTTGATTTTGAGCATATGATAAAATTTCTTCTTTTTTTAAATGATTAGAAATATTTATAGTACATCGCATTTTTCCATTAATTTGAACAACAAAAATATTATATTTTTTTAATAAGATTTCTTGATTTAAGATAGGCCACGATTCATAATCAATAGAACTGTTTTTGTTCAAATAGTTCCAAACAAAAAAACACAAATGAGGTGTAAATGGATATAACATTTTAATAGTATAAATTAATGCTTCTCGCATAATAGATTTATCTTGTTCTTCTTTCATAGAAGCTTGAGAAAGTTTATTAACTAATTTCATAATTGCAGAAATCGCAGTATTAAATGTTTGTCGACGACTGATATCATCAGAAACTTTTAAAACAGTTTCGTGTAATTGACGTCTTAACTCATTTTGTGGATCATTTAAAGCATTAAAGTTCATATGTTTATGTGTATTTTGTATTTTAATATAATTAAATATTAACAACCAAAATTTTTTTAAAAATCTATGTATACCTTTTACTCCAGATTCTTTCCATTCTAATGCAGATTCTATAGGAGCTGCAAACATGATAAATAAACGAATTGTATCTGCTCCATAACGTTGAATAATTAATTCTGGTTCAATTCCATTATTTTTTGATTTAGACATTTTAATCATTCCTGCATATACTATTTTTTTTCCTTTTTTATTATGTACTTCTATAATTTCTCCTTTTAAGTTGCGTTTTATTAATACTTGTGAAGGATTTAGCCAATTTTTTTGAGATTTTTGATTAATTTCATAAAAAGCTTCAGATAAAACCATACCTTGACATAATAAATTTTTTACAGGTTCATCAACATCTACAAATTTAAAGTCACGTAATAATTTATGAAAAAATCTGAAATATATTAAATGCATAGTTGCATGTTCTATACCACCAATATATTGATCTATAGGTAACCAATATTTTGATGCAATAGGATCAATCATACCTGTATGAAAATTTGGGCAAGTGTATCTAGCATAATACCAAGATGATTCGATAAATGTATCGAAAGTATCTGTTTCTCTAATCGCTGTTTTTTTATTAAGAAGAATTTTTATCCAATTTGAATCAATTTGAATTTTTTTATTTGATGAATAAATATTATTTTTAATTTTTGGTAAAATAACCGGAAGATCTTTTTTTGGTATAGAGACAATGTCTCCATTTTCTAATGTTGCCATAGGAATAGGAGTACCCCAATAGCGTTGCCTAGATATACACCAATCTTGTAATTTATAATGAATTTTCTTTTTTAATATTTTTTTATATAATAATATTTTTTTTATTTTTTCAGTAGCATTTTTAAAATTTAAACCATTAAATTTTCCAGAATTAAATAATGTTCCCTTTGTATTAACATATGAAGTATATGATGATGAACTTTTGTTTTTAAGTATGTTATCTAAAATAACATATTTAATTTTTAAATTATTTTTAATAGCAAAATGCCAATCATGTTTATTATGTCCTGGGATACATAATATTGTGTCAATACCATATTCTATTTTATGAAAATTAGCGATCCAAATTGGTATTTTTTTTTCTGTAATAGGGTGTATAATAAATAAGTTTGTATTAATTCCGATATATTTAATATATTGTTTTTGTTCTTCTGAAATATATTGATTTTTTTTTATAAATTTTTTAAAAATTTCATTTTTTTTACATATTTTTTTTGATAGTTCATGATCAGGAGATATTACAACATATGTAGCTCCCATAATCAAATCTAATCTTAGAGAAAATACTTTTAATGTTTCAAAAGTATTAAAAATTTTTAAAGTAATTTGAAATCCCTTCATTCTACCAATCCAATTTTTTTGCATATTTTTTACGTTTTCAGGCCAATGTGTTAATTTTTTTAAATCTTGATATAAAGATTCAGCATAATTTCTAATTTTTATGAACCATTGTGGAATCTTTTTGATAATAATTTTATTTTGACATCTCCAACACAAACCATTAATCACTTGTTCATTAGCTAAAACAGTTTTATCATAAGTACACCAATTTACTAAACTATTTTTTTTATAGACTAATTTTTTTTTATATAGTTCAGTAAAAAACCATTGCTCCCAACGATAATATTCTGGTTTACATGTTGTGATTTCGCGACTCCAATCATAACTAAAACCTAATGATTGGAGTTGTTTTTTCATGTATTTGATATTATTTTTAGTCCAAGACATAGGATTAGTGTTATTTTTTATTGCAGCTTCTTCAGCAGGTAAACCAAAAGCATCCCAACCCATCGGGTGTAACACATTTTTTCCTAACATTCTTTGATATCGAGCAATAACATCACTGATAGTGTAATTTCTAACATGACCCATGTGTAATTTTCCAGAAGGATATGGTAACATGGGAAGGCAATAATATTTTTCTTTTTTAGAATTTTCTTGCACTTGAAAAGTTTTATTTTTTTCCCAATATTTTTGTACGTGGTGTTCTATTTGCTTTGGTAAATATTCTTTTTCCATTTTTTTCTCTAAAAGAAAATGTTTAAATAATAATTTATTATACTTTACTAATATTTATACTTCTTTTAATATTGGCACTTTATTTTCTGGAATAGTTACATGGATTTGTATAACTTTTCGACTATCCGCTACAGATATTTTAAAATTATAACCATCAATATTAATGCTTTCACCACGACTGGGCAGATGACCAAATGCTTTCATAACTAATCCACCAATAGTATCTACTTTATCATGGCTAAAATTCGTATGAAAAGTTTCATTAAATTCTTTAATTTCTGTAAGAGCATTGATAGAAAATATACACTTTTGCAATCTTCTAATATTTAATGTTTCGATATTATCATATTCATCTTCAATTTCTCCGACGATTAATTCAAGAATATCCTCTATAGTAACTAAACCTGAGACTACTCCAAATTCATCAATTACTATTGCCATATGATTTCTTGTAGCTCTAAATTCTTTTAACATTCTATCGACATGTTTGCTTTCTGGAACTACAACAGCTGGTCTTATTATATTCTTGATACAAAAAATATTTTTTGGATTTTTCTTCATAAAAGGTAATAAATCTTTAGCAATGAGAAATCCTTCTACATAATTGTTGTCATTACTCATTACTGGAAAACGTGAGTGTGCAGATTCGATAATAATATCCAGACATTTATTTAAATTAAAATCTAATTTTAATATTACCATTTGTGTTCGAGGAATCATAATTTCCTTGATTCTTTTTTTAACAATATGCATTACGCCTTCTAACATATCACATGTATCTTGATCAATTAGTTCATTTTGTTCTGAATCACGAATTAATGATAATAGTTCTTCTCGATTTTTAGGTTCATCATGAAAAATTTGATTTAATAAAATAGAAAAGAATCCTTTTTTATTAATTTTATCACAGTTCTGAGAATTGTTATCGCTCATAATATTAGATTTTCTAGTTTTAAAAGTATTCTACTATTCTATGGTAGAAATGTTTGAGTGAAAATATTTTTTATAAAAGATTAATAATTTTTTAAATATAAGGTTTGTGATAATGTAAAGATGCCATAATTTTATTTTCTATTTTTTCCATAATTTTTGCATCTTGTTTATTTTTATGATCATATCCTAGTAAATGTAGTGTTCCATGTATAGTAATATGTGCCCAATGTTCTTTTAATGATATATTATATTTTAATGTTTCTTCTTCAATTACATTTTTACATATCACTAAATCTCCTAATAGTTGACAATTATATTTGATAAATGCATTACAAGGAAATGCTAAAATGTTTGTTGCTTGATTTTTTTTTCTATAAAAAAAGTTTAATTTTTTGATTTCTTGTTTTTCTACGATACGAATAGTAATTATATTAATATTTTTTTTTTATTTAAAATTTTTTTTATCCATTTTTGGAAATAAAATTTTTTTGGTATTGATTGATTATTTATACAACATTTTTGTAAATTAATAATAATGTTATTCATATTTTGTTCTTAATTTTTTTAAATTAATTCACCTTTTAGTGAATGTGTATGAATTTTTGTAATTTTTAAATTAACAAATTTTCCGATCATTTTCGGTGAACCTAGAAAACTGACTATTCTATTGTTTTCTGTTCGACCACATAATTCCATAATGTTTTTATTAGATATGCCTTCTACTAAAATAGATTGAATACTTCCAAACATTTTTCTACTCCATAACATAGTTTGTATATTTATACGATTTTGTAAAATAAATAAACGTTTTTTTTTCTCTTTTATATCAATATGATCTTTTATTTTAGAAGCAGGTGTTCCTGGTCGACTAGAATATATAAAACTAAAACTCATATCAAAATTAATATTTTTTATAAAACTCATAGTTTTTTGAAAATCTTTTTCTGATTCACCTGGAAAACCTACTATAAAATCAGAGCTAATTTGAATATTTGGTCTAACCACCATTAATTTTTCTATGATTAACTTGTATTCTTCTACTGTATATGAGCGTCTCATTAATTTAAGAATTTTGTTAGAACCACTTTGAACAGGAAGATGCAAAAAACTCACTAGTTTTGGAATATCTTTATATAATTCAATAATATCATCAGTAAATTCGATAGGATGACTAGTAATAAAGCGAATTCTATCAATGCCATCAATTGTAGCGACAAGTCTTATTAGTTGGGAAAAACGACAAATATGTCCATTAGAATTTAAACCTTTATATGCATTAACATTTTGACCTAATAAATTAATTTCTCTTACACCTTGTTTTGCTAATATTGATATTTCAAATAAAATATCATCGCAAGGACGACTAAGTTCATGTCCTCGTGTATATGGAACTATACAAAACGAACAATATTTATTACATCCTTCCATAATTGAAACGTTTGCTGTATATCCTATTTTTTTAGGTTCTAGAAAATATTTAAATTTTTCTAATTTGGGAAAACTAATATCAATAGAATGTTTTTTGTTTTTTTCTATTTCAGAAATCATTTTTGGTAACTTATGTAAAGTTTGTGTACCAAAGATAATATCTACATAATGTGCTCTTTTAAAAATTTTTTTTCCTTCCTGATTTGCAACACATCCGCCTACGGCAATAATAATATTTGGGTTATTGTTTTTAATTTTTTTCCATCTTCCAAGTTGATGAAAGAGCTTTTCTTGAGCTTTTTCTCTTATAGAACAAGTATTCAATATAAGAATATCAGCCTGTTCTACTGATGTTGTTAATAAATATTTTTTCTCTTGTATTAATAAATTTGCTATCATTGATGAATCATACTCATTCATTTGACAGCCCCAAGTTTTAATATATATATATTTCATATTTTGAAATTAGTCCAATTTAATGTATAAATATATTGTATATAAATACATTATATATAATATAAATATTTTTTTTACACAGATATTTTTGCTTTAATAGAAGAGTACGGATTATATCCAATAATTTTAAAATTTTGAAAAGAATATTGAAATAATGATAGAGGTTTATTAATAATAATTAATTCTGGAAGTTTACGAGGTGTTCTAAGAATTTGTTTTTTTGCTAATTGAATATGGTTATTATATAAATGAACATCTCCTCCTGTCCATAAAAATTCTCCAACTTTTAAATTACATTGTTGTGCTATCATATGTATGAGTATAGAATAACTAGCTATATTAAAAGGAAGCCCGAGAAATACATCACAAGAACGTTGATATAATTGACAACTTAACGTTTTATTGAAAACATAAAATTGAAATAGAACATGACAAGGAGGTAATTTCATATTTTTGATTTCACCAACATTCCAGCTTGACACTAACATTCTACGTGAATTAGGATTATTTTTTAATTCTATTAATACATTTTTAATTTGATCAATATAATTTCCTTCACAAGTTTTCCATTTTCTCCATTGTTTTCCGTATATTGGTCCAACATTTCCTAATTTATCAGCCCAATTATTCCAAATAGATATTTTATTTTTATTAAGATAATCAACATTAGTATCTCCTTTTAAAAACCATAATAATTCATGAATTATTGATGGAATATGACATTTTTTTGTTGTAATAAGTGGGAATCCGTTATTTAAATTAAATTTCATATTATACCCAAAAATAGATAATGTTCCTGTTCCTGTTCGATCTTGTTTTGGGTTTCCAAATTGAATAATTTTTTTAATTAATGTTATATATTGTTTCATAATTCTCATTTTTTATTTTTTATAAAAAGATTGAAAAAAAATAATCAATCCGGCAATAATCATAGGAATTGATAAGATTTGTCCCATTGTCATCATATTGTTAAATAATCCTATTTGAGGATCTGGTTCTCTGAAAAATTCTACAAATATTCTAAATATTCCATAAAAAAATAAAAATACACCACTAATACTGCCTATTGGTCTATTTTTTTTAGAAAAATAATGTATTATCAAAAATAAAACAATACCTTCTAAAAAAAATTCATATAGTTGAGAAGGATGACGTGGTAATGCACCATATTTATATAAAATTGGTTTCAAGTTAGGACATCGTTTTACTATTTCTAAATCTTGGTATTGAGAGTTAGGAAAAATCATTGAATATCGAAAGTGTGGTGATACACGACCCCATAATTCACTATTAATAAAATTTCCTAATCTTCCAGCACCTAAACCAAAAGGTACTAATGGGACTATAAAATCAGAAATTTCTAATATGTTTTTTTTATATTTTAAAGAAAAATATAACATTGTAATTATAGCACCTATTACACCTCCATGAAATGACATCCCTCCCTCCCATGTATAAAATATATGTAATATATTCTGAGAAAAATATGTAAAATTATACAAAAGTATATATCCTATTCTTCCTCCGATACAAGATCCTAAAAAAATAGAATATAATAATATTTCTATTTTTTTCTTATACCATTGTGTGTAATTTTTGATTCTGCAATTTTTCCCATACCATATTGCAAAGCAAAAACTAATGAAATACATAAAACCGTACCAATGTGCAGATATAGGTCCAATAGAGAAAATAATAGGATTAAATTTCGGGGAAAATATATACATATATTACAAAGTATCCTTCAATGGAAAATTATTGTTCTAATTTTAATATTTCTTGAATTGTTTGACGTCTTCTAATAACAATAGAATGATTATTTTTTAATAATATTTCCTGTATCAGTGGTCTTGTATTATAATTAGAAGACATTGAAGCACCATAAGCTCCTGTATCATGAAAAATTAAATAATCTCCTGTTTTGATTTCAGGCAATTTTCGAGTTTGAATAGTACCTCCTATTTTTTGTGTAAAAATATCTCCTGATTCACATAAAGGACCTGCAACAATAGTATCAATCATATTTTTTAAATCAATTTTTCTATTGTCACCAGATATAACAGATATATGATGATAGCTACCATACATAGTAGGTCGCATTAAATCATTAAATCCTACATCTACTAAAACAAAATTGTTATTATTTGTTTTTTTTGTAGCCCATACTCTAGCAATTAAAATACCAGATTCTGCAACTAAAAATCTCCCTGGTTCAATTTCTAATTGAATATTTTTTTTTAAAAATGTAGATATTTTTTTTCGTGCATAATCCCAAGATATGAAATATTTTTCTATATCAATAGGTTTTTCATTAAATTTATAAGGTATGGATAAACCTCCGCCAGCAGAAATAGAAGATATCTTTTGGTTTAATTCAATAACATTTTGTATCATAGATTTACAAACTTTTGTTAAATGCATATAATTAACACCTGAACCAATATGCATATGTAAACCTATTAATTTTAATTTGTATTTTTTTATAATAGGTAACGCTAGTTTAGGTTCCCAAATACCATGTTTACTATTGTCTCCTCCAGTATTAGTTTTTTTGCTATGTCCATAACCAAAACCTGGATTAATTCTTAACCAAACATGATGACCTGGAGATACTTGTCCTAGTTGTGTTAACATGTCTAAAGATCCAGCATTCACTGGTATTTTGTAATTTGCTACTTTATGTAAAGTTTCTTCATCTAACATATCTGCAGTAAAAATAATTTCATTTGTATTAGATTTAAATCCAGAAATTAAAGCACGTTCAATTTCACCTAATGAAACAGCATCTACTTTTACATTTTTACTCTTCATTAAACGTAATATATGAATATTTGAACAAGATTTTTGTGCAAATCTTATCACATCAAATTTTTTTAATAGTTTTATTTTTTTGCATATCATATCTCCATCATATACCCAAAATGGAGGACGATATTTTTTTATTAAATAACGTATTTTATTTATATTAATATTATTATCATTATTATTTAAAAGTTGTGGCATTGTTTTCTCATTAAAATTTTATACGATATTTTGATAGTGAATATTTTAATACAAATTATGATGTATAAAAATTATTTATTCAAATAACGGAGCGTTGGAAATAAGATTACATCACGAATACTGTTTTGATTTGTGAAAATCATAATTAAACGATCAATTCCAATACCTAATCCTGATGTTGGTGGTAGACCGTACTTTAATGCTTCTATATAATCTTCATCATAAAATATATTATGATTTTCTTTTTTGTTTGTTTCATTTATTTGTTTTAAAAATCTATTTTTTTGATCTTCTGCATCATTTAATTCTGAAAATCCATTAGCTATTTCATATCCAGCAATAAATAGCTCAAATCTATCAGTAGTATTACAATCAATATTATTACGTCGTGCTAAAGGAGAAACTTCTACTGGATATTGCGTTATAAAAGTTGGTTGAATTAATTTTTTTTCTACTGTTTTTTCGAAAATTTCGTTTTCTATGTGACCTATCGTCCATTTTTTTTCTATTTTTATTCCTATAGATTCTGCAAATAATTTGATTTTTTTTAAATCTGTTAAATCAGAAAGTATGATATTTTTATTAAATTTTAAAATAGCATTTTTCATAGTTAATCTATGAAATGGTTTACTAAAATCAAACTCATATTTATGAAATAGAATTTTATTCTTTTTAAAAATTGATTGAGTAATATTTTTTAAAATACTTTCAGTTAATTCCATCATATCTTGATAATTAGAGTATGCAATATAAGCTTCCATCATAGTAAATTCTGGATTATGACGAGAAGAAACTCCTTCATTTCGAAAATTTCTATTAAGTTCAAAGATACGTTCAAAACCACCGATGATTAATTTTTTAAGATATAATTCAGGAGCTATTCTTAGATACATTGAAGCATTAATTTCATTATGATATGTAATGAATGGACGAGCATTAGCTCCTCCTGGGATACTTTGTAACATGGGTGTTTCTACTTCTAAGAAATTTTTTTTTATCATAAAATTTCGAATTTCTGCAATGATATTAGAACGAAATTGAAAAATTTTATATAATTGATTATTACTAATTAAATCAAGATATCTTTTCCTATAACGTATTTCTTGATTTAATAAACCATGGAATTTATCTGGTAATGGTTTTAAAGCTTTAGAAAGTATTTTTATACTATCACAAGAAATAGATAATTCGCCTGTTTTAGTTTTAAATAACAAACCTGTTACACCTAAAATATCTCCTATATCTAATTTTTTAAAATAATCATTATAAAATTTTGATGTAATATTTTCTTCTTTTACATATATTTGTATTTTTCCTTCTATATCTTGTAGTGTACAGAAAGAAGCTTTTCCCATAATACGTTTTTGTATCATGCGACCAGCTACAGAAACATAAATATTCAATTTTTTTAATTCATAAATATCTTTTTTTTGATATTCTGTATATATTTTTTTTAAATTACCACTTCTTTTGAAGTAATCAGGAAAAACTAAACCTTGTTTTTTCATGTTAAAAAATTTATTTTTCCTTTCTATTATTTCATTTTTTATAATATTGTTTTCATTTTTTATAATATTTGACATTAATTTTCCTATATTATTTTTTTATAGTCCAATAATTAAACTTTGCTCAATAAAATTATCTAAATCACCATTTAAAACTGCTTGAATATCTGTGGTTTCAATTTTTGTACGGAGATCTTTTACTTTTGAGTTATCTAATATATATGATCGTATTTGATTTCCCCAGGTGATATCAGATTTATTTTTTTCTATTTTTTGTTTTTCTTGTTGTTTGGCTTGCATTTGCATTTCATATAACTTCAATTTCATTTGTTTAATTGCGTACTCTTTGTTTTTATGTTGTGAACGATTATTTTGACATTGTGTTACGATATTTGTAGGTAAATGAGTAATACGAACAGCTGATTCTGTGCGATTTACATGTTGCCCACCTGCTCCAGATGCTCTATAAACATCAATTCTTAGATCAGAAGATTTAATATTGATATCAATTTTATTATCTATTTCTGGATATATAAAAATTGAACTAAATGAAGTATGTCTTCTTTTCCCAGAATCAAAAGGGCTTTTTCTAATTAAACGATGTATTCCTGTTTCAGTTCGTAACCATCCAAAAGCATATTCTCCAATGACTCTAACAGTAGCAGATTTAATTCCTACAATTTCTCCAACGGATTCATAAATCATTTCTGTTTTAAATTTTTTTTTATCTGCCCATCTTAAATACATTCTAAGTAACATATATGCCCAATCTTGTGCTTCTGTCCCTCCTGAACCAGATTGTATGTCGATATAACAATTACAATGATCATTTTTTTTTGAAAACATACGATAAAATTCTAGTTTTTTTATTTTTTCTTCTATTTTTTGTATTTCTATGAAAATATCTTGTAATATTATATAATCTTTTTTATCTGTTACTAATTCGAGAAAAATAGTTATTTCTTTTATATTTTCTTCTATTTTATTGATATTGTGTATTATAGAATTTAAAAAATATTTTTCTTTGTTTAACTGTTTTGTAGATTCTTGATCTTTCCATGTTTTAGGTGATAATAATTCTATATGAATTTCTAAAAGACGTGATTTTTTTTTAGAATAGTCAAAGATACCTCTTAAGGTCGTCTATACGTTTTTTAAAACTTTTAATTTGATTTTTAAGATTTTTTTTTTCCAGCATCATTTTATAGTTCTTCTATTAATTTTATTTAATTTACATACAAAAAAATAAATTTTAATGTTTATTAAGATAAATATCATAATAAGTATTTTTTCAATATATCTATTTGACAAAATAGATGCATTTATTTTAATTTGATTTAGTTTATATTATTTTTCAGTATTATTTTCAGGAAAATAACAATGTCATCATTTATATTATTACAAGATGTTATTTATCTTTCAAATCAACTATCATTAACAATGATTCTTCTAAAAGAATGGTCTCTTGTTTATGTATCTGGAGTAGATAGTAAAAAATATTTACAAAATCAATTAACTATTGATATGAATATGTTATTAAAAACACAACATACACTTTGTGCACATTGTAATATTAATGGAAAAGTATGGAGCACTATGCGTTTATTTCATTATCAAAAAGGTTATGCTTATATTCAACGTAAAACTATTTCAAAAATACAAATTAAAGAGATTCAAAAATATTCTATTTTTTCAAAAATACAATTTCATGAATTAAATAATATAGTTTTAATAGGATTTGCAGGATTTGAAACTAAATCGTTTTTATTAACTATGTTTATTAAAATACCAAATAAGAATTGTCCAGTAATACATCAAAATAATATAACCTTATTATGGTATTCTGAACCATCAGAACGATTTTTATTAATTTTTTCTGTATTAGAATTTGAATTATTTAAAAATAAAATTAATAAAAAAATTTTTTTTAATAATAGTAAGCAATGGTTGTCATTAGAAATTGAAGCAGGTTTTCCTGTTATTGATGCAATATGTTCGAAAAAATTTACGCCACAAGCTATTAATTTAGATTTACTAAATGCTATTAATTTTAATAAAGGATGTTATTATGGACAAGAAATAATAGCGAGAATATTTTTTAAAAATTCAAATAAATACTTTTTATACTCGTTAATAAGTATGGAGAATATTTTTCCTAAAATAGGCTCATGTATTGAAGTTCAAATTAACAAAAAATGGTTGAAAATTGGTGTTTTGTTATCTTTTGTAAACATTAAATATGATAAAACATATATACAAGTAGTTTTAGATAAATCTGTTAATATCGATAGTTCATTTAGAGTATATGGATTCAAAAATATTTTTTTTAAAAGAAATAAAGTATGCATATAAATTATTTTTTTATTTATATATTTTTATACATAAAATATTTTTGTTTATAAAATTTTATTTAAAGTACTTTTTATAACAACATCATGTCTCAAGGTATTCTTTTTATTATTTCAGCTCCCAGTGGAACAGGAAAATCAAGTTTAATTCAAGGATTATTAAACTCAAAACATTCATATGATATTCAATTATCAATCTCTCATACTACTCGAATTATACGACCTGGTGAATTACATGGCAAACATTATTACTTTATATCAAAAAAAGAATTTCAAATTATGATTCAAAAAGAATCTTTCTTAGAATATGCTAAAGTGTTTAATAATTATTATGGAACTTCTCGTAAATTTATTGAAAGAATGCTTTTTTCTGGAGTTAATATTTTTCTTGATATTGATTGGCAAGGAGCAAAACAAATTAAAAATAAAATACCAGAATCAAAAAGTATTTTTTTATTACCTCCATCTAAAGATGCATTATATAAAAGGTTAAGAACAAGAGGTCAAGATAGTGAAACAGTAATTGCAAATAGAATGGAAAAAGCAGTAGATGAAATGAAACATTATTCAGAGTATGATTATTTAATTATTAATGATGATTTTCAAACAGCAGTAAACGACTTAAAAACTATTATTACTGCTGAACATTTATGTTTAGTACATCAAAGAAATAAATACAATTTGTTAATTTCAAATTTATTAACACTTTAATTTTTAAAAATATTTTTTATATAATTCTATTGAAAAAATAGAATTATATAATTTAAAAATAATTTGATATTTTTTTATCAATGCAGTTTTTTTAAATTAATTATTTATTTCGATTAGCTCTTTTTCTTTCGTTTTCTTTTAAATGAAATTTACGTAATCTAATAGATTTAGGTGTAACTTCTATAAGTTCATCATCATTAATAAATCCTAGCGATTCTTCTAATGTTAAATGAATAGCTGTTGTTAAAGTTATTGCTTCATCTGTCCCAGATGCTCTCATGTTAGTTAATTTTTTTCCAATTAAACAATTAACTGTTAGATCATTAGAACGATTATGTAACCCTATTATTTGTCCTTCATATACTTGAGTTCCATGTTCTATAAATAATTTTCCCCGTTCTTGTAAATTAAACAAAGAAAAACCTACTGCTGTTCCTGTACTATTAGCTATTAAAACTCCATTTTTTCTTTTTCCAATATCATTATTACACATAATATCATAATGGCTAAAAGATGAATAAAAAAGTCCTGTACCAGAGGTAATACTTATAAATTCTGATCTAAATCCAATTAATGCTCTACTGGATAATATATATTCAAGACGTACTCTTCCTTGTCGATCTATAATCATATTTTTTAATGTACCTTTTCGCATCCCTATAAGTTGCATAATGTTGCCTTGATGTTTTTCTTCAATATCTAAAGTAACGTTTTCATATGGTTCTTGTTGAATTTTATCTATTTCACGAAAAATTATTTTTGGACGAGAAACTTGTAATTCAAATCCTTCACGACGCATATTTTCTATTAATATAGATAGATGTAATTCACCTCGTCCAGAGACGGAAAAAGTATTTGAGTCTTTTGTTTCTGAAACTTTTAAAGCTACATTATGTATAGTTTCTTTTTTTAATCTTTCTAAAATTTGACGAGATGTTAGAAATTTACCTTCTTTGCCTGCAAAAGGAGATGTATTAACTGAAAAAAACATGTTTACAGTAGGTTCATCTATACTTAATTTTGGTAATGGTTGTAAATTATCTGGGTGACAAATAGTATCTGAAATATTTAATGTATTTAGACCTGTAATAGCAATTATATCTCCTGCATTTCCTTGATTTGTCTCTATTCTTTTTAAACCAAAATAATTTAATACTTTATTTACTTTTCCACTACGATGTTTTCCTGAACTATCAATAACTATTACTGAATCATTAGGTTTAATAGAACCTTGTTGAATGCGTCCAACACCTATTATTCCTAAATAATTATTATAATCTAGTTGTGAAATTTGCATTTGAAATTTTTTTTTAGGATTAACTTTAGGAACAGGAACATATTGAATAATTGATTCATATAATGGGATCATATTATTTTGCATTTTTAGATAATTTCTTCCTGAAGTACCAAGAATAGCGGAAGTATAAATAATAGGGAAATCTAGTTGTTGATCATTAGCATCTAGATTAACAAATAAATCAAAAACTTGATCTACGACCCAATCAGGACGTGTATTTTGTCGATCAATTTTGTTAATTACAACTATTGGATTTAATCCGTATTTAAATGCTTTTTTAGTTACGAATCTTGTTTGTGGCATAGGTCCATCTAATGCATCTACAACTAAAAGAACTGAGTCTACCATAGACATTACACGTTCTACTTCACCTCCAAAATCAGCATGTCCAGGAGTATCAACAATATTTATTTTATAATTATTCCATCTAATAGAGGTGTTTTTAGAAAAAATAGTAATTCCTCGTTCCTTTTCTAAATCATTAGAATCCATAATTCTTTCAGTTTTTTCTTCATGTTCTTCAAAAGTTCCTGATTGTTGCAACAGTTGATCTAATAATGTAGTTTTTCCATGATCAACATGTGCTATAATAGCAATATTTCTTATATTTCGATACATATTCTTTCCTGATGATAAATAATTTTAGTTAATGAATATTTTATAGTTGGTGAATATTTTAAGACTGATTATATGATGAGATAAAATTTATTTTCGGGGAAATATTATTTATAAGATATTATAAAAATATTTTTTAATACAATAATAAGAATGAATAAAGTCTTAGACTTAAAAATTTATTTTAATATTTTCCACTATAAATATAGGATTCAATAGTGCATTCATTAGATTTAGATTACAATAAAACATTTTTTTTAAAAAGTTACTCGAAAATAATTGATATAGATATTCATGATGGTTATGAAATTCCGTTTCTTGGTTATTCGAATTCAGGTAAATCTAGTGTAATTAATGCTTTAACTAATCGAAAACAACTAGCTCGTTTTAGTAAAACCCCTGGAAGAACACAATTAATTAATTTTTTTCAAGTATGTCCTGGATTTAGAATAGTAGATTTACCTGGATATGGTTATACTCAAGTACCTATATTTATTAAAAAAAAATGGCAGAAAATAATTGTTAATTATTTAAAAAAAAGAAATCAAATAAAAACATTTGTATTAATTATGGATATTAGATATCCACTTAAAAAATTAGATCAAAATATTATTAATATTGCTATGAAGAAAAAAGTATTTATAATAATTTTGTTGAATAAATGTGATAAATTAAAAATGCAGAATCGTCAGAAACAATTTAATATAGTATATAAACAGTTGAAGTTATTTTTAAATTTTTTTGAAGTATTACTATTTTCATCTCATAAAAAAATTGGTATTTCTCAATTTAAATTAATTTTAAATAATTTTTATAATACTTATATTTAAATATATAGATTGTAAAAAATTATATTTAAATCAAATATATATATAATAATTATTTTTTTTTGAAGATGTAGTTTTTAAAAACTTTAAATAAATTTTTAGAAGAATAATTTTGTAAAAGTATATCTTCTGTCTTTACATTAATAGGTACAGTTAATTGTATTTGTGCTAATTTGTATGAAAGAAAAGCAATTTCTTTATATTTTTTTAATTGTATTGTAATATTTTTAGCATTTCGAAATGGTAAATATGGTATTTTTTCTATATTTTCATAAATTTTTTGAATACTAGAAAATTTATTTAATAAAGATAATCCAGTTTTTATTCCAATTTTAGGAATACCAGGGATATTATCAGAAACATCACCTATTAAAGCTAAAAGATCGATAAATTCTTTAGGTTTAATTCCATATTTTTCTTTTATTTTTTCTGGTGTAATAATCGTATCATTTTTTTTATTGAAAATAGAAATATTTTTTGTGACGAGTTGTAACATATCTTTATCATGACTAATGATTAATATATTTTCACCTTTAGCTTCTAATTGTGATGCTAAACTACCGATAATATCATCGGCTTCAATTCCTGGTATAAATAATGTTTTGATACCAATTTTATTCAGTATATTTAAAAGAGGATTAATTTGAATAGAAAGTGATTTTGGCATAGGAGATCTATTTTTTTTGTATTCTTTAAATAATATTTTTCGAAATGTTGTCTGATAAGAATCAAATATAATAATAAGTTTTTTCGAATTTTTGTATTTTTTTAAAATTTTATCTATTGTTTTTAACATTCCATATATTGCACCACATGGTTCTCCTAAATGATTTTCAAAATTAGGAAATCCATAATAAGATGAATATAAATACAAACTTCCATCAATGATGATAACTGGATTTTTTTGTTTTTTATACATCATTTTTTCATTTTTTGTTAATTAAAAAGTTAATTAGTGCAATATATTTTTTAGAAAAATTTTCTTGAAAAATTGTTTCTAATTTAGCATAATCTACGATATATTTTCCATTAATCAGCATTACAGGGATATGATCTAAATCAGATTTTTTAATATCTAAATTAATTTTTTTGAGTAATATGTTAAGTGTTAGACTATTCCAGAAATTATCAAATTTATTTTCACTAATTCCCGCTTCTTTTTTAAATATTTTTTTTATATTATTAATATTGTGAATTGTATGAGTCTCTTGAATACCTTTAAAAATAGGTAAAATAATTTTTTCTTCGACTCCCATTTGTTGAGCAATTATCCAAGATTTAGTTAATATTAGACTTAATTTACCTCCTAAGAAATTAACATGATACTTTTTAATTTGAATATTTTGTGTTAATTTTTTTTTTATTAAGTTTTGTCTGTTATGTACTTTTTCAAATTCATAACAATAGGGACAAAAAAAAGAAAAAAATTCTATAATACTAGGTACGTTATGTACAACTTTATTTTTTTTAATATATTCTCGTCCGTTTCGAAATTCATATGCTAGAGTATTCACTGATAAAATTATACTCCATAATATAATAATTATTTTCTTCATTTATTTATATAATATTTTTAGTTATTTATGTTATGTATCTAAAAAAATCAAATTAATTAATTTAAATAAAATAATATAATATATCAATAAAAAATACTACATTTATATATTTTAAAATATATTTATTAAAATATATTTATTTGAAAGAGAAGAGCACCATTAATTTAAAATTATGAAAAAAAAAAATAATATATTAACTAATCATACTCCGATGATAAAACAGTATTTATCTTTAAAATCAAAACATCCAGATATGTTGCTTTTTTATCAAATGGGTGATTTTTATGAATTGTTTTATGAAGATGCGGAACGGATTTCTAAATTGTTAAAAATTACTTTAACTAAGAAAGGTTATTCAAATAATAAAATTATCCCCATGGCTGGTATTCCGTGTCATAAATCTGAATATTATTTATCAAAACTAATAAAATTAGGAGAATCTATTGTAGTATGTGATCAAGTTCAAGAAAATAATAATCTGAATAAAAAATTAATTTCTCGTAAGATTGTGCGTATTATAACTCCAGGAACTATTACAGATGAGGCTTTTCTTGAAGAAAATGAAGATCATTTTATAGCTTCTATTTGGCAAGAAGGTAACCAATTTGGATATGCGATTCTAGATATTTCTTTAGGTTTTTTTGGTGTATCTAAAATTTTTTGTCATAGTGCTTTACTTTCAGAAATTGAACGTACTAATCCTAAAGAAATAATTTATCCAGAAAATTTTTCAGATCTTTTTTTAATCAAAAAAAGAAACTGTATTCGCAAACGTCCATTATTAGATTTTGATTTAAAAATGTCATACAAGTTATTGAACTTACAATTTAAGACTCATAATTTAAATGGATTTGGAATTAAAAAAGATGATTTTATTATCCGAGTAGCTGGTGCTTTGCTTCAATATGTTAAATTGATGCATATGAATATTTTGCCTAATATTCGTAATTTAAAATATAATTATATTGAAGATAATATTTATATGAATTCAAGTACACGAAAGAGTTTAGAAATTATTTATAATATATCAGGAGAGAAAAAAAATACTCTGTCTAAAATATTGAATAAAACTGTTACATTAATGGGAAGCAGATTGTTAAATCGTTGGTTGAATTCTCCATTAAAAAATATTGATATAATTAGAAATCGTCATGAAAGTGTTAAATATTTACAATGTTTCTATAAAGAAATACAATATATTCTTCGTCAAGTAAATGATGTAGAAAGAATTTATACGCGTTTGTGTTTACGTACAGCATTGCCTTATGATTTTGTGAGGATGCGATCAACATTAGAAATATTACCAAATTTACAATTTATATTAAAAAAAATCAAATCTCAGCATATCAAAAAAATCAGTTGTACTATTGGTTGCTTTAAGGAAATTTCTATTTTATTAAAAAAAGCAATCAGTTTAACTCCATCTAGGTTAATTCAAGATGGTTATGTAATCGCTTCATTATATAATACTGAATTAGATGAGTTGCGATTAATTAAAAAAAACTTTACAAAATATATTCAAATATTTGAAGAAAAAGAAAAAAAAAAGTTAAAAATTAATTCATTTAAAATTAAATTTAATAAAATTATTGGTTATTATGTTCAAGTAAGTAAACGTCATGTTTCTTTAGTTCCTAAAGATTATCTTAAAATACAAACGTTAAAAAATGTAGAACGTTATAAGGTTGCTAAATTAACAAAATATGCAGAAAAATTATCTAATGCAGAAATAAAAGCTTTATTTCTAGAAAAGAAATTGTATGAAGAAATTTTTGATATTATTGAACCGGATTTAGAAAATTTACAAAATAGTGCATTAGCACTTGCAGAATTAGATGTCTTATCAAATTTATCTGAACGTTCTATATCTTTAAATTACGTATGTCCTATTATGAGTAAAAAATATGGTATTTCTTTGTTAGACAGTCGTCATCCAGTTGTTGAATGTTTTTTAGATACACCGTTTATAAGCAATTCAGTTGTTTTATCAAAACATCAAAAAATGTTAATTATTACTGGTCCTAATATGGGTGGTAAAAGTACTTATATGCGTCAAATAGCTCTTATTATTATTATGTCTGCAATAGGTAGTTTTGTTCCTGCTAAATATGCTTTAATTGGTCCTATCGATAAAATTTTTACTAGGATTGGTGCTTCAGATGATTTAAGTAACGGATATTCAACATTTATGATAGAAATGACAGAAATATCTAATATTCTTCATAATGCAACAAAATATAGTTTAGTCTTAATTGATGAACTAGGAAGAGGTACTGCAACTAATGATGGATTGTCTTTATCTTGGGCATGTGCAAAATACTTAATAAATGAAAATAAATCTATGACATTAATATCTACTCATTTTCTTGAATTAACAAAATTAGAATTTACAGAAAAATATGTAAAAAATTTTTATTTTACTGCGATTAAATATAATTCAAATATATCTTTTTTATATAAAATTCAAAATGGTATATCAAAAAAAAGTTATGGTATATCTGTGGCTGCATTGTCTGGATTACCTAATATTGTTATAAAAAATGCTAAAAAAAAATTAAAAGAAATAGAAAAAATATAATATTAGAGTAATATATTTTTAGTAATTTAGTGTATCAATAATTTATTGTGAATTCAAAAATTTCAATAATTTCAAAAAATTTTTGATTTTATCTAGTAGCTAAAAATTAATATTTTCTGTAAATTATATTTTATTAATCATAATAGTTATTTCATTTAATAAAATTTGGATATTTAGCAGAATGAACAATCAAAATATGTTTAATCCTTTACTACCTTTAACTTCAGAGCAAATAAATTATTTAGAAAAACTTGAAAATACTTGTTCTAACATTCAAAGTGCTTGGTTATCAGGTTATTTTTGGAAAAGTGCAAATCAATTATCTGCTCCTTCATCTCTTAATATAAATCAGTCAGAATCAAATAATTCATTAATTACTATTATTTCAGCTTCTCAAACTGGAAATGCAAAATTATTATCTGAACGATTGCATGAATATTTTAATAAAAATAATAAAAGTAGTTGTTTAATTAATGCTATTGATTACAAGTTTAAAAAAATACAAAATGAAAAAATATTAATTTTGATTATTTCAACTCAAGGAGAAGGTGAACCTCCAGAAGAAGCATTATCTTTATACAAATTTATTATGTCAAAAAAAGCTCCAAATTTAAATAACTTATATTATAGTATTTTTGGTTTAGGAGATAAATCTTATAATTTATTTTGCCAAGCTGGAAAAGATTTTGATAAAAGATTTAAAGAATTAGGAGGTAACATTTTAATAGATCGATATGATGCTGATATTGAATATGAAGATAATTATATTCAATGGTCTAAACAGTTATTGGAAGCTATTAATAATAAATATCCAAATTCTGTATCTCTTTCGAAATCTTTACAGACAAACAATCAATATAAAAATTTTAAGACTGAATTTTCTAAAAATAATCCTGCTACAGCTATTGTTTCAGTAAATCAAAAAATTACTGGTCGTTATTCCAGCAAAGATGTTCATCATATTGAAATTGATATTAAGAATTTAAATATTAATTATACACCTGGTGATGCGTTAGGTGTGTGGTATCAAAATGATACTAATTTAGTAAAAAAAATAATAGAATTACTTTCGATGCATAAATTAAATAAAGTTCAAGTAAAAAAGAATATTATGACTATATTTGATGCATTGCAAAATCATTTTGAATTAACAAATAATACTAAGGATATTGTTAAAAAATATGCATATGTTACAAATAATAAAATTTTAAAAAATATTGTCTCTAATGAATTACATTTACAAGATTATGTTATCAAAACTCCATTAATTAAGATGATAAATGATTATCCAAAAAAAATATCTTCTGAAGAATTCATTAGTATATTACGTCCATTAAAACCCAGATTATATTCAATTTCTTCATCTCAAGCAGAAACACCAGACGAAATTCATATTACCGTGGGTGTTGTGAAAAAATTAATCTCTGGTGCTGTACATTTAGGTGGAGCTTCTGGCTATTTATCACAAACTTTAAAATCTGATGATTTAATAAAAATTTACATTGAAACTAATAATAATTTTCGTTTACCTCATAATCCTAATATTCCAATTATAATGATTAGTTCCGGTACTGGCATTGCTCCTTTTCGTGCTTTTATGCAACAAAGAGATAATGATTCTGCTAAAGGAAAAAATTGGATTTTTTTTGGTAATCCAAATTTTACTGAAGATTTTTTATATCAAATAGAATGGCAACAATATATTAAAAAAGGACTGATTACTAATATGAATGTAGCTTGGTCGAGAGATCAAGAATATAAATTATATGTACAAGATAAAATGAAAGAATATGGAGAAGAAATATGGTGTTGGATTCAAGAAGGAGCAGTAATATATGTTTGTGGTAATGCATCGAATATGGCTAAAGATGTTGAAAACACATTACTAAATATTATCAGTAAATACGGTAATATGAATCTTGAAAAGTCTGATGAATTTTTAAATAATCTTCGTTTAAATGAACGTTATAAAAGAGATGTATATTAATGAAAAATAATCATAAAAACAAATTTCATGGAAAGAAATTAACTGATGCAGAACGTATTAAAGAAAATAGTAATTATTTACGAGGGACGATTGTTGATGATTTAAAAAATGAAATAACTAATGGTTTTATTGGAGATAATTTTTCACTTATTCGATTTCATGGCATGTATCAACAAGATGACCGTGATTTACGTTTAGAACGTCATGAACAAAAACTAGAACCTCGTCACGCAATGATGCTTCGTTGCCGATTACCTGGTGGAGTGATTGAAGCTAAAAAATGGTTAAAGATTGATAATTTTGCTAATAAATATACATTATATAAAACAATTCGTTTAACTAATCGTCAAACTTTTCAATTTCATGGTATTTTAAAGAAAAATTTGAAAAACGTACATAAGATGTTACGTGATATAGGATTAGATTCATTAGGTACTGCTAATGATGTAAATAGAAACGTATTATGCACATCAAATCCTTTAGAATCTGTAATTCATCAACAAGCTTATGAATGGTCTAAAAAAATTTCAAATTTATTATTACCTCGTACTAAAGCATATGCAGAAATTTGGTTAGATCAAAAAAAAATTTTTACAACAGATCATGAGCCTATTTTAGGAAAAACTTATTTACCAAGAAAATTTAAAACAACCGTTGTAGTTCCGCCTTATAATGACGTAGATTTATACGCAAATGATATGAATTTTATTGCAATTGTAGAGAATGAGAGAATTATTGGTTTTAATATTCTAATAGGTGGTGGTTTATCTTTTATTCATGGAAATAAAAATACATGGCCTTTTCTTGCACAAGAAATAGGTTATATTCCAGAAAAACATACCTTACTTATTGCTGAAGTTATAGTAAAAATTCAAAGAGACTGGGGTAATCGTACTGATCGAAATAATGCTAAAACTAGATATACTATAAATAATTTTGGATTAGATTTATTTAAAAAAGAAATTGAAAAAAGAGCTGGTATTAGTTTTGAACCAATTCGTTATTATAATTTTATTAGTAGAGGAGATAGATTTGGGTGGATGCAAGATATTAATCACAATTGGAATTTAACATTATTTGTTCAAAATGGACGTATATCTGATAATAATGATAAATTGTTTAAATCTGGATTATTAAAAATAGCAAGTATTCATGAAGGTAATTTTAGAATTACTTCTAATCAAAATATAATTATTTCTGAAATTTCTAAAAAAAATAAAAAAAGAATAGAAGAAGTAGTAAAATCATATCAATTGACACATCAGATAAGTAATTTAAGAAAAAATTCTATGGCATGTGTATCTTTTCCTACTTGCCCATTAGCTATGGCTGAAGCTGAAAGAATGCTGTCTTTTTTTATTACTCAATTAGAAAATATCATGTTAAAATATGGCTTAGAAAAAGAAATAATAATTTTACGTGTATCAGGTTGTCCTAATAATTGCGGAAGATCTTTATTAGCTGAAATTGGATTAATTGGCAAGTCTATAGGTCGCTATAATTTATATATAGGTGGAAATAGAACAGGTACTCGTATTCCAAAAATTTATAAAGAAAATATTACTGAAAAAGAAATATTAATTCATTTAAAATATTTAATTAAAATTTGGTCTAAAGAAAGAAATAAAAAAGAAGATTTTGGAGATTTTGTTATTAGAAAAAATTTTGTAAAAGAAATTGTAAATCCTATTTATGATTTTTGGGGCTAGTATAAAGGAAATATAATATCTATGTATAATATGAAAAATATTAATTTATTAAATACTGAAAAACAACATGAGTTACTATCTGAATATAATATATTGATATCTAATTATTCTGCAGAAGAACGTATTGCTTGGTCATTAAAAAATTTGCCTTGTTCACATATTTTATCATCTAGTTTTGGTATTCAATCAATTGTTTTGTTACATCTAATCATTCAACAAAAACCTGATATTCCTGTTGTATTAATTGACACTGGTTATTTATTTCCAGAAACATATAATTTTATTGATATTCTTACTAAGAAATTTAATTTAAATCTCAAAGTGTTTCGATCAAAAATATCTCCTGCATGGCAAGAAGCACGATATGGAAAATTATGGGAAAAAGGGATAAAAGGAATTAATTTTTATAATCATATGAATAAAGTACAACCAATGAAACTTGCTTTAAAGAAACTTTCAGTACAAACATGGTTTTCTGGTTTGCGTCGTTCGCAATCTAAAAGTCGTCATGAATTACCTTATCTTTCTATTCAAAAAGGAATATTTAAAATGTTACCAATATTAGATTGGTCTCATGAGACAATAAACAAATATTTAAAAAAAAATAATTTAGAAATACATCCATTATATAAACAAGGATATTTATCAGTTGGAGATGTACATACAACGCAAAAATACATTCCTGGTATGTTAGAAGAAAACACTCGTTTTTTTGGTTTAAAACGTGAATGTGGTTTACATGAACACTAATTACTTTAAATAAATATCATATTTTTTTAAAAAATGTATTATTTATAAATATTTATAATTATATTGTTTTTATTAAAAAATTTTTTATACATTACATTATTTAGTTAGTATGTAATTACATATAGTCATATAATATAATTTTAAATTAAAAAATTTTACATAAAAAATTATAGTTTCATTTTAGAAAAAATATAATAAATTCTTTTTGGAAAAAAGCAATTGTGAATTATTTTCCTATTTTTATAAATTTAAAATCTAAAAATGTTTTAGTCATTGGTGGAGGAGAAGTAGCATTTAATAAAATTAAATTACTACTTCGTTCAGGAGCTATAATTAATGTTATTTCTAAAAAGTTATGTAAAGATATACAGTTTTTATTAAATCAAAAAAAAATAAATTTATTATCTAATGTGTTTAATGTAATTTATTTAAAAAAAATATTTTTAGTAATTTCAGCTACTAATGATATAGAATTAAATGAATATTTATTTAAGATATGCAATGAACGTTGTTTACTGTTAAATGTAGTAGATGATACGTTAAAATGTTCTTTTATTTTTCCTTCTATTATCAATCGTTCGCCCATAATTCTAGCTTTGTCTTCTGGAGGTACTGCTCCAGTTTTATTACGATTATTACGTGAAAAAATTGAAGCAATTCTACCAATGAGATTAGGTGATGTAGCTACAATTGCCGGAAAATGGAGAAATGTTGTTAAAAAACATTTTTCTAGTCTTTTAGAACGACGTAGATTTTGGGAAAAATTATTCCAAGGTTTATTTTTTGAAAAAATACTTCATGGGAATAAAAAACAAGCTATTAGTATTTTAAAAGAAAATATGGTTAAGAATAATATCTCTAAAAATATAGGCGAAATTATTTTAGTTGGAGCCGGACCAGGAGATAGTGGTTTATTAACTTTAAGAGGTCTACAGATATTACAACAAGCAGATGTAATATTATATGATGCTTTAGTATCTCAAGACGTTTTAGATTTAGTACGTCGTGATGCTAAACTTATATATGTTGGAAAACGTGCCGGTTTCAAAAGTATTAATCAAAAAGAAATTATTAGATTATTAATAAAATTAGCTCAAAAAGGCAATAAAGTAATACGTTTAAAAGGCGGAGATCCATTTATTTTTGGACGGGGCGGAGAAGAATTAGAAGCAGCGAAAAATGCAGGTGTTAGTTTTCAAGTTGTTCCAGGAATTACTTCTGCTATTGGTATTTCTGCTTATAGTGGTATACCATTAACACATAGAAAGTACGCGCAAGGTGTTATATTTATTACAGGACATCAGTGTCCTAATAATTTTACAAATAATTGGTCACTTTTGTGTGATTCTTCTTATACTTTAGTAATATATATGGGAGTCTTAAAAGTTGTAGAAATATCCAAAAAATTAATTTCATATGGACGATTAAAATCTACTCCAATAGCTATTATTGAAAACGGTACTACTTCTGATCAAAAAGTTTTTATAAGCTCTCTTGAAGAAATAGAAAAAATAATTAAATTACCTATGACTCCTTCTTTATTAATTGTTGGAAACGTAGTTAATTTACATAAAAAATTATCATGGTTTCAAATAAAATAAAATATTATTAATAATAGATTTTTACGATTATATAGATTTCAGGAAAAATAATGTTTAAAAAAAATACTACTCATTTGAGTCAATTAGAATCTGAAAGTATTTATATAATGCGAGAAGTAGTCGCAGATTTTCAAAATCCGGTCATGTTATACTCTATTGGTAAAGATTCTTCAGTAATGTTACATTTAGCAAAAAAAGCTTTTTATCCTGGATCTATTCCTTTTCCTTTGCTTCATATAGATACTGGATGGAAATTTAAAGAGATGTATAGTTTTCGAGATTATATTGCAAAAACTTATAATATAGAACTAATAATTCATATTCATTCCAAAGGAAAATTATTAGGATTGAATCCATTTGAAAATGGAGGACATAAGTATACTAATATTATGAAAACTGAAGGACTAAAAGAAGCAATAAATAAATATAATTTTGATGCTGCTTTTGGTGGAGCTAGACGTGATGAAGAAAAATCACGTTCTAAAGAACGTATTTATTCCTTTCGTGATTCATTTCATCAATGGGATCCAAAAAAACAAAGACCAGAACTATGGTGGAATTATAATAGTCAAATTAATCCTGGAGAAAATATCCGTGTTTTTCCACTTTCAAATTGGACTGAATTAGATATTTGGCAATATATTTTTTTAGAAAAAATTGAAATTGTTCCTTTATATTTTGCTGCTATGCGTCCAGTTTTAGAAAGAAACGGAAGATTAATTATGATTGATGATAAACGTATTAATATTGGAGATGATGAAATAATAAAAGAAAAAATGGTGAGATTTCGAACATTGGGTTGTTGGCCTTTAACTAGTGCTATTGAATCAGAAGCTGTAAATATTGAAGATATTATTCAAGAAACATTAATAGTCAAGACCAGTGAAAGAGTTGGTCGCGCGATTGATTATGATCAAAAAAATTCAATGGAATTTAAAAAAAGACAAGGTTATTTTTAAAAAAAAGGTAATATGATAAAATGAACATGAATATTTTAGATAATTTTAAAAAATGGTTTGATGCAAATCAAAAAAAAACTTTATTAAAATTTTTAACCTGTGGTAGTGTCGACGATGGTAAAAGTACATTAATAGGTCGTTTATTACATGATACTAAGCAAATTTATGATGATCAGTTGTTTTCCTTAAAAAATGATAGTAAACGTCATGGCACACAAGGAAATGAAATAGATCTCGCTTTAATAGTAGATGGACTGCAATCTGAACGTGAACAAGGTATTACAATTGATGTAGCATATCGTTATTTTTCTACTAATAAAAGAAAATTTATTATTGCTGATACACCTGGTCATGAACAATATACGCGTAACATGGTTACAGGAGCTTCTACATGTGATTTATCTATTTTATTAGTTGATGTTCGAAAGGGTTTATCTGATCAAACTTATAGACATAGTTTTATTTCAACATTGCTTGGTATTAAAAATTTAATTGTAGCTATTAATAAAATGGATTTAGTTAATTATGAAGAAGAAAGATTTATCAATATAAAAAAAAATTTTTTGCTTTTTTCTAAAAAGCTTGCTAATGATTTAAATATTATTTTTATTCCTATATCTGCTTTAATTGGTGAAAATATTGTTTTTAAAAAAAATCTGATTCCTTGGTATCAGGGTTCAACCTTATTAAATATTTTAGAGACAATAGAAATAAAAAATCATAATAATACAGAAGAAATTAGATTTCCAGTTCAATATATTAATCGTCCTACTTCAGATTTTCGTGGATATTCTGGAATGTTAGTATCTGGTAAAATTCATGTTGGTCAACCTATTAAAATTTTACCTATAAATATTAATTCTTACATTAATCGAATTGTTATATTTAATCAAGATTTAAAATATGCAGAAGTCGGAGAAGCAATCACTATTACTTTAAAAGATGAAATAGATATTAATCGTGGAGATTTTTTTGTAGATATTAATTCTGTTTTAACATCTTTTAAAGAAGCAATTGTTGATGTTGTTTGGATGATAGATGCGGAATTACTAGTAGGACAATCATATAATATTAAGTTATCAGGTAAAAAAACACGTGTGCATATAAAAGAAATTTTATTTAAAATAAATATAAATACTCTCGTAAAAATTAAAACTAATTCTCTCGAATTAAATAGTATTGGTCGTATTATAGTAGTTTTTAGTGAACCAATGATATTTGACAGTTATGAAAAAAATCGTATGACAGGTAGTATGATTTTTATTGATCTTATGACTAATATTACTGTAGGAGCTGGAATGATTATAGAAGGAATAAAAACAAAAAATAATATGATTTTTAATTATGAAAAAAAATTCGAATCAGAATTACATGATTTAATTTCTCGATATTTCCCGCATTGGAATATACCAAAAATTTTTCATAATCAAGGTTTTCATAAAGATGAATAATGATAATATTAAAAGAAATATTTTTTGGCAATATAATTCTATTACACGTAAAAAACGTGAAATAAAAAATAAACATAAATCTATTGCAATATGGTTTACTGGTCTTTCAGGTTCAGGAAAATCAACTATTGCTAATCATTTAGAAAACATACTATTTAAAAATAGTATTAATACTTATTTATTAGATGGCGATAATATTAGATCTGGTCTTTGTTCGGATTTGACATTTAGTGAAATAGATCGAAATGAAAATATTAGACGAATTGGGGAAATAGTGAAAATGATGTTAGATGCTGGAATAATAACATTAATATCAGTGATTTCTCCTTATCGAAAACAAAGAGAAATGATTTGTAATATACTAGGTGGTAAGAAGAATTATTTAGAAATATTTGTTAATACACCAATTAGTATTTGTGAATCTCGAGATCCAAAAAAATTATATAAAAAAGCTCGAGAAGGTAAAATATTAGATTTTACTGGTGTACAATCTGTATATGAAATTCCTGATAATCCTAGTTTAATTTTAAATGGGACATACTCTTTAGAGGAAAATTCAAAAAAAATTATAAATATTTTGTATGAAAATAATATAATATTTTTTAATTAATATAATCCGTTTAAATATAAATATGAAAATATTGAAAATGTTTTTTTTATTTTTGTTATTTTGGTTACAATATTCTCTTTGGTTAGGAAAAAATGGTATTTTTGATTATATTAAAATATATAAAAAAGTTATTTTGGAAAAAATAAATAATGAATATCTTGATATGCGTAACAAAGAAGTAATTGCAAATATTAAAAATTTAAATAATGATATTAATCATCAAAAATAAAATTTAATATTTATATTAATTATTTGAAATAAATAATTTTTATATTTTTAAATATAATATGGTCTTATTTAATATGTATAAACCAAAAATTATGGCTATTGTCCCAGCTGCTGGAATTGGTTCTAGAATGAAATCAAATTTGCCAAAACAATATATAAAAATTCAAAATTGTACTATTCTTGAACATACCTTAAATACGTTATTATTACATCCTAATATAAATCGTATTGTTGTAAGTTTAAATCAACAAGATCATTATTTTCATACATTATCAATATCATCTAATATACGTATTGTATCTGTAATAGGTGGAAAAAAAAGAATGTATTCTGTTTTATCAGGATTAATTTTTGAAACAGATGCAGATTGGGTTATTATTCATGATGCAGTTCGTCCATGTTTGAATTATAAAGATTTAGATAATTTAATATCAATTATTAAAAAAAATCCAGTAGGTGCTATTTTAGCAAGGCCGGTATCTGATACTATTAAATATAGTAATATGAAAAACAAACATTCTTTATATACTTTAGATAGAAAAAATTTATGGCATGCTTTAACGCCTCAGTTATTTCAAATGAATTTATTAAAATATTGTTTAAAAAAAATTGTTCAAGATAAAATTAATATAACTGATGAAGCATCAGCTTTAGAATATTGTGGATATACTCCATTACTCATCTTAGGAAGCAGTAAAAATATTAAGATTACTTGGCCTGACGATCTTCTTCTTGCAAAATTTTATTTGCAAAGATCTAATTGTATATAAATTATAAACAGAAAAGGAATAATTTATGCGGATTGGTTATGGTTTTGATCTTCATTCTTTTGGAAGTAAAAAACCATTAATTATTGGTGGTGTTATAATACCTTGTAATCAAGGTTTAATTGCTTATTCTAATGGTGATTTATTAATACATGCAGTAATCGATGCACTTTTAGGTGCTACTTCTATGGGTGATATTGGAACTTTTTTTCCAAGTAATAATAAAATCTATAAAAATATTGACAGCCGAATATTATTAAAAACAATTTGGAAAAAAATTCAATTAAAAAATTATAATATATCTAACATCGATATTACAATTATTACAGAATATCCAAAAATGTCACCATATACATTTTTTATGAGATCAAATTTATCATTAGATCTTCATACTAAGATAGATAATATTAGCATAAAAGCAAGTACTGCTCAAAAGATAGGCTGTATTGGTAGAAAAGAAGGAATTGCTTGCCAAGCAATTGTTTTACTTAAGAAAATTAAAACAATATCTCTATAATACTTATCTTTTATATTTATATACTATGTTATATATTGAATGATTCTATTCTGAAATAATATATGAAATTTATAATTAAAATTTTTTATATTATTTTTTATTGTCTTAATCTACATTCCTAATGTATAAAATATATTATTATTATTATTATATACATGAATATTTTAATTATAAAAAATAAAATAATTTTTACTAAAAAAAAATTATGTTTTAATATAATATTTCCAAATTAAATGATAATATATTTTCTAAAAAAGTATATACTTTTTTAGTATAATAATATTATTAATATTTTTAATTAAAATAAATTAAAAATATTTTATATTATATCAAAATATAATTTATTTTATTTAATTATTAAATAATGAATAGTTAAAAACTAACTATTATAGTATCAAAAAAATATTTAAAAATATATAACATAATATTGCGAAACAATTAAATGTTTGATACTTTTTAATAAAAAATATTATCTTTAATAACGAATGTTTTACATCATATTATACCAAGTGATGATCAATGATAAATCATTAAATGAATATTCTTAAAATATTTTTAATATTATATATTAACCTATTATAAATAATTAGATTTAATATTTTTATTATTTTGTATTATGTAATAAAATTTTATTTTATTTCACTTTTATAAGAAAGTAATTTTTTTGTATATATTCAAAAAAATATAAAACAAAGTGTATTTTGTATTATAGATCATTATATAGAAAAGAACTTTTATTAATATGTATTTTTTTAAAAAATAATTTTATATAAAAAATAAGATATATGAAATATAAAAAAAATTAAAAATATTTTTATTTTTTTTTAAATCATATACTAAAAATATTTATTTTGATTAAAAAAAAATATGTTTTTTAAAATAAATGATTTAAATCATTTTGAATATGTTAAGAAACAGGCATATTTTAAAATACCTGGTTCTTTGAAATATGTTTTTATTTACAATGCAAATGGAATTTCTTTTAAACCATTAAACGGAGCTTCTTTAGAACCTAATTTTTCTTCAATTCTAATTAATTGATTATATTTTGCAGTTCTATCAGAACGACTAACAGAACCAGTTTTAATTTGACCTGCTGATGTTCCTACAGATAAATCTGCTATAGAACAATCTTCTGTTTCACCTGAACGATGAGAAATAATTACATTATAGTGTGCTTCTTTAGCTATTTTAATTGTTTCTATAGTTTCTGTTAATGTACCAATTTGGTTTAATTTAATTAATATGGAATTTGCAATACCTGATTTAATTCCTTTTCTTAAAATATGAGGATTTGTTACAAACAAATCATCGCCAACTAATTGTATTTTATGACCTAATATTTTTGTTTGATATAAAAATCCTTCCCAATCTGATTCATTTTGACCATCTTCAATTGAAACGATAGGATATTTTTGAGATAGTTTTTCTAAATAATGAGTAAATTCTTTTGAAGAAAAAGAAATATTTTCTCCTATTAATTCATATTTTTTTGTTTTTTCATTATACAATTCTGAAGCTGCGCAATCTATTGCTAATCTTATATCTTTTCCTAATGTATATTTAGTGTGATATATCGCTTCTTGAATAATATCTAAAGCTTCTTCGTTAGATTTTAAATTTGGAGCATATCCACCTTCGTCTCCTACGGTTGTGCTCATGTTTTTTTCTTTAAGTAACGTACCCAAAGCATGAAATATTTCACATCCCATACGTATAGCTTCTTTGATTGTTCGTGCACTAATAGGTTGAATCATAAATTCTTGAATATCAATATTATTATTAGCATGTTTTCCACCATTAATAATATTAATCATAGGAAGAGGCATAGAAAATATATTTGGTGTGTTGTTTAGTTCTGCAATATGTTTATATAAAGGTATTTTTTTAGATGAAGCAGCAGCTTTTGCAACAGCTAAAGATACAGATAAAATTGCATTTGCACCTATTCTAGATTTATTTTTTGTGCCATCTAAATCAATCATAGTATAGTCGATCTGACTTTGATCTTGAGCATTTTTATTTTTTAGTGCCATAGATATTTCAGTATTGATTAATAAAACTGCTTTTTTTACTCCTTTCCCTGTAAATCGATCCTGATCATTATCTCTTAATTCCATAGCTTCTAATGAACCTGTAGAAGCTCCAGAAGGAGAAGAAGATAATCCTATAGAACCATCTTCTAAATATACTTCAGATTCTACAGTAGGATTACCTCGGGAATCTATAATTTCACGTGCTATAATTTTTATAATTTTAGACATATTATAATACCTTAATATATTTATTTTAAACTTTTTTTATTTTTTCCTGCTGATTTTATAAAATCAATAAATAGCGGATGACCATCATGTGGTGTAGAAGTAAACTCTGGATGAAATTGACAAGCTAGAAACCATGGATGATTAGTTATTTCTATAATTTCTACAATATTATTTTTTTCTGAACGTCCTGTTACTTTTAATCCTGCTGTTTCTATTTTTTTGAATAAAATATTATTAACTTCATATCGATGTCTGTGTCTTTCTATAATCACATCTTTATTATATAGTTTTCGAGATAAACTATTTGTGCTCAATTTACAAGGTTGACCACCTAATCTCATAGTACCACCTAAATCGCTTTTTTTTTCTTTTTTATTGTTATATTTTAATGAATTAATATTACGATTTTTTATTAAATCAATAACTGGATATTTACATTGAGGATCAAATTCTGTTGAATTAGCTTCTTTAATTCCAATAACATTTTGTGCAAATTCAATAATTGCTATTTGCATACCTAAACAAATACCAAAATATGGAATATTATTTTCTCTTGCATATTTTATAGATAATAATTTCCCTTTAATACCCCGATCACCGAAACCTCCAGGTATTAAAATACCATTAAGGTTTTTTAATAACTTAGTATTTGTACATTCTATTTCATTAGCACTAATTAATGTTATATTTACTTTAATTTGATTTTTAAAACCAGCATGTTTTAGAGCTTCTATTACAGATTTATAAGCATCAGGTAATTTAACATATTTACCAATAATTCCAATAATGATAGTTTTTTTATAATTTTTTTCTGCATAAATTACTTGTTCCCATTTTTTTAAATTTGCTTCAGGAACATTTAGTTGAAAATATTCACAAATATAATCATCTAATTTTTGATTTTTTAGTAATTTCGGAATTTTATAAATAGAACTTACGTCTCTTAAAGATATCACTGCATTGACAGGTACATTACAAAATAATGCAATTTTTTTTCTTTCATTATGAGGTATAATTCTTTCAGAACGACAAATTAAAATATCTGGTTGTATTCCTATTGAAAGTAATTGTTTTACTGAATGTTGAGTAGGTTTTGTTTTTATTTCTCCTGCTGTAGTAATATAAGGAACGAGTGTTAAATGTATATATATAATGTTTTTACGTCCAATATCAACAGCCATTTGTCTAATAGCTTCTAAGAATGGTAAAGATTCAATATCTCCTACTGTGCCACCTATTTCTACAAGAGTTATTTGATGATGTTTTGAACATAAAATAATTCTTTCTTTAATAGCATTAGTAATATGAGGTATAACTTGAATCGTAGCACCTAAATAATCACCTCGTCTTTCTTTTTTTAATACTTGATCATAAACCCCTCCTGTAGTAAAATTATTTAAATATGTCATTTTTGTATGAATAAAACGTTCATAATGACCTAAATCTAAATCCGTTTCAGAACCATCTTCAGTAACAAATACTTCTCCGTGTTGAATAGGACTTATGGTACCTGGATCTATATTAATATATGGATCTAGTTTTATAATAGTTATGTTTAAATTTCGTGCTTTTAGTATTGCACCTAATGAAGCTGCTGCAATACCTTTTCCTAAAGATGAAACTACTCCACCAGTAATAAAAATATAATTTTTCGTCATGCTAAATGTAAAAATATCAGTTAAAATGAATAAGTGTTTAATTGCAAATGTTTTATTTAAATATTTGTAATAAAATGTTTTCTAAACATAAAAATTTTTAATAGTATTAAATTTATTTTTTAATTTTATTAAATTTTTAATTATAATATATCTTTACAAGTATATACTTATAGTAAGCATTAGTAATGTTTTTTATATTTATTTTCTATTCCATACATCACGCAAATTTACAGTACGATTAAAGATTAAAAAACTTTTTTTAGAATCTATATAATCTAAACAAAAATAACCAATTCTTTCAAATTGAAAAAATAGTTGATTACGATCATTGTTAATATATTTTTGTATTTTTTGTTCTAATGTTTTTTCAATAAAACCATTTTTTTTAACTAATGATAGAGGATTAATGCAAGATAAAAAATTTTTTTGTTGTTCTGGATTTTTAATGTTAAACAATTGATTATATAATCTAAATTCTGCTTTTAGCGTATTTTTTGTTGAAATCCAATGTATTACTGCAGGATTTTTTTTATTTTTTGGTCTTTTTCCTAAAGTACTAATATCACAATAACATATTATACTAATAATATTATTATATTCGTCTTTTTCTATTTTTTCTGCTTTAATTATATAAGCATATCTTAAACGTATTTCTTCTCCAATTCTTAATCTTTTATATTCTTTGTCATATTTTTCCTGAAAATCAGATCGTTCAATATATATCATATTAGTAAAAATAACTTCATGTGTCCCCATATTAGGATTATTAGGATGATTAGGAACTGTAAAAATTTCTTTATGATTTTGATCTAAATTATATAAAAAAATTTTAATTGGTTCTAATATAGCCATAGTACGTATAGCAGTTTGATTTAATTCTTTTCGAATACAGTGTTCTAATAAAGAATATTCTATTAAATTATTTTGTTTTGTAATACCAATTTTCTGACAAAATTCTTTAATAGAAGATGGTGTATATCCTTTTCTTCTCAAACCAGAAATCGTAGGTATACGTGGATCATCCCATCCCTGGATTATATTATTGTCAATTAATATTTTCAATTTTCTTTTAGATAAAATAGAAAATTCTAAATTAAGTCGAGAAAATTCATATTGTTTAGGATGATGTGAAACATTAGTATTTTTTAAAATCCAATTATATAAACGTTTATTATCTTGAAATTCTAATGTACATAATGAATGAGTAATTTTTTCAATAGAATCAGATAAGCAATGAGCAAAATCATATGTTGGATATATACACCAATTTTTTTGAGTTTGATGATGACTAATAGAAATAATACGATATAAAACGGGATCTCGCATAACAATAAAAGAAGAATGCATATCTATTTTAGCACGTAAACAAGCCTCTCCTTCAGCATATTTTCCTATTTTCATTTTTTTAAAAAGTTGTATATTTTCTTCAATTGTTCTATTTCTATAAGGACTATTTTTCCCTGGTGTATTTAAAGTACCTCTATATTCACGTATTTCTTCTTTTGTTAAATGATCTACATAAGCTAGTCCTTTATAAATTAATTCTTTAGCATATTGATATAATATTGAAAAATATTCAGATGAATAACGCACATTACCATGCCATTTATAACCTAACCAAGAAATGTCATTTTTTATAGAATTAACATATTTTATATTCTCTTTTGACGGATTCGTATCATCAAAACGAAGATTACACCGTCCTTTATACAAATATGCTAATTCAAAATTTAAACATATTGACTTTGCATGACCAATATGAAGATGTCCATTTGGTTCTGGTGGAAAGCGAGTATGAAAAGATAAGTTTTTATTTTTATGAAAATCTTGATTAATGATATGACAAATAAAATTATTGTATTTTTTATTATTCATTTTTTTCTTATTTAATTTGTTTATTAAAATAATTTTGTTGATTATTCAACATATATATTATAAAATGTAAAATTATTAGGCTACGTAGCTCAGTTGGTCAGAGCACAGCACTCATAACGCTGGGGTCATGGGTTCGATTCCCGTCGTAGCTACCATTTTTTAATAATGCGGGAGTGGCGAAATTGGTAGACGCACCAGATTTAGGTTCTGGCGCCGTAAGGTATGCGAGTTCAAATCTCGCCTCCCGTATATTATATAAAAATACATGTATTAAAATTTTTTTATGGGGTATAGCCAAGTGGTTAAGGCACCGGTTTTTGATACCGGCATCCCTGGTTCGAATCCAGGTACCCCAGCCATTCTCAAAACTATCTTTTTTTTATTCAATTAGTTTATTAAATAATCTTCTTTTTATGTAATGTGATTAAAATTGTTAATTTGATATTATATATCAAATTATCATTCAATTAGATCAAAATATATTATTTTTTTTAATTAATATATATTTTAATTTCTATTTTCAAATAAAAAAATTTTTAATATTATGAGTTTAAATAGATTAAAAAAACAAGCAGCATGGGCAGCATTAGATTATATTTATCCTGGAACAATAGTTGGAGTTGGAACTGGTACAACTATTTTTTATTTTATTGAAGCATTAAGCACGATAAAAAATTTAATATCTGGAGCAGTTTCTAGTTCTCATGCTTCTACTATATTATTAAAAAAACAAGGCATAGAAGTATTTAATTTAAAATATTTTAGTTCTATTACTATTTATGTTGATAGTGCAGATGAAATTAATCATCGTATGGAAATGATTAAAGGTGGAGGAGCTGCATTAACCAGAGAGAAAATTATAGCTACAATGGCTAAAAAATTTCTTTGTATTATTGATAAATCAAAAATAGTCAATGTTTTAGGTAGATTTCCTCTTCCCATTGAAATTATTCCAATAGCACTTACCTATATTTTAAAAGAAATGATAAAAATTGGAGGACAACCAAAACATCGAAAAAATGTTATTACGGATAATGGTAATATTATAATTGATGTATATAATTTAAATATAGAAGATCCTTTATCTATGGAACAAAAAATTAACGCTCTTCCTGGAGTAGTCACAGTAGGTTTATTTGCTTCTAGAACAGCTGATATTATCTTGATTGGTAAAGAAAATGGGATTGAAACAATTAATAATCATTCAAAAAATATTTAAAATTTCAATAATATTTATTCAATATAATATTATTCATTTTATATTAAATGAATAATTATATTAGAATATATATTAAATAATTATCAAGAGAATAAAATTTCTATATTATATTTATTTTAAATCTCCAAATTGCATTTGTAATGCAGTAATTGCTACCATTGCTGCTGTTTCTGTTCTGAGTATTCTTGGTCCTAATTTAATTGGAATAAATCCATACTGAACAATTTTTTTTATTTCTTCACGAGAAAATCCTATTTCAGAACCAATAATAATTTTTATAGATTTGACAGATTTTTGTAATTCATTAATTTTAAAAATTGCTTTTGGATGAAATATAATTTTTATATCATCCTCGTTTTTTTTACACCATGAAAAAAGATCTATTGGTTTTTTAATTTCTGGAATAACATTACGTTGACATTGTTGACAAGCAGAAATAGCTATTTTTTTCCAACGTTGAATTTTGTGAGAAATATTAATATTATTATTTTGAGTATACAAATTATGCAGAAATAATGGTGTAATAATATTTACTCCCATTTCAATTGATTTTTGAATTGCTAAATCCATTTTTTTATAGTGCTTAGGTATAACTTGCCCTAAATGAATATGAATAGGGGATTCAATATTTTTTAATCTCTTTGAAAAAATTTTAATTTTAATAATATTGTTAGAAAAATATATTATATTAGCAAAAAAAATATAATTAGTATTGTTAAATACTTCTAATATATAATAATTATTTACTCTTAAAACTTTTTTTAGATAATGTACATTATCTTTTGATAAAAGATAAGTTTCATTTATATATAAATCATTTTCAATATAAATACGAGGAATATTTTTTTTTATTTTCATTTAAATTTTTTATTGCATTGTTTATAAGTATAATTGTTGTGATTACCTTGCAATTTAAATATTAATTCTTCTCTTTTACATTCCCATTTTGTCACAGGAAAATTTTTGTTCCATACATAAAATAATCTTCTTTGTTTTCGAGATACAACAATATTGTATTTTTGAATCATGTAAAAATAAGTTCTAGCTATCATTCCTCGAGCTCTTTCTGGTGGTTCCACGATTTTTTTTTGAAAATCTATTTTCATATTACATTTTCCATATTTCGAAATATGACCTGTTAATTGACTGTACATAAAATTAGAACGATCAGAATTTATTTCTCCAATAGCTGGTTGCAAATTATGAAGATCTAATGCGATATATCTATATTCTGCATCATTTATGCATTTTTTACGTCCTCCTGTTTTCCAGCATTTTTTTTGATGACCAAATTGCCATGCTGGTACTACATGTTCCCACTCAATTCTTTTTGCGCGAACTTTATTTTTACGAATTTTGTAGCCACAAGAAGTCAAATTAGGAATTCCTTTTTTGTGTTTCCAAAGAATTTTACATCCACAATAAAAAGATCCTGGTGCATTTTTATGGATTTCAATTGCTGCATTTTGTGTTTGATAAAAATTATTTATAGTGCGTTTTTTAAAATTATTTTTTTTATTAAAAGATAAAAAAAAAATATAATAATTATAAAAATTATTTTTTTTATCATGTCATTATCATCTATTTTATTTGGAAAAATTATTTTTTATCATACATATTTATTAAAATAATATAAATATAATTTTTATATATTAAAATATAATATGAATGTTAATTAGTATCTAATTACATTTTTATCTTAAAAAATACTATAATAAAGTAATATTTTTTATTTTGAGTAAATATTTATATTAATATATTTTATATTCTATTAATTATATAAGCATGTTTTATTTAATATAGATATAAATTATTTTTTAATAAGGAAGATATAATATGAATGAACATTTTTTTACATCTGAATCAGTTTCTGAAGGTCATCCAGATAAGATCGCTGATCAAATTTCTGATGCCTTGCTAGATGAAATATTAAAACAAGACATAAAAGCACGAGTTGCTTGTGAAACTTATGTTAAATCAGGAATGGTGTTAATTGGAGGTGAAATTACAACAACTGCATGGATTGATGTTGAAGAAATTGCCCGAAATACAATTAATAATATTGGTTATGTTGATTCTAATACAGGATTTGATGCTAATTCTTGTGTAATTTTGAGTGCAATTGGTAAACAATCATTAGATATCAATAAAGGTATAGATCGTTTTAATTCTAAAAATCAAGGAGCTGGAGATCAAGGTATTATTTTTGGTTATGCCACTAATGAGACAGATGTATTAATGCCAGCTCCTATTACTTATGCTCATCTTTTGATGAAAAAACAATCAGATTTAAGAAAAAAAAATATTCTTCCTTGGCTAAGACCAGATGCGAAAAGTCAAGTAACATTTAAATATAATAATGATAAAATAATAGCAATAGATACTGTAGTCTTTTCTACACAACATCAAGATCATATTACTCAAAATATTTTAAAAGAAGCAATTATGGATGAAATTATTAAACCTGTACTACCACAAAAATGGTTAAATAAAAATACAAAATTTTTTATTAATCCTACAGGTAGATTTGTAATTGGTGGACCTGTAGGAGATTGTGGATTAACAGGTCGCAAAATTATTGTTGATACCTATGGTGGAATGTCAAGGCATGGAGGAGGAGCGTTTTCTGGTAAAGATCCTTCAAAAGTAGATCGTTCTGCAGCTTATGCTGCAAGATATATAGCAAAAAATATTGTTGCAGCAGGTTTAGCTGATCGTTGTGAAATTCAAATTGCTTATGCTATTGGAATAGCAGAACCCATTTCTATTATGATAGATACTTTTAAAACAGGAAAAATAAGTAATAATGATTTAATTATTTTAATTAAAAATGTTTTTGATTTACGTCCGTATGGATTAATTAAAATGTTAAATTTACTTCGACCTATTTATTTAAGAACAGCAGTATATGGTCATTTTGGGAGAGAAGAATTTCCATGGGAAAAAATTGATAGAGTAAATGATTTATCTTAATTAAAAAATTAAATAATTTTGTAATTTTTTTAAAAATATAGATTGTTTTTATATATAAGAATATATGAACATTTTATATTTTTTATATTTCAAGGAGATGAAAAAATTATTTATTTTTTATATATTCTTCAAAAGATAAAGTATCTGATTTTTCTATTTGTGTTTGTTTTTGATGAGAATATTCAACTTCTTGTTGTAATATTTTTTTATTTATATTAGATATATTGTGATTAATAAATTTTTTATAATATTTTTGTGACAAATATAGTCCTGTTTTTTTAATTCCTTCTTTAATTAATAATTGTAAAATTCTAGCTGAATAAGTAAGTTGAGGATTGAAAAAAAATAATCTCATTTTTTCACATACTATTTGATATTCAAGATTTTTTGAATGTTTATCAAGTATTAATGCAATTTTTTTTAAGTCTTTAAATATTATTTCACTTATCTCAATTAATTTTTTTGTTTTATTTTGATTATAAATATACATTTTTTGATTAGGTTTTCTTCCTTCAAAGATTATTTTTTCCCAATTTTTATTTATAAGTATAAAATCTTTTTTATTAGTTTTGGGCGAATCAATGAGAGCACACCAAATTAAAAATAAATCTAATAAAAGTATTTGATTTTTGTCGATACCTATTGGTGAAAATGGATTGATATCTAAAGAACGTATTTCAATATATTCAATTCCTCTTTTTTTGAGCGCTTCTATGGGTGTTTCACCATTTTTTATATTTCTTTTAGGTCTTATTTGTGTATAAAGTTCATTTTCTGTTTGTAAAAAATTTGTATTTAATTGTTGAAAATTATTTTTTTTATCTTTTAATCCAATATTAATAAATTTTCTTGATGGTGTATCTAAAGCTTTTTGTAATGATGTAAGATATTCATCAAAATTATTAAACATAATATTTAAATCTAAAATTTTTGTTTGCGTGTATCCAATATTACTAATTCTTAATGAAGTAGACCATGGTAAATAAAAAATATTTTCTTTATTTTTTTTAAATTGATATTTTATGTTAGTATTAGAATTATTTAAAAAATCTGATGGTATCGCTGGGGATGCTCCAAATAAATAAGGAATAATCCAACCAAATCGATAATAATTTCTAATTAAATGTAAGTAGCCTTTTGAAACATAATCAAAACTATTTTTTTTTTGTTCAGTTGTCTTCCAATATTTCCAAAAACAAAGGGGTAATGAAAAATTATAATGTACACCTGATATAGTATTAATTAGATCTCCGTATCGATTTTTTAAGCCTGTTCGATAAACAGATTTCATTTTTCCTAGATTAGAATTACCATATTGGGCAATTTGAATATTATTGTTTTTATTATAAGAGTATGGAATACTAAAAGGCCACATGCGTTCATCATTTATATTTGAAGCAGTAAAACAATGAATATCTGTTAAAAAAGACAGTAAATCATCTATTTTATTACTAGCAGGAGTAATAAATTCTAATAAGTTTTCAGAAAAATCAGTAGTTATCCATTGATGTGTTAAAGGAGAACCAAGAAAATATGGATGTTTAGTTTGAGAGAAATCGCCATTTTTTTTTATTCTTAAGGTTTCACGTTCAATTCCTCGAAAAATACCTGTTAATAATTTTGGATGTTCTCTTAACCAAGAAATTTTTTTCGAGATATCTTCTATCAATTTTATATCCTATGACTAAATATTGAAATATTTTTATATTTTATTATTTTTGCTAAATATTTTTTTAGAGATTATTAATTTTAAATTTTGCATCCGGAAGGATTCGAACCTCCGACCGCTCGGTTCGTAGCCGAGTACTCTATCCATCTGAGCTACGGATGCAATATAAATTTTTACTAATAACGGTGAGAGAGGGATTCGAACCCTCGATGCAGTTATTTCTACATACTCCCTTAGCAGGGGAGCGCCTTCATCCTCTCGGCCATCTCACCTGAATATAAAAATTTTTCATTTTTTTTTATTGTACTTTTATTTTTATATAAGTCAAATATATTTTTTTATTTATAAATTATGAAAACTACATCTTACTTAACATTAGTAAGATGTAGTATTAATTAACATTTTTTTTGTTGTTTTTTTTCAGCTTGAATACGTTGATATATTTCTTCACGATGTACCGAGACTTCTTTAGGGGCATTTACACCAATGCGAACTTGGTTACCTTTCACTCCTAGTACTGTTACAGTTATCTCATCGCCAATTATTAACGTTTCACCGACCCGACGAGTTAGAATAAGCATTCTTTGTTCCTTGAAAGATAAAAAGAGTTCGGCCTCTCTAGTTCCTGGTCTCATGAATAATACAGGTTTAAATTTAGACCATAATATTTTAAAAATATATTTTATTAAATATATCTAATAAATTTTTTTTATTCTTTAAATATATACTTTATATTAAAATGTTATTCATTTTTTATTTAATTGTTCGTCAATCCATGATTTGATGTCATTCAAAACAATTATTAGTTTCTGTGTATATATACCTCCTCCTTCTGCAATTTCTTTTTTTCCTCCTCCTTTTCCATTTGTTTTTTCTATAATAATTTCCATAATATTTATAGCCGTTATATAATTTAGTAAATTCTTTGTTATTCCAATTACAAAAGTAAAGCGATTATTTATGACGTTTACTAATATAATAATAGTTTTTTCTAGTGTTTTTTTTAATTCATCTATGATAACTCTTAAAAATTTATGTTCATAATCATAAAATATATGTGTTAAAAATTTTGTTCCTTTGATATCAAGACATTTTTTAAATAATTTTTTTATATAGTATGTGTGTTCTTTTTTTTGTAAATTAATTATTTGATTTTCAAGACAACTAATTCTATTTTTTAGGTTTTCAACTTTATTTTTAATATCACTGTTATTACATTTTAATACGATAGATAAATCTTTTATATAGTTGTCTTTTTTATGTAAATAATATATTGCTTGTTTCCCTGTGACAGCTTCAATTCTTTTGATTCCTGATGCTATACTAGATTGAGAAGTGATTTTAAATACTCCAATATCACCAGTTCTTTTAGTATGTGTTCCACCGCATAGTTCTATAGAAATATTATTTATAAAAACAACTCGTACGATAGAATTATATTGATTTTCAAATAAAGCTATTGCGTTTTTTTTCTTAGCTTCTTCTAAACTCAATATTTGAGTTTTAATAAGAAAGTTATGACGAATATACATATTTATCATATGTTCAATTTTTTGTATTTGAAAAATCTCTATTGTAGGATGATAAGAAAAATCGAATCGTAAATAATTATCAGTGACTAAAGAACCTTTTTGGTTTACATGTTCGCCTAAAATATTCCGTAATGCAGCATGTAACAAGTGGGTTGCTGAATGATTTAATTGAATTGCATTTCTATAATTTTGATTGATTTTAGTATAAATATATTGATCAATTTCAATTTTTCCTGACAATAATGTACCGAAATGTCCTATTGAATTTCCATATTTTTTTGTATTTTTTACTATAAAAGAACAGTTTTTATTATAAATTTCACCTATATCACCTATTTGTCCTCCTGATTCAGGATAAAATGGTGTTGTATTAAGAAAAATAATTCCTGTTTCATTTTTAAGGATTTTTTTTACAGATTTATTATTTACAAAAATATATTTTACTAATGATTTTGTATGATTTTTTTTATATCCTTCAAATGTACATGTATGATTAATAATAATATTATCATTATAACTTTTATAAAATTTTTGATTTATAATTGACTGTTTTTTTTGTTTATTTTTTACTAATTCATATTCATTATAGTCTATTTTTATATTCTTTTCACGACAAACATCGGCTGTTAAATCAATAGGAAAACCAAAAGTATCATAAAGATAAAAAGCAGTTTCACCAGGCAGTATATTATTATGTATTTTTTTTATTTCAAATTTTAATATTTTTAAACCTTTTTCTAAAGTATAAGAAAATTGTGTTTCTTCTAATTTTAATATTTCTTCTATTTTTTTTTGTTTTTGTTTTAATATTGCAGAAGTATCACCCATTACTTTGATTACTACAGAAACTAATTTATAAAAAAAATTGTCTTTTATTCCTATTTTATGACCATGTCTTAATGCTCGTCTGATAATTCTTCTTAAAACATACCCTCTATGTTCATTTGATGGAATAATATTATCAGAAATAATATATGCACAAGCTCTAACATGATCAGCAATAATTTGTAAAGATGGATGATTTAAATCTTTTATTTTACTTAATTGAGATATATTTTTTTTTAAATCTTGAAATATATCAATATCATAGTTAGATGATACATTTTGTAAAATAGAAGCTATTCTTTCTAAACCCATTCCTGTATCTATTGATTTTTTCTTTAAGGGAATAATATTTGTTTTTGAAATACGATTAAATTCTATAAAAACAATATTCCAGATTTCAATAAAACGATGATTATTGTTTTTAAAAAAATCTGTAGTATTATTAATATTGTTTCCATAATCGTAAAATATTTCTGTACATGGACCGCATGGTCCATCATCACCCATTTGCCAGAAATTTTCTGAATCGTATTGATTTTGATTATTATCTCCTATTTTTATGATTCTTTGAGAAGGTATTTTTATAATATCTTTCCAAATTTGATATGTTTCATCATCTTCGTGATAAACTGAAACCCATAATTTATTTTTTGGTATGTTAAACCATTTTTGTGATGTTAATAATTCCCAAGCATATTCAATGGCCTCTTTTTTAAAATAATCATTAAAACTAAAATTTCCAAGCATTTCAAAAAAAGTATGATGCCTTGAAGTATATCCTACATTTTCTAAATCATTATGTTTTCCCCCAGTTCTTAAACAACGTTGTACAGTAGCAACTCGAGAATAATCTGTTTTTTTGTAACCTAAAAAAATTTCTTTAAATTGATTCATTCCTGCATTAGTAAATAATAATGTAGAATCGTTATATGGTACTAGGGGACTGCTGGGAAGAATTATATGTTTTTTTTCTTTGAAGAAATTTAAAAAATCTTGACGTATTTTACTTGTTGTTCTATTCATGTTTATACTTAATTAATTGAAAAAATCAATTTTAATGATATGTCAATATTTTTCAAGCAGAATGTATTATATATAGTTATCATCATGTTTTTATTTTTATTTTAAACTGTATTTAATGAAATAATTTTTGATATTTTTTTAGCTTTATCAAAAATTTTTAATGAATTATAAGATTTTTCCATATATATTAAAGCTTTTCGTGCTGATTCTGTTTCTGAATATTTTTGAAGTATTTCTTCTCCTCTATTTATAACAGCCATGTATTCTTTTTGAAAAAAATAAAATTTTAATATATTAAGCTCATATTCTGATAAACGATATTTTAAACATAATAAGTGTTTTTTAGCATTTGGGATATATAAGCTATGTGGGTATTTATTAATAAATTGCTTCAATTGGAAAAATGTATTTTTAGCATGGTTTAAATCATTATTATGATAATATTTAAATAATATTTTGAAAAAGGTATTTTGATCTAAATGTATGTTAATTAGACATTTTATATATGAAACATAATCTATATGTGGATGGTGTGGATAAATATAAATAAATTGTTGTATATTTTTTAAAGCCATATCAAAGTTATTAGTTTTATAATAAGCATAAATTAAGTCTATTCGAATTTTATCATCATTAAAATATGTAATATTATTTTTTTTAATTTTTTCTAATATAAATATCACGTTATTAAATCGTTCATTTTTTAATTCTTTTTTAGATTTTTCATATAAAATAAAAGTTTCTATAAAAGAATTATGATTAAAAGCTTTGCAATTAACTATGAAATTTAAGCATAAAATAATAAATATGAAGATAATATTTTTTTTTCTTTTCATGATAGTTTATTCAGTTTAAATGAATTAATAAAATATATTTTTTATAGTAAAAACATTTAAAAACATTTTATTCAGAATAATACTAGAATATCATATTCTAATTAAAGATTTAGTTTTAAGTTTCTATAAATATATAAGGTAATTATATTGAAAAAAGTAGAATTAAATGCAACTGTATCTTGTGTATCTTTGTTTGGGAAAAGATTAGATCAAGTTTTATCAATTTTATTCAAAGAGTATTCTCGTTCCTATTTAAAAAAATTAATTATTATGAATCAAGTATTTATTAATGAAAATATTATCAATATACCTGATAAAAAAATATTGGGTGGGGAAAGAATTACTATTCAATTTTTTTTAAAAGAATTACAATATGATCTTCCAGAAAATATTTTTTTAAATATTATATATGAAGATAATGATATATTAATTATTAATAAACCTGCTGGATTAGTTGTTCATCCAGGAGCAGGTCATAAAAAAGGAACTATTTTAAATGCTTTATTACACTATAATGAAAATATTAAATCTGTACCCCGCGCAGGTATAATCCATCGTTTAGATAAAGATACTACAGGATTAATGGTAATAGCTAAAAATATTTTTTCTTATAATTATTTATTCAAATTATTACAAGATAGAAAAATTACTCGAAAATATCAAGGTATTGTTAAAGGAAATATGATTTCAGGTGGAACTATTAATAAACCTATTATGCGACATCCTTTTAAAAGAACATGTATGTTTGCACATGCTTCAGGAAAATATGCAATTACACATTATAAAATAATTGCTCATTTTAAAAGTTATACGCATATATCTATACAGTTAGAAACTGGACGAACTCATCAAATTCGTGCTCATATGTTATATATTAATCACCCGTTAATTGGTGATTCACATTATGGAGGTACTAAAAATTGTCTTCATTTGAGAGAAAACAAAAAAAATAACAAAAAATATATATTTTCTCGTCAAGCATTACATGCGCATTATCTTTCTTTTCGACATCCTGTACGTCAGAATATTATGTCTTGGACAATACCTCTCCCTGAAGATATGAAAGAATTGATTTTAAAATTATAAAAACAAAAGTAAAGTTTTTTTATTTATTGTATTTATTTTTGATAAATCATATTATTAATTTTATGAAGAATTTAAAAATATATTATTGTCATTTAATAATATAATTTTCTTAAATAATTTTATATTATATAAAATATAAAAATACAGAGTTGATCATTTCATGTTAGATAAAAAAATAGATACAGAATTTTTATTTTATTCTAAAATAAATTTTCAAGATAAAATAATAAAAAAATCTTTGCGTGAATTAGTTAAAAATGCTCTAAAATATTATTTAGTAAATTTACATAATCGACATGTAAATAATTTGTATGAATTACTATTATCTGAATTAGAACAACCATTATTAGATATGGTTATGCAATATACTCGAGGAAATCAAACTCGTGCTGCTTTAATGATGGGTATTAATCGAAGCACATTAAGAAAAAAATTGAAAAAATACAGTATGAATTAATTATTTTAAAATTATTAATATTTTATGATATATTTATTGCACTTTCTATCACTGATACTTTTTATACTGATAAAATATCAAGAGAGTGCAAAATAATATATCTATTTTTTTAAAATATTTTGATTGATTTTATTTTAATTCAAACTTATATTTTAATCTATTCGATATTGTCTTAAGAGCCCAATAATAACCATCTATTCCTAATCCAGATATAACACCTTGAGAAATATCAGATAACCATGAATGTGAACGAAATTGCTCTCGAGAAAAGATGTTAGAAATGTGAACTTCAATAAAAGGAATGTTCACTGCAATTAATGCGTCTCTTATAGCTATGCTAGTATGTGTAAACGCTGCTGGATTAATAATAATATAGTCAATTTGATTGTCTTTAGCTTTGTGAATATTATCAATAAGAACATGTTCAGCATTAGATTGAATATGATGTAATGATATATTATTTTTTTTTGATTTTTTTTGCATGTTTTCTATTAAATTAGATAATTTGGTATTTCCATAAATATCTACTTCTCGTGTTCCTAAAAGATTTAAATTTGGTCCATTAACCACTAATACATTTATAATATTTTTCATATTTTTTTTCAAATAATTTTTTTCAAATAATTTATTATATTATAAACTATTATATTATAAACTATAATTTAAAAAAACATTAAAGATATAAAATAATATCTTTTATTTTTATGTTATATTTTATAATATGTTTTTAATATTAACATATAATCAATTAAGTGAGATTAAATGACATTTGAATTAGTTGGTGAATCTTTATTAATTAATAATCAAATAAATTATCAAGATGTTTTTATGGCTTTAGAAGATCTTTGTACTCGTAACATAGATTATGGAGATTGTTATTTTCAATCTCATATTTATGAATCTTGGTTTTTAGAAGATAGTATTATTAAAGAAGGTACTTATCATTCAGATCAAGGTGTAGGAGTCAGAGCAGTTAAAAATACAAGTACAGGTTTTGCATACGCAGATCAAATATCTTTAGAATCTCTAAGAAATAGTACTAATAAAGCATGTAGTATTATTCCTATGAAAGGTGTAAGAAAAAATAAAAAATTATCAAAAAAACAAAATCCATTTTATTATAGTAACATCAATCCTTTAGAAACATTTTCTGCAAAAGAAAAAATTGATCTTCTTTATAGAGTAGATCGTATAGCACGCAGTATTGATAATCGAGTTAAAGAAGTAAATGCTAACTTAACAGGGTCATATGAATATGTTTTAATTGCATCTACAGATGGTAATATAGTTGCTGATATAAGACCATTAGTACAATTTTCAATTAATGTTGTAGTTGAAGATCATGGAAAAAGAGAACGTGGTCGCAGTGGTGGAGGCAGTCGTACTGACTATAATTATTTTTTAAATAAAGATGATATTTCAAATGAAATTCGTATTGAAAATTGGTCTAAAGAAGCTGTTCGTATAGCTTTATTAAATCTTTCTTCTAAAGAAGCTCCTTCTGGAACTTTTCCAGTGATTTTAGGATCTGGATGTCCTGCTGTTTTACTACATGAAGCAGTTGGTCATGGTTTAGAAGGTGATTTTAATAGAAGAGGAACTTCTATTTTTACTAACATGATAGGGAAAAAAGTTGCATCTGAATTATGTACTATTATTGATGATGGAACAATAAAAAATCATCGTGGTTCTTTAACCATTGATGACGAAGGTACGCCAGGTCAACGTAATATTTTAATCGAAAATGGAATATTAAAAAAATATATGCAAGATAAATTAAATGCACGTTTAATGGGAATGAAATCTACTGGAAATGGACGTCGAGAATCTTATTCATGTTTGCCTATGCCTCGTATGACTAATACTTTTATGCTATCAGGAAAATCTAAAATAGATGATATAATCAATAGTGTTGATTATGGAGTATATGCAGTAAATTTTTCTGGAGGACAAGTAGATATTACTTCTGGGAAATTTGTATTTTCTACATCAGAAGCATATTTAATCAAAAAAGGAAAAATTTTAACTCCTATTAAAAACACTACATTAATAGGATCAGGTTTGGAAATCATGCAAAAAATATCTATGGTTGGAAATGATTTAAAAATGGATGAAGGAACGGGTCTATGTGGTAAAGATGGTCAAAATATCCCAGTAGGTATAGGTCAACCATCTATTAAATTAGATAATTTGACTATAGGTGGTACTATTTAATTGTCAGAAATATATCATTTTGTGTAATTTATATATTAAAAAATAATGCAGTCAAGGATAGTGTCATGACTGCATATTTATATTAATTTAATCTTTCTTTAATACGAGCGGCTTTACCAGTACGATTTCTTAAATAATATAATTTTGCTTTTCTAACTAAACCTTTTCTTTTAACAATAATTTCATCGATACTATGCGAGTGTGTTTGAAAAACTCGTTCTACACCTTCTCCATTAGATATCTTACGAACTGTAAATGATGAATTTAAATGACGATTTTTTATTGCTATTACTATTCCTTCAAAAGATTGAATTCGTTTTTTTGAGCCTTCTATTACCCATACTTTCACTTCTACAGTATCTCCAGATCTAAAGATGGGTATATTTTTTTTTATTTGCTCTTTTTCTATTTTTTGAATTATATTAAGCATTATTTCCTCATAAAATTAGAAAAATAAAATTTCAAACATATTTTTTTTTATTTTTTTTTTTAAAATCATATAGTAATTTTTTTTCTTCCTTACTTAGTATTTTATCTTTTAAAAGATCAGGACGTTTTATCCATGTTTGTCCAAGAGATTGTTGTAATCGCCAAAGGCGAATTTTTTGATGATTTCCAGATAATAACACGTTTGGGACAGACATTTCTTTTATAGTTCCTGGTCTAGTATAGTGAGGAAAATCAAGAAGATTATTAGAAAAAGAATCTTCTTGAATTGATTTTTGAGTTTTAATAACACCGGGAATTAATCTAGAAATAGCATCAATCATTACCATAGCAGCTAATTCTCCCCCGCTGAGTATATAGTCTCCAATAGACCATTCTTCATCTACTTGATCATCAATAATACGCTGATCTATCCCTTCATATCGACCACATATAAAGATAATTTTTTTCTTTGTTATTAATTTTTTTATATCTTTTTGTTGAAATATTTTTCCTTGAGGAGATAAATAAATAACAGTAGAATATTTAAACAGAGATTTAGCATATTGAATAGCTAAATATAATGGTTCGAAGCTCATTAACATACCTGCGCCTCCTCCATAAGGACGATCATCTATAGATTTGTATTTATTCTGACTAAAATCTCTTAAATTTAAAAATGTTATATTAATAATTTTTTTTTGAATAGCTTTTCCAATAATACCATAACGAATCAGTGCATCAAATATTTCAGGGAAAATTGTGATAATGTTAAAATATATTAAAGAATCATAATGTATTTTTTTCATTTAGAATATGTCATTTTGTTCCATTGAACTATTATTAGTTTATTATTAATTTTTATATTTTTTATTATTGTATTTTCTACAAACGGAATTAGAATATTTTTTTTTGATATTTTGAATGGATTTTGTATGATCAGAATATCATTATTTTTAGTTCTAGTTAACTCAATGACTTTTCCAAGATAATTTTTATCAATGTTGAATACTTGACAATTAATAATATCGGTCCAATAATAATTATTTTTTTTTAATTTAGGTAATGTATATTGACTAATTATTATATCTGAATTAGTAAATTTTTTAATTATTGAACGATTAGAAATTTCTTTGATATGTATAATAAAATTATTTTTATATTTTTTCCAATCATCGACTATTATTTTAGTCCATTTTTTTTCTTTATAAAAAAACCATGGTAGATAACTGAATATTTTTTCTTTTTCTTCTGTAAAAGAAAAAATAGTTATCCAACCTAATATTCCGTAAGATTTACCTACTTTTCCAATTAATAATGGTTGAATAGGTATATTAATATTATTTTTTATAAAATAACCTCTTTTTTATTAAATAATTTTATTAATTTTTTACTTCTTTCTGACATTTGAGCTCCTTGATTAATCCAGTATTGAACTCTTTCTAAATTTATTTTAAGCGTTTCAGATTTTCCTTTAGCAATAGGATTAAAAAAACCTATTCTTTCAATAAAACGACCGTTTCTAGGAAAACGACTATCTGCTACTATGATTTTATAAAAAGGACGTTTTTTTGTTCCATATCTTGATAAGCGAATTTTAACCATATTTTAACTCTTTAATAAAAGTTGTGAAAAGATATGTTTTTATAATAAAAAATGATTAACATTTTAAAATTTAAATATAAAAAATATTTTTATATAGTATTTAGTATTTTTAAAAATTTTTAGGTAACATATTTTTGATACCTCGCATGACTTTTGATATGCCACTAGTTTTAATTTTTTTTATAATTCTACGTATATCATCAAAATTTTTTAATAATTTATTTACATCTTGTATTTTTGTTCCAGATCCTAAAGCTATTCTTCGTTTTCTTGATCCTTTAATAATCATTGGTGTATTTCTTTCTTTAGGTGTCATTGAATATATCATAGCTTCTATTTTTTTAAATGTATTTTTATCTGTTTTTAATAAAGATGGATTTTGAGATAATTGATTATTTAAAGAAAATTTATCTATAAAATAATTTAATCCTCCTATTTTTTTCATCTGTTTGATTTGTACTAAAAAATCATTCAAATTAAAATCATGACCTTGTTTTATTTTTTTTGTTAGTTTTTGAATATCTGATTTATCTACTTTTTCTTCAATATCTTCAATAAGAGATATAATGTCATTCATACCTAAAATTCTATCAGCTATTCTTTCTGGATAAAATACTTCTAGAGATGTAATTTTTTCTCCTGTTCCTATAAATTTAATTGGTTTACCAGTAATGTACCTCATTGATAAAGCAACACCACTTCTAGAATCACTATCTGTTTTTGTTAAAATTATACCAGAAATTAATAATTTATTATTAAATATTTCTGCCATATTTATAGCATCTTGACCCATCATAGAATCTACTATTAATAGTGTTTCAATAGGTTGTGATATTTTCTTTATTTCATATAGTTCATTCATCATATTTTCATCAATATGAAGACGTCCTGCTGTATCAATTAAAACAACATCATATAATTTTAATGTTGCATATTGTATTGCTTGTAAAGTTATTTCAGTAGGTTTTTGATGAATATAAGACTGAAAAAAATCTACTTCAATTTGATGAGATAATATTTCTAGTTGTTTAATAGCAGCAGCGCGATAAACATCAGTGGATACAATTAATATTTTTTTTTTATGTTTGTCTTTAATCCATTTTGCTAGTTTGGCTAAACTAGTAGTTTTTCCTGAACCTTGTAAACCAATTAATAATACAATAGCAGGTGGTTTAATAGATAAATTTAATGCATTATTTTTTTTTCCCATAGTAAAAACTAATTCATTTCTAACGATTTTAATAAATTCTTGTCCAGGAGTTAAACTTTTATTAATTTGATGACCAATAGATTTTTTTTTAACATTTTCTATAAATTTTTTTATTACTGATAATGCTACATCTGCTTCTAATAAGGCTTTTCGTACTTCTCGTATAGTATCAGAAATATTTGCTTCTGTAAGTCTACCTTTATTAACAATTTTTTTAAAACTGCTTGATAGACGCTGAGTTAAATTTTTAAACATTATTTATTACTCACATTAGTATTTTTAATATTTAATATTCTACTAAATTTTTGAATTTTTAAAAAAGTTAAGGCATTGTGATAATTTTATTATCATGAGGATAACGACCTAAAATTTTTATGAATGTAGTAAATTTTTTAATTTTTTCAAGAATCTCGTTTATTGTTTGTGACGATAGATTTAATTGCAGATCAATATAAAATATTTGTTCCCATGAATTTTGATCTGATATTTGAGAGGTAAGCTGTTTCATAATAATTTTCTTTTTTTGTAATGTAAACAATAAATTAGAAAGATCTTTTGATTGTTTTTCTATAGTAAATAGTAAAGTTGTTTTATTAGATTTTTCTTTATCAATTTCAATAGTTTTTTGATGTAATATAATAAATCTTGTAATGTTTTTTTCTTCATTTGCTAAATTTCTAGATAATATTTTTAATCCGTAAATTTTACCTCCTATTTCACTACCTAATACTGCATTGTTATCTTTATTATCTTCAGAAACTTTTTTCATAGCATCTGCTGTGCTTTTAGTATATTTTATTTTCCATTTTGGAAATTTTTTTAAAAAATTACTACATTGTTTAAATGGTTGAGGATGACTATATATATTTTGAATTTTATCTATTTCAACGTTTTTATGTCCAAGTAGACAATGATTAATTAAAATATTAATCTCTCCGACAATGAATAAACTAGTGTATTTTAAAAAATTAAAGACTTCATTGATAGCACCAGAACAAGTATTTTCAATTGGTAAAATAGCATAATCTGATTGATTATTTTCGACTGATAAAATGACTTCTTCAAATGTTGAGCATGCTTTTATATTGTATTTTTGAAAAATATGATTTGCATATTTATGAGCAGCAATATAAGAATAGGAACCTTGAGGTCCAAGAAAAGAAAAACTAGCATGAATTGGATTTTTATTAATAAATTGTTTTAGTATTTTTTGTTGAGTTAAAACTGATTCTTTAATAATTAATTGAAAGAGTTGTATTATATATTTAGGTTTAAGATCATTTTTTTTTGCTAAAATAGTTAGTTTATTTAGCATATTTTTTTCTCGTTCTAAATCTCTTATTTCTTTTTTATTTTGTATCTTAGATTCAGCGATTTTTAATACTAAATATTTTCTTTCTGCTAATAATTTTACAATTTTTTTATCAATATTATTAATTTGTTCACGAAAGAAAAATAAAGAATTCTCAGTAGGCATAATCTATTACCTATAAAATAATAGTGTATTAAATATATAAAATAATTTTTTTATGAAAATTTTAATTAATATATAATAAAGTATATATAATTTCTTTGGAAATATAGTTAACGTAATAAAGTGAATTTTACTAATACTATATATTTTCTATATATTTTATTAATAAAACTTATTTTATTAATAAAACTATAGAAATATTCTAAAAAATTTTTAGTAAAATATATTTACTATATCTTATTAATTTCAATGATAGTATTATTTTCTATATAAATTATATTTAAGTGAGTTTGATATGAAAACATTTTCAATAAAATTAAATGATATTAAAAGAAATTGGTACTATGTCGATGCTACTAATAAAATATTGGGTAGGTTAGCAAGTGTCTTATCATCTTATTTAAGGGGGAAATATAAAACTGAATATACCCCGTATCTTGATACTGGTGATTATATTATTGTTATAAATGCTTCAAAAATATTAGTTACAGGAAAAAAAAAGATTAATAAAATATACTATCATCATACAGGTTATGTTGGTGGTATCAAGCAAGCTAGATTTGAAGAAATAATAGCATCACATCCAGAGAGAATAATAAAAAATGCTGTAAAAGGTATGTTACCTAAAGGTCCTTTAGGACGTGCTATGTTTAAAAAATTAAAAGTATTTTCTGATGAAACCCATAATCATATTGCTCAATGTCCTAAATTATTAAATATTTTATAAAAGGTATAAAAAAATCAATGATTGCTAATGAAAATTATGGCACTGGTCGTCGAAAAAGTTCTTCTGCAAGAGTATTTTTAAGATCTGGTAATGGAGAGATTTTTATTAATAAACGTTCTTTAAATGACTATTTTGGTCGTAAAACTTCTTGTATGATTGTTCGTCAACCGTTAGATTTAGTTGATATGACAGATAAATTTAATATTTATATTACAGTAAAAGGTGGAGGTATTTCAGGTCAAGCAGGTGCTATTCGTCAAGGTATTACTCGTGCTTTAATTAAATATAATCCATTATTTCGCTTTGAATTAAGAAAATCTGGTTTTGTAACACGTGATTCACGTCAAGTAGAACGTAAAAAAGTAGGTTTTAGAAAATCTAGAAAACGTCCACAATTTTCTAAACGTTAAAATTTAAAAATATGGTGTTTACATTCAAGAGAACTTGGTTTTTTAAAACCGAGTTCTTTTTTTATTTTTCTAAATATTGACTGATATCAAAACATAATTTTTTCATACTGTTTTTATCTAGAGATGAAATTAAATAATATTGATTTGGTATTTTAAAATTAAGTTGAATTTCATAAATAATTTGATCAATTTCTTGTTGACTTAATAAATCAGTTTTATTAAATACTAGCCATCTTGGTTTTTTATATAGTTCTAGACTATATTTTTTTAATTCATTTAAAACTATCTTGATATTGTCTTTTGGATGATAATTATTTTGTGGAACCAAATCAACTATATGAAGAAGTAATTTGCATCTAGTTAAGTGTTTTAAAAAATGTATGCCTAATCCGCAACCATACGATGCTCCTTGAATAATACCTGGGATGTCCGCTATAATGAATTTTTTATTATTGTTAGTCACGCAACCTAAAATAGGATTTAATGTTGTAAATGGATAGCTTGCTATTTTTGTTTTAGCACCAGAAATATTTGAAACTAAAGTTGACTTTCCAACATTAGGCATTCCTAATGTTCCAACATCTGCTATTAACATCAGCTCCAGTTGTATTTCTCTTGTTTCTCCTTTTTGACCTAATGTATATTGTGTAGGTGTACGATTTGTTGAAGATTTGAATCTAGCATTACCTAAACCATGCCAGCCTCCTTGAGCAATTAATATTTTTTGTTTATGATGAATTAAATCACTAATTTTTTCACGTGTTTGATAATTAATGATTTTTGTTCCCTGAGGTACATATATTTTGATATCTTTTCCTTTTTTTCCAGAGCATTTTTTTCCTGATCCATTTTGTCCATGTTGAGCTTGAAAATTTTTTTTAAATTTTAAATCTATTAGTGTATTTAAATGTCTGTTAGCTTCTATCCAAATATTTCCACCATCTCCACCATCTCCTCCATCTGGTCCTCCTTTAGGAATATATTTTTCTCTTCTAAAATTAACACAACCATTTCCACCATTTCCAGCAATAACTTGTATTATAGTTTGATCAATAAATTTCATTTTTTCTCCATTTTTAATATTTTTTTAATAAGAATATTTAATATTAATATTTTTATTATTAATATTCAGGTAGTTTTTAAAAAATTATTATAAAAGAGATAACCCCTAGAAAAGGGGTTGGTATAAAAAATTATATATTATTTAATTTATAACATTTATAAATGTTCTTTTTTTTAATCCTTTTTTTTTAAATTCCACTTTTCCTGTTACAGTAGCAAAAATTGTATGGTCTTTTGCACAACCTACATTTTTTCCTGGATGAAATTTTGTACCACGTTGTTTAACAATAATACTTCCTGAAGAAATGAGTTGACCTCCAAAACATTTTACACCGAGTCTTTGAGCATTAGAATCTCTCCCATTTCTAGTTGATCCACCTGCTTTTTTATGTGCCATTTTAAAATTCCTTATGTGATATTATTAATATCTATAATTTTTACATCAGTAAAATATTGACGATGACCTTGTTGTTTTTTATAGTGTTTACGGCGATTAAATTTTATAATTTTAATTTTTTTAAAACGACCGTGATGTTTGATATTTGCTTTTATTATTTGATCTTTAACAAAAGGTTCTCCAATTATTACAGAATTATTTTGAGAGATCATTAAAATTTTCTTAAATTCTATAGTTGTGCCAACTGGATAGTTTAATTTTTCTAATCTAACAATTTTATTTTTAATTGCTTTGTATTGTTTTCCACCACTTATAAAAACTGCATACATAAAAACTCCAGTTATATTATTTTAAATTTTACAAAATATGATACTTATATAATTTTTATATCAGCTCCTAATTTATTTAATTTATCAGGAAATGAATCGTATCCTCTAAAAAGATGATGAGCATGATTAACTATTGTTACACCTATAGCAATACAGCTTGCTAATATTAATGTAGCTGATCCCCGTAAATCGCTACACAAAACATCAGAAGATATTAATTTCGGTATACCAAAAGATGTAATAGTATTATTTTTAATTTTTATTTTAGCACCCATTTTAATTAATTCAGAAGCATAAATAAATCGATTTTCAAAAATAGTTTCAGTGATGCTACCAACACCGGTAGAAATTATATTCAATAATGTAAATTGAGATTGCATATCTGTTGGTAATCCTGGATATGGAGCAGTTTTAATATTTAAAGATTTTGGACGTTTTCCTCTCATATCTAATTTAATCCAATCTTTTCCTGTTGTAATTTTAGCTCCAGATTTACTCAAATGAATTAATACATTTGTTAAATGTTTAGGTTCTGTTTTATGACAAATAATATAACCTTTTGAAATTGTCGCTCCTATTAAAAATGTTCCTGTTTCAATTCTATCTGGAATAATTTTGTGTGTCCCACCTTTTAACTTTAATACACCGTGAATATATATTTTTTTACTACCTGCACCAGTGATATTGGCACCTATAGAATTTAAAAATTTTGCAGTATCAATAATTTCTGGTTCGCAAGCTGCATTATCAATAATAGTTAAACCTTCAGCTAATGTAGCAGCACTCATTATTGTAATAGTAGCGCCTACACTAATTTTTTCCATAAAAATATATTTTCCCTGAAAACGTCCTTTAACATGAGCATTAATATAATTTTTATTTATATTAATAGTTGCACCTAATTGAGTTAAACCATGTATATGTAAATCTATTGGTCTACTACCTATTTTACATCCGCCGGGTAAAAATATTTTAGCTTTTCTAAAACGTGCTAAAAGAGGACCTAGAGTCCAAATTGATGCTCTAATTTTATTAATTAAATAATATGGTGCACAAAAAATATTTATTGAACTTGTATCAATGTGAAGTATTTTATCTTTTTTTATTTTAGCCCCTAGATGTATAAGTAATTTTAGAGCTATTTGAATATCAGTTAAATTAGGTACATTACTAATTTTAATTTTTTCTTCTGTTAATATAGTCATAAATAAAATTGGTAATGCTGCATTTTTTGATCCAGAAATAATTACATTACCATTTAAGTGTTTATTTCCTTGTATGCATAATTTATTCATGTATTAATAAATCTCTATTATATTTTTTTGAATAATAATTATTAATTTTTTATTTTTTCCCATTCTTCGTCTGTATAAGAAGTAATAGATACTGCATGAATATGTTTTTCTGTAATCATTGGAATTAAAGGTGCATAAACTATTTGTTGTCGTTTTACTGAACTGAATCCTTTAAATATTTTTCCAATAGCAATGATTTGAACATGTTGATTGTCTCCTGTAACGTATATTTTTGTTAAATCTAATTGTTTTATGAGTAATGATTTGATTTGTTTATTATCCATTTTGAAATCTGCTTGTGATTTTAGTCTTTTTTAATATAAATGATTTTTTAATATTGATGTTATGGAATTTCATGATGATAAATAACATGAGGTTATTAATATTTTAATTGTAAAAGTTCAAAATAGTGAATCTAAATTGTTAAAATTTTGATAAATTGTATTGTTTAATTTAAAATAGATAAGTATATTTTAAAAATATTTTCATAATCTATAAAATTCTATTAAATAAATATTTTTAATACAAAATGCTATCTTTAATATCTCACTTCAAAAATATAAAAATATAATATACGATACATATCATATTTAAAAAAATATAATGTTATTATATATAGTTATCTTTTTATATAGTTATCTTTTAGTTATTTTTAATACTTATAGTTATTTTTAATACTTAGTTATTTTTAATACTTATTATAATTTAACAGGTTTAAAAATTTTAAAAAGTATTTTTTATAAGTTGTTTGAAAATATTGTATCAGTAGAAAAGGAGTATTTGTATTATGATTAATTTAATCCCCATGACTGTGCGAGGTGCAGAAAAACTTCTTCAAGAACTAAAAATATTAAAAACGATAAAACGTCCCCGTATTATTCAAGCAATAGTAGAAGCTAGAGAACATGGTGATTTAAAAGAAAATGCTGAATATCATTCAGCTCGTGAAGAACAAAGTTTTTGTGAAGGAAGAATTAAAGAAATTGAGTTAAAATTATCTAATTCTCAAATTATCGACATAAAAAAAATATCTAATACTGGTCGAGTGATTTTTGGTACTACTGTTACAATTTTAAATATAAACAGCAATGAAATATTTACATATAAAATTGTAGGAGATGATGAATCTGATTTTAAAAAAAATTTAATTTCTATTAATTCTCCAATCTCAAGGGGTCTTATTGGGAAAAAAATTGGTGATATTGAGAATATTTCTACACCTGGTGGAAATGTTGAATATAAGATTTTAAAAATTGATCATATATAGTATGAATAAATGAAAAATACAAATATTTGTTTTATTTAATTTTATAAAAAACATCAATTCAATAATAAAATCAAACTAGTGCAAATATGATTTCTAAAAAAAAAAGAAAAAGTTCTCGTCATTGGCTTTTAGAACATTTGACTGATCCATATGTTAAAGAAGCAAAAAAAAATAATATACGTTCAAGAGCTTGGTTTAAATTAGAACAACTAGATAAAAATAATAAATTATTTAAAACTGGTATGAATATTATTGATTTAGGTGCTGCTCCTGGAAGTTGGTCTCAATATGCCGTGAAAAAGATAGGAACAACAGGTTCTGTTATAGCATGTGACATCTTACCTATAAAACCAATCACAGGTGTTAATATTTTTCAAGGAGATTTTCGTAATCAAAAAATATTAAATAACATGCTAGATTCTTTTAAAAATATTACTTTTAATTTAGTGATGTCAGATATGGCTCCAAATATAACAGGACATTGTTCTATTGATATGCCTCGTATTATTGAATTGTCTAGGTTAGCATTAAAAATATCAAATGATGTTTTATCCAGAAATGGTATATTTTTATTAAAATCATTTCAAGGGGAAGGTTTTAACGAATTATATCAAGAGATTAAGATATTTTTTAAAAAAGTGAAAATCTGTAAACCTAAAACTTCTCGAACAAGATCTCGAGAAATCTTCATTATAGCGACCAGATGATATAATATCTGTGTTGTTTTTTAAATATAGATTGAATGAGAGGTTGTTCCTTTGAGTGACATGGTTAAAAATCTGATCTTCTGGTTAGTTATCACAATTGTATTAATGTCTGTTTTTCAGAATTTCAATACTAACGATGTAAATAATCACAAAGTTGATTATTCAACTTTTTTATCCGAAGTGAATCAAGATCAAGTTCGTGAAGCATATATTAATGGACGTATGATTAGTGTTATAAAGAAAGATAGTAGTAAATATACTACCTATATTCCCATTAATGATCCTAAACTTTTAGATAATCTTTTAACAAAAAAAGTCAAAATTATTGGAGCAATTCCAGAGGAACCTAGTCTTCTTATCTCAATTTTTATTTCTTGGTTTCCTATGTTATTGTTAATTGGGGTATGGATTTTTTTTATGCGTCAAATGCAAATAGGTGGTGGAAAAGGTGCAATGTCGTTTGGAAAAAGCAAAGCACGAATGCTATCAGAAAATCAAATTCAAACTACTTTTGCAGACGTTGCTGGATGTGATGAAGCAAAAGAAGAAGTTAGTGAATTAGTTGAATATCTTAAAGAACCTAGTCGTTTTCAAAAATTAGGAGGAAAAATCCCTAAAGGTGTGTTAATGGTTGGTCCACCTGGTACTGGTAAAACATTACTTGCTAAAGCAATAGCTGGAGAAGCTAAAGTTCCCTTTTTTACGATTTCTGGTTCTGATTTTGTTGAAATGTTTGTAGGTGTTGGTGCTTCTAGAGTTAGAGATATGTTTGAACATTCTAGAAAATCTGCACCATGTATAATTTTTATTGATGAAATTGATGCAGTAGGTCGTCAAAGAGGAGCAGGATTAGGTGGTGGTCATGATGAAAGAGAGCAAACATTAAATCAAATGTTAGTAGAAATGGACGGTTTTGATGGGAATGAAGGTATTATTTTAATAGCTGCTACTAATCGACCTGATGTTTTAGATCCAGCTCTTTTACGCCCAGGTCGTTTTGATCGTCAAGTGATTGTTCCTCTTCCAGATATTCGTGGAAGAGAACAAATTTTAAAAGTACATATGAGAAAAGTACCTTTATCTAAAGATGTTGACCCTATGATTATCGCTCGTGGTACACCTGGTTTTTCAGGTGCTGACTTAGCCAATTTAGTGAACGAAGCTGCTCTTTTTGCAGCTAGACTTGATCATCGTGTAGTCTCTATGTTGGAATTTGAAAAAGCTAAAGATAAAATGATGATGGGTTCTGAACGCAGATCAATGGTTATGAGTGAATTTCAAAAAGAATCAACAGCATATCACGAAGCTGGACATGTTATTATTGGAAGACTAGTTCCCGATCATGACCCTGCACATAAAGTAACTATTATTCCAAGGGGCCGTGCATTAGGTGTCACGTTTTTTTTACCTGAATCAGATACATTAAGTATTAGTCGTCAAAAATTAGAAAGTCAAATATCTACTTTATACGGTGGTCGTTTAGCTGAAGAAATTATTTATGGTTCTAAAAATGTATCTACTGGGGCTTATAATGATATTAAAGTTGCTACTAGTTTAGCACGAAATATGGTAACACAATGGGGGTTTTCAGAAAAGTTAGGGCCTTTATTATATGCAGAAGAGGAAGGAGAAATATTTTTAGGTCGTTCTGTAGCTAAAGCAAAACATATGTCAGATGAAACAGCTAGAATTATTGATGAAGAAGTTAAACTATTAATTGAAGTAAATTATAAAAGAGCACGAAATATTTTAAATGAAAATATTGACATATTACATGCAATGAAAGAAGCATTAATAAAATATGAAACAATTGATGCATTTCAAATAGATGATTTAATGGAAAGAAGAGAAGTCCGTAAACCTATAGGATGGATTGAGACAGAAATTAATAAATAGTTTTTAATTGAGAAATATAAATATATTTTATATAAATATTTTTAAAAATATTTATTTTTTAATGTTTAGTATTCTTTCATTGAAAATATCTTAAAATAAGATGAAGTGACAAAGGTATTATAACTTCATCTTGTTTTTAATATTAAACTAATATAAAAATATTTTTAATAATGATACAGGGATAAATAGTCATGACTCTTTTAAAATATTTTAAAACAGATGGAATTCGCGGAAAAGTAGGACATCATCCGATTACACCAAATTTTTTATTAAATTTAGGATGGTCAATTGGTACAGTGTTGGGAAAAAATAAGAATAAAAAAATAATTATAGGAAGAGATACACGCATTTCTGGATCTATGTTACAGTCTATTGTAGAATTCGGAATTTTATCTACAGGAGTGTCTACTTTATTAGCTGAGTGCATCCCTACTTCAGCGATTGCGTATTTTACAAGATTTTTTAATGCTTCTGGTGGTGTTGTAATTTCTGCTTCTCATAATCTTTTTTATGATAATGGTATAAAAATTTTTTATAAAAATGGAATTAAATTAACTAAAAAAATTGAATTGAATATTGAAAATTATATAAATGATACTTTTTGCTATTCGAATATTAATCACTTTGGTTTTTCTCAACATATAATTAATCCTGAAAGGCAATATATAAATTTTTGTAAAAATACTTTTCCTAAAAATATAAATTTATCATATTTCACTATTGTTTTAGATTGTGCGAATGGTGCAACATCTAATATAGCATCAAAAGTTTTTCAAGAATTAGGTGCGAAGGTAATCACAATTTCTGCTAATCCTAATGGAGTGAATATAAATGAAAATTCAGGATCAACTAATACTGTACAATTAAAAAAAAGGGTTTTGTTAGAACAAGCTAATATTGGATTAGCATTTGATGGTGATGGAGATCGAGTAATTATGATAGATCATTTAGGAAATCAAATAAATGGAGATCAAATAATTTATATTATTGCAAAAGAATATTTAAAAAATAAACAATTATTAGGTGGTGTAGTTGGAACTTTAATGACTAATATTGGTCTAATTTTAAGTTTAAAAAAATTAGGAATTCCTTTTTATCAAGCAAAAATAGGAGATCGTAATATATATCAAAAGATGAAGGAAAAAAAATGGATACTAGGAGGAGAACAATCAGGTCATATTATTTTATTAGATAAACATTCTACTGGAGATGGAATTATAGCAAGTTTACAAGTATTTTTAAGCATGATTAATAATAATACGTCTTTATATCATTTAACACATGAAATAAAATTATTTCCCCAAGTTTTGTTAAATATCTCTTTAAAAAATAAAAAAAAATTTTATCAACATGTAAAAATAAAAAATATTCTTAATAAATATCAAGATATTTTAGGAAAAAATAGTCTTGTTTCCATCCGTGAATCTGGAACAGAACCATGTGTGAGAATTATGGTACAAGGTGAGAATTATTCTAAAGTGCATGAATTATCTCAATATATTTCTGAGACGATTAAATTACTGTGACAGTATTAAAAATATTTGTTATATAAAAATATTTTTTTAATATGTTATAGTCATTAATATTTTATAAAATTTACTTTTTTTGATATTATTATATCAATAGATGTTTGTTTTGATAAAATTATTAAATTAATATTATTTAAAAAATTATTTTATTAATGTAATAGATAATTTATATAGTTTTTTAGATATACATTTTTATATAAAATATTTTTTTAAAAAATATACAAATTTTACAAACAATTTTATTACATAATAAAATATTATAAAATAGGAAATTATTTTTTATGTATGTATTTTTTTTAGTATTTTTTATTTTTATTTCTATTTCTTTAATTGTTTTAATTTTGTTACAACCAGAAAAAGGACTGAATAATACTATTTATTCTAATGTCAAAAATAATGTTAAATCTTTAAGATATGTTGAAAAAAATAGTTTTATAATAAATATTATTAGAATTTTTTCTTGTTTATTTTTATTGATAACTATTATTTTATGTAATATTAAGAATAGAAAAATTGATTCTGATTTTTTTTTAGAAGATAATACGAAAAAAACTATAATAAAAGAATATTCTTCAGATAAAAAAATATTAAATTCTCATATACCTCATTAATATTTTAAAAAAATAAAGATAATTATTATATTGTTTACCGAGATGGTGAAATTGGTAGACACGCTATCTTGAGGGGATAGTGCTGAATAAGCGTATGGGTTCAAATCCCATTCTCGGTATTAAAAGTATTATTTTATCAAAAAAATATTTTTTTGTTTATTGTATGCTTATTGAAGATATTAGAATTATTAAAATAAAATTAAAATAGGGTAATAGAACCTCAAACCCCGAATTTTCGGGGTTTTTTATTAGAGTATTTATTCTAAATTATATATCTTTATCAATCTTTAAATATTAAGTAATAATTAATTATGCAACTTTTATTTTGTAAATTTAACGTATTAGTTAGCTAATTTTATAATTAATATTATTAAAATTAATAATATGTAAAATGATACTTGATTATTCATTTGAGCAAGTTTTATTTTGAGGTTTACAAGATGAATAAAGAAATATTAGCTGTTGTAGAAGCTGTTTCTAATGAAAAATCTCTTCCTCGTGAAAAAATTTTTGAAGCTTTAGAAATTGCATTAGCAACAGCAACTAAAAAAAAATATGAACAAGAAATTGATGTAAGGGTCAGTATTGATCGAAAAACAGGTAGTTTTAGTACTTTTCGTCGTTGGATGGTAGTAGATATAGTAACTCAACCAACTAAAGAAATTACTTTAGAAGCTGCTTGTTTTGATGGTGAAAAATTTCACTTAAATGATTACATAGAAGATCAAATTAAATCTGTTGATTTTGATAGAATTACAACTCAAACTGCAAAGCAAGTTATTGTACAAAAAGTGCGTGAAGCTGAAAGAGCAATGTTAGTTGAACAATTTCGAAAATATGTAGGTCAAATTATTACTGGAATAGTTAAAAAAAATAATCGAGATAATATAATGTTAGATTTAGGTAATAATGCTGAAGCATTGATTTTACGTGAAGGTATGTTACCTAGAGAAAACTTTCGTCCTGGTGATCGCATTCGAGGTATTTTATATGGAGTATATCCCGAATCTCGTGGTTCTCAATTATTTATGAGTCGTTCGAAAACAGAAATGCTTATTGAACTTTTTCGCATAGAAGTTCCTGAGATTGGAGAAGAGATTATTGAAATAAAAGCAGCAGCACGTGATCCAGGTTCTCGTGCTAAAATTGCAGTAAAAACTAATGATAAACGAATTGATCCAGTAGGTGCTTGTGTAGGGATGAGAGGAGCTCGTGTACAAGCTGTATCTAGCGAATTATGTGGAGAGCGTATTGATATCATTTTATGGGATGATAATCCTGCACAATTTGTTATAAATGCAATGGCTCCTGCTGATGTTTCATCAATAGTAGTTGATGAAGACAATCATACTATGGACATAGCTGTAGATGCTAATAATTTAGCTCAAGCTATTGGTCGAAATGGACAAAATGTTCGCCTAGCTTCTCAAATTAGTGGATGGGAATTAAATGTTATGACAACAGAAGATTTGCATTCTAAACATCAAGAAGAAGCACATTTAGCTTTTAGCATTTTTAAAAATAATTTAAATGTTAATGAAGATATTATTAAAATATTAGTAAAAGAAGGTTTTTCTTCTCTTGAAGAATTAGTATACGTACCATTTAACGAATTGTTAAAAATTAAGAATTTAACTATTGAACAAATAAAATTAGTACGTGAAAACGCAGAAAATAAATTACTTTCAATAGAATTTAATAGAAAAAGTATGCTAAAAGAAAAAAATAAAGAAAAAAAAATAGAAGAAAAATTATTACAAATTAATGGTATGAATGAAATATTAGCTAATCAATTAGCAAAAAAAAATATATTTACTTTAGAAGAGTTAGCTGATCAGGGAATAGATGATTTAAGTGATATAAAAAACTTAAATTCAGAACAAGCTGGCTTATTAATTATGACTGCTCGTAATATCTGTTGGTTTGGTAGTAAAGTCTGATAATAGGAAAACAGTATGCCAGATATAAGTTTAAAAGTTTTATCTGATGAAACACAATTAGAAATAAATAAATTAATAGAAGCATTCTCTAATCTTGGTATAAAAAAAAATCATAATGACAAAATTAGTTTATTTGAAAAAAATATTTTATTAAAATATTTAGAGTCTAAAAAAAAATCTTCTTCAGATACTTTAATTGTACAAAGAAAAACTCACAGTATATTAAATGTATCAACTATTGGAGGAAAAAATAAATCTGTACCAGTGGAGGTAAGAAAGAAAAAAACTTATATAAAAAATAAAGATAAAAATTTTTTTAGAAAAATATTAAAAAAAAATGATATAGATAAAAAATATATTCATAATACTCAAAAAATAGAATTAAAAAAAAATGATATCCAATTTGTAAATCTACAGAAAAAAAATAAGTTTAAAGTTATTGATCAAGATGAAAAAAATAAACAACCACAAAAAAATATTGAAGTTAATTTTCTAAATAACAGAAAAAGAATTAAAGAAAATAAAGAACATCGATCTTCTTTTGAAGAAGAAAAAAAAGATTATCATCTAACAACGTTTTTACACGCACGTCAAGCTGAAGATGATAATGATAGAGCAGTAGAAACAGATAAAAGAAATCATAACCGAGTTTTAAAAAATTTTCGTAAAAAGAAAAATAATAAACACTCGTATAATGGGAAAAATCATAAAGAAGAAATTCGCATTTCTAATCGCAACAAAAAAAATATTAAGAAAAAAAATAAGCCGATTTTATTACAGCAAGTTTTTCAAAAACCAGAATCTGTTATAAATAGAGATGTTATTATTAGTAATACGATTACTGTATCTGATTTAGCAAATAAAATGGCTGTAAAAAGTTCTGAAGTGATAAAAAATATGATGAATATGGGAATTTTAGGTACTATTAATCATATTCTTGATCAAGATACAGCTCAGTTAATTGCAGAAGAAATGGGTCATAAAGTTATTATACGTCGAGAAAATGAATTAGAAGAATCAATAATGAAAGATCGCGATACGGGAAATAATATTTCTATTATTAGAGCACCAATAGTAACTATAATGGGACATGTTGACCATGGAAAAACATCATTATTAGATTATATTCGTTCGACAAAGACTGCATTTTATGAAGCGGGTGGAATAACACAAAACATTGGAGCATATCATGTCAAAACGAAATTAGGTGCTATTACTTTTTTAGATACTCCTGGACATTCAGCATTTACTGCAATGCGATCTCGTGGAGTTCAGTTAACTGATATTGTAATTTTAATTGTTGCAGCAGATGATGGAGTAATGCCTCAAACTATTGAAGCGATTCAACATGCAAAAGAAGCTAATGTTCCTGTAATAGTTGCTATAAATAAAATTGATAAGATAGATTCTGATATTAAAAAAATTAAAAATGATTTAATGAAGCATAATATTCTATCAGAAGAATGGGGAGGTGAAAATATATTTGTATCTGTTTCTGCAAAAACAGGTGAAGGTGTTGATAAATTATTAAGTGCTATTTTACTACAAGCAGAGATGTTAGAGTTAAAAGTGGTTCCTACCGGTATGGCAGAAGGAATTGTTATAGAGTCATTTCTTGATAAAGGTCGAGGACCGATAGCTACTGTTTTAGTAAAAAAAGGTAATTTAAATAAAGGAGATATAATATTATGTGGTTTTGAATATGGTCGTGTTAAAGCTTTACGCAATCAAAATGGACAGGAAGTTTTATATGCAGGACCATCTATTCCAGTAGAAATTTTAGGTTTATCTCAAGTTCCTTTTTCAGGTGATATTGTTACTGTAGTCCGTGATGAAAAAAAAGCAAGAGAGGTAGCTTCTTATCGCAAAGAAAAATCTCGTGAGACAAAGTTATTAAATCAAAATAGAATTAATTTGGAAAATATGTTTGATAGTATCAAAAAAAATAATATTTCTGAATTAAAAATTATTCTTAAATCAGATGTACAAGGTTCTTTAGAAGCAATTTCTGGTGCTTTATTACAATTATCTACAAATGAAGTAAAAATAAAAATTGTTAGTTTAGGTATTGGTGGAATTACAGAAACAGATGCTTCTTTAGCTCTAGCTTCAAATGCTATTATTTTAGGATTTAACGTTCGTGCAGATTCTTCTGCTAAAAAAATTATTCATGCAGAGAATTTAGATCTTAGATATTATTCAGTAATTTATGATTTATTAAATGAAGTAAAATCTGCTATGACTGGTTTATTATCACCAGAATATAAAGAAAAAATTATTGGTTTAGCAGAAGTTAGAAACGTGTTTAAATCTCCTAAATTTGGTTTAATAGCTGGTTGTATGGTGATAGAAGGTATTATTAAGAAAAATAATCCTATTCATATTTTAAGAAATAATATTGTTATATATGAAGGTGAATTAGAATCTTTAAGGCGCTTTAAAGAAGATGTAAATGAAATACGTAATGGATTGGAATGTGGAATTGGCATCAAAAACTATAATGATATGCGTATTGGAGATATTATAGAAGTTTTTGAAATAAAAGAAATTAAAAGAATATTATAAGTTATTACGTATATTTTATTTGGTAATATTACTATGGAAAAATCATTCAATCGATCTATGCGTATTGCTCAAGAATTACAAAAAAATATATCTATGATTATACAATTTTCATTAAAAGATCCACGTATCATGACTATGATTACTGTATCTCAAGTACAAGTCTCTAAAGATTTATCTCATGCTCAAGTCTTTTTAAGTTTTTTTGATAAAAATAAAAAAATGAATATTAAAGAAATATTAATTATATTAAATAATTCTACTGGTTATATTCGTAAGTTATTATGTAAAAAAATGAGATTGCGTATTATGCCTATTATTGTTTTTTGTTATGATGACACTTTATTAAAAGGTAATAAAATTTCATTACTTTTAAAAAAAAATTAAAAAATAATAAAAAAATTTATTGTTTTTAATATTAAATAAGGTCAAATAGATGTTTTTTTATAAAAAACGTAGTGTACATGGATTATTATTATTAGATAAACCTCAAGGTATATCTTCAAATAATGCTTTGCAAAAAGTCAAAATAATATTTAATGCTAAAAAAGCTGGTTATATTGGTACTTTGGATCCTTTAGCTACAGGAATGTTACCTATTTGTTTTGGAGAATGTACAAAATTTTCGGATTATTTAATGCAGTCTAATAAAAGATATCATGTCATTGCTAAATTAGGAGAAAAAACATCTACTTCTGACTCTAATGGTGTCATTATAAAAAAACGTCCTATTTTGTTTAATTCTTCTCAGCTTAAATCATCTATTGATCAATTAATAGGTGTAATTCATCAAATGCCGTCTATGTATTCGGCAATTAAATATCAAGGTTTACCTTTATATAAATATGCTCGTAAAGGATTAAATATTGAAAGAAAAACAAGAAAAATTATAGTACATAATATATATTCTCTCTATCAAGAAAAAAATTTAATTGAATTTAAGATATTATGTTCAAAAGGAACATATATTCGTACACTTATTGATGATTTAGGTGAAAAGTTAGGTTGTGGTGCGCATGTTATTTTTTTGAGAAGATTACAAGTAGCTTCATATCTTCATAATCAGTTAGTAACATTACCAAGTTTGTATGAATTATTAAATACAAATTATATTAATGACGTTATTTTTTTTAAAAAATTAGATTCATTATTAATGTCTATAGATAGTCCAGTATCTTTTTTACCAAAAGTTTATCTTTCTATTAAACAATCTTATAATTTTAAATTAGGTCAAGCAGTAAAATTTACTTCCGATATAACAAATGGTTTAGTACGTGTAATAGAAGAAAATAATAAATTTATTGGTTTAGGTAAAATTAAAAGTAGAGAATTATTGACTCCATATCGATTAGTTTCAATATGAGCTAATTAAGTTATACACTATTCAATTTAAGATTAGCGTGATATTATTTTACAGTTCTCAAGTATAGTGAGCATAAATTTAATATAGTTTTAAATATATTATATGGAGTATTATTACATGTCTTTATCTACAATGAATACAAAAGAAATTATTTTAAAATATGGTAAATTAAAACACGATAGCGGAATAACAGAAGTTCAAGTTGCATTGTTAACAAAAAAAATTAATCATCTTCAAATACATTTTTCTGAACATAAAAAAGATCATTGCAGTCGTAAAGGTCTTTTAAATATGGTATCAAAACGTCGTAAATTATTAGATTATTTAAAGAAAAAAAATATAGCTCGTTATACTAATTTAATCGAAAATTTAAATTTAAGACGATAAATAATTTTATGATACTTATCAAAGTATGATATCAATAAAAATGTATTTTTTGCAAAGGGCTTGATTAGCCCTTTTTTTACAGTTTTATTTAAAATTTTTAGTTAGATATTTTTATTAAAATTAGTTTTATGTTAAGGATATTATTTTGCTAAATCCAATTGTGCGTAAATTTCAATATGGCCAACATACTATTACTTTAGAAACAGGTGTGATGGCTCGACAAGCTACAGCTTCAGTGATGGCTAGTATGGATGATACAGCAGTTTTTGTTACTGTTGTTGGACAAAAAAAAATACATTCTGGACAAAAATTTTTCCCATTAACGATTAATTATCAAGAACGTACATATGCAGCAGGTCGTATACCTGGGGGATTTTTTAGACGAGAAGGTCGTCCAAGTGAAAATGAAATATTAACTGCTAGATTAATAGATCGTCCTATCCGTCCATTGTTTCCAAAAAATTTTTTAAATGAAGTACAAATTATTGCTACAGTCGTATCGGTGAATCCGCAAATCAATCCTGATATTATTTCTATTATAGGAGCATCTGCTGCACTTAGTTTATCAGGTATTCCATTTTATGGACCAGTAGGTGCTGCTAGAGTAGGTTATATTAATAATCAATATATATTAAATCCTATTGGTGATGATATAAAAAATAGTTCTTTAGATTTAGTAATCTCGGGTACACAAAACGCAATTCTTATGGTTGAAGCAGAATCTAAAATACTGAGTGAAGAACAAATTCTTGGAGCTATTATATTTGGTCATCAACAACAACAAGTGGTAATTAATAATATTCGCTCTTTATCAAATGAAGCTAGTAAATTACCATGGGTTATAGAGTACCCAGAAATAAATAAAATATTAGAATCAAAAATAATTAATTTATCACAACAAGATATTGCTGATGCTTATTTAATTTTTAATAAACAAGAAAGATTTGAACGATTAAATAATATTAAAGAAGAAATTGTAAAAATATGTTTAGAAGATAATCTAAACATAGATATACCTACAATAGAAGATATTTTACAAAATATTGAAAAGACAATTGTTCGCAAGAGAATATTAGATAATCATAAACGTATTGATGGACGTGAAAAAGATATGATTCGTGCTTTAGATATTCGTACTGGTATTTTGCCTCGTACTCATGGTTCGGCTTTGTTTACTAGAGGAGAAACTCAGTCTTTAGTTTCTGTTACATTAGGTACATCTCGAGATGCACAAAATTTAGATGAACTATTAGGAGATAGAATAGACAATTTTTTATTTCATTATAATTTTCCTCCCTACTCTGTTGGAGAAATAGGAATTGTAGGATCACCTAAAAGAAGAGAAATTGGACATGGTCGTCTTGCTAAAAGAAGTCTTTTAGCTGTCATGCCGACATTAGATGATTTTCCTTATACTATAAGAGTAGTATCTGAAATTACTGAATCTAATGGATCTTCATCAATGGCTTCTGTTTGTGGTGCTTCTTTAGCTTTAATGGATGCTGGAGTTCCTATTAAATCTGCTGTTGCGGGGATAGCAATGGGATTAGTGAAAGAAGGTAGAAGATACGTTTTACTGTCAGATATTCTAGGTGATGAAGATCATTTAGGTGATATGGATTTTAAAGTCTCTGGTACCAAAGAAGGAATTACAGCATTACAAATGGATATGAAAATTGAAGGGATTACTAATGAAATTATACATGTAGCATTAAATGAAGCAAGATTAGCTAGATTACATATTTTAAATGTCATGAATCAAGCATTAAGTACAGCAAGAAGTGAAATATCTGAATTTGCACCTCGAATTCATACTATTAAAATAAATCCTGAAAAAATTAAAGATGTTATAGGGAAAGGTGGTTCTGTAATTCGTATGTTGACTGAAGAAACAGGAACAATCATTGAAATAGAAGATGATGGAACAATAAAAATATCGTCTAGTGTCAGAGAAAAAGCAAATAATGCAATTCGTAGAATTGAAGAAATTACAGCGGAAATTGAAGTAGGTCGTATTTATTCTGGTAAAGTTACTCGTATTGTTGATTTTGGAGCTTTTGTATCTATTGGTATTGGAAAAGAAGGATTAGTACATATTTCACAAATTTCTGAAAAAAGAGTTGATAAAGTCTCTAATCATTTAAAACTTGATCAAGTTATATCTGTTAAAGTTTTAGAGATCGATCGTCAAGGTCGTTTAAGATTAAGTATTAAAGAAACAGAAAATTCTATTTCATCTAACAAAATCATTAATAATAGTATTATCTGATATTTTTAATAAATTTAAATATTATTTATATTTTTTCAATAAAATATAGATTTATATCTTTTCAAATAGTACCATATAAATAGAAATAGTATAAAATTTAGTTAATATTATTTAATATTATTGTTATATAATATTAATATATTATTTTTAAATAAATTGCTGATGTTATATTTATAAATATTTATATTACAAAATCATTAGCAATAAATGATAAATATTATTATTAATTGATGTTAAAATAGCTTAATAATACTATTTTAGATTATTTAATTTGTGCCGGTTCACACTTTTAAATGAGAATAAATCATTATTTTCATAATGAGATATGTAGACTGGCTACTGTAACTTAAAAGGCATATCTACTGGATGACTCATATTGAAAGCACATTTTCTTTTCTTGGTTTAAATTCTTTTATTATTCAATCTTTAAGCGAAATGGGGTATGTTAAACCTTCTCCTATTCAAGCAGCTTGTATCCCATTACTTTTAGAAGGACGCGATGTTTTGGGAATGGCTCAAACAGGTAGTGGTAAAACTGCTGCCTTTGCCTTACCTTTATTACATAATCTTAAGATTAATTTAAAAGCTCCTCAAATTTTAGTTTTAGCTCCTACAAGAGAACTAGCAGTACAAGTAGCAGAAGCGTTTTCAGATTTTTCTAAACATATGATCGGTATACATGTATTACCCTTATACGGTGGTCAAAGATATGAATTACAATTACGAGCATTGAGACAAGGACCTCAAATCGTTGTAGGAACTCCTGGTCGTTTATTAGATCATTTAAAAAGAGGGACTCTAAATCTTTCAAATTTACACGGTTTAGTATTAGATGAAGCAGATGAAATGTTACGTATGGGATTTATAGAAGATGTAGAAACAATTATGGCACAAATTCCAAAGAAACATCAAACTGCATTATTTTCAGCTACTATGCCAGAAGCGATACGTCGTATTTCTAAAAGATTTATGAATAATCCACAAGAAATAAAAATACAGTCAAATATAACTACACGTCCAGATATAAAACAAAGCTATTGGATGGTATACGGTCGAAAAACTGATGCATTAATTCGTTTTTTGGAAGCACAAGATTTTTCTGCGACAATTATTTTTGTTCGGACCAAAAGTGCAACTTTAGAGGTTTCAGAAGCTTTAGAAAGAAATGGATATAATAGTGCTGCATTAAATGGAGATATGAATCAAGCATTAAGAGAACAAACTTTAGAAAGGTTAAAAAATGGTAGATTAGATATTTTAATTGCTACTGATGTTGCTGCTCGTGGTTTAGATGTTGATCGTATTAGTTTTGTAATCAATTATGATATTCCAATGGACTCAGAATCTTATGTACATCGTATAGGTCGTACAGGTCGTGCAGGTCGTGCAGGTCGTGCATTATTATTTGTTGAACATCGTGAACGTCGTTTATTACGTAATATAGAACGAACTATTAAGCAGTCTATTCCAGAAGTTCAGTTACCAAAAATAGAACTATTGTGTGAAAGACGTTTAGAAAAATTTGCAAAAAAAGTACAACAACAATTAGAAAGCCGTGATTTAGATCAATATAGTGCTTTATTAGATAAATTATATTCAACAGATGATTTAGATATTAAAACTTTAGCAGCTGCTTTATTAAAAATGGCTCAAGGTGAACGGCCATTAATTATTAAATATGATTCAATAAAACGTCCAACACATGATTTTTTTAATAAAGATAACCGTCGAAATGAAGATATTAAAAATAATCATCGATTACGTCGTGAACATCGTGAATCTAAAGATATAGATTTATATCGAATTGAAGTAGGTCGTAATGATGGAGTTGAAGTACGTCATATAGTCGGAGCTATTGCTAATGAAGGAAATATTAATAGTCGTCATATTGGGAATATTAAACTTTTTTCTTCTTATTCAACAATTGAATTGCCGAAAGGAATATCTAAAGATTTATTACAAAAATTTGCTCGTACTAGAATCTTAAATAAATCAATTAATATGAAATTATTACGAGATACTCGTATATATGTAAATAAAACATCTCATCGTATTGTATTAAATCGAGATCGAGATAAAAACGGAAATCGTCGTAATTCTGAAAATTATTCGAACAAAACTAGTATATCTAAGAAAAATGAATTTAAATCGTTTTTGTCCCGCCGTAGAAACGTCTAGTTTTTATTTTATGCCGCTTTGCGGCATATTATTTTATTTATTATTTTATGACTATTTTTTAAATGCTATTGCTTCAATTTCGATTTTGACATTTTTAGGTAATGATTGAACTTCAACACAAGAACGAACTGGAAAACTTGACTGATGATCTAAAAAAAATTTTTTGTAAATTTCATTAATAATATGAATTTTTTTTAAATTCGTAGTAAATATAGTAGTTTTTATAATATCTTTAACTTGAAATTTAGCTTCTAATAAAATTGACTGAATGTTTTTTAAAACAAGATATGTTTGTTCTGCAATATTTTCTGGTATATCATTAGACAGAACATTAATAGGTATTTGTCCTGATAATATAATAAAATTATTAATTTTAATTGCTTGCGAATAAGGACCAATAGGTTCAGGTGCCATTTTTGTTTTAATTATATCAATCATTATAATTGTCACTTATTTTTATAAAAATTTATTTAAAAATAATTTGAGTGTTTTAAATAAAATTTTTAGTTGTATTGTTATTAATATTTATATATAAAGATTAATTTTTTAGGAAATCTTATACAAATATTTTAAAAATATCTTTATAAGATCATGTTTATTAATATGCTTATTAATAATAAATAGTATATAGATTAATATAGATCAATATAATATATTGATTTTTATTTTAAAAGTATTTAATAAATATAAGTGTATAGCAATATATTATTTCCTTATTGTGTTCTATTTAAACTATTTAAAAAAATTTTATAGAACAGTAATTCTGAATATTATTAAGTTTAATTGTGTCTATTATGTAGATGTGTAAGTAAATTTTCTTTTTTTTTAATTTAAAATTAAAACATAATATTTATTATAAATGTAATGATTTATAAAATTTCTATTTATAGAAAATCTAATGTTTTTATTAATAAAGTCTAAAAATTTTAATTAGTAATATTAAAATATTTCATTTTTTTTAAAGTATTTTTTATTTTTTTACAGAACAAAGTCGAAAAATATTTAATAACATTTTGCATATGTTACGTCATTTGTATACTTTTTAAGTAATGTGATAAAATAAAATTTTTATCAAGACAAGATATTATTATTAAAAATATTTATTATACTTTCAATTAGGTTTATCTTATTTATATAAAGATTTTTTAAAGTTCTATGGTTTTTCTTAAACTAGATATAAGAATGGCTTTTATAGTATGTAGTCGGTTTTCAGCTTGATCAAAAATAATTTTTTCATTTTTTTGAAATACATCATCTGTAATTTCTACGCCATTTTTAAATCCATATTTTTTAAATAAATATTTTCCAATTTCAGTATTTTGATCATGGAAAGCAGGAAGACAATGTAATACTTTTATTTGTGGATTTTCACTCATTTCTAGTACTAAATTATTTACTTGATAAGCGCGTAATAATTTAATTCTTTTTTCCCAAAATTTTTTTGATTCTCCCATCGACACCCAAACGTCGGTATATATAAAATCTACATTTTTTACTCCTTGATGTATATCTTCAGTACATGTAATATTTAATTTTATATTATTTCTTCTTTTTTGACAAAATGTTAATAGATTGTTTTCTGGCCAAAATTCTTTTGGAGCAATAAAACGAAGATCAAAATTATATAATACAGCTGCTTCTAATAAACTATTTCCTATATTATTACGTGCATCTCCTATATATGCACATTTTATTTCATGTATTTTTTTTTGAGGGGAGATTTCTTTTATGGTTAATAAATCAGCAAGTAATTGTGTTGGATGGAATTTTTCAGTTAATCCATTCCATACTGGAGCTTCTGAATATTTAGCTAATGTTTCTATTGTTTTATGATTATGTCCTCTATATTGAATACCATCATATAAACGTCCAAGTATTTTAGCTGTATCTTCAATTGATTCTTTTTTTCCTAAATGTGTACTACCGACTCCAAGATATGTGACATGTGCTCCTTGATCAAACGCAGCTACTTCAAAAGCACATCTGGTTCGAGTTGATTCTTTTTCAAAAATTAAAGCTATATTTTTTTTATTTAATAGTTGGATTTCTTGATTGTTTTTTTTTATTTTTTTTAATTTTTGGGCTAATGTTATTATATTCTCTAATTCTGAAGTATTAAAATCTAATAATCTCAAAAAATCACGTTGATATAGATGATTCATAATAATCTCGTTTCTAAATAAAAATATTATTTATATAAATTCAAATTGAAGAAAAATATTTTTATAGTATATAATATTTTATATTAAATTTAAATTATCTCAATTAAGTTTTAATCTTAATCAAGTTTTAACAAATAAGATGTAAATTATTTTGATTGCAAAAGAAAATAATAGAACTTTAATAAAAATATGTTTCTTTTTTTTTATAAAAATTTTAAAATGAAAATCATTATTTAAAGATAAGTGAAAATATTATGAATTTTTTTATAAAGAATTCTATTTTGGAAAAAGAACAGACTGATTGTATTGTTATCGCTATTTTTGAATCATGTCAATTATCTGATTCTGCAAATTATTTAGATAAATGTAGTAATCATTATATTACTTCTTTACTTCAGTTGAATGATATTCAAGGAAAAATAGGAGATACACTTATATTATATAATATTCCGAATGTAATTTCAAAAAGAATATTATTAATTGGTTGTGGAAAAAAAAATGAATTAAACAAATCAAATTTTAAAAAAATTATAAAAAATAGTGTAGAGGTATTGAATAAGTGTTCTATAAAAAATGTCATTTATTCTGTTTCAGAATTAATTATTGATATTCAGGATAATATATATTGGATTGTTAGATGTTTGTTACTCTCTATAAGAGAGAATACATATAAAATTTGTAAAATTAATAGTTTTAAAAAAAATGATGTACATCATCTATACCAAGTAACTATAAATATTTTAATAGAACATGATTTATATAATGCACAAGTATCTTTAAAACATGCATTAGCTATTAGTGATGCGCTTATATCAGCAAAAAATTTAAGTAATTTACCACCTAATATTTGTAATCCGTTGTATTTAGCTAATGAAGCTCAAAAATTACATGAAAAATATCCACAGAATATTACTGTTGAAGTGATTAATGTTGAAGAAATGAAAAAATTAGGTATGCATGCATATGTTTCTGTTGGAAATGGATCAAAAAATAAACCATTTATGTCTGTAGTTAAATATTCAAGAAAAAATAGTGCTGATAAAAAAATTATTGCTTTAATAGGTAAAGGTTTAACATTTGATTCTGGAGGAATATCTATTAAACCCTCTGCTAATATGAATTATATGAAATATGACATGTGCGGTGCTGCAGCAGTTTATGGAACTATGATTATGGCTGCTGAATTAAATTTACCGTTAACAATAATAGGGATTTTATCTGGTTGTGAAAATATGCCTAGTGGTCAAGCTTTTAGACCTGGAGATGTTTTAACTACCATGTCAGGTAAAACAGTAGAGATATTAAATACTGATGCAGAAGGACGTTTAGTATTATGTGATTCTTTAACATATGTCCGACGCTTTTCTCCGGACATAGTAATTGATATTGCCACTTTAACTGGTGCTTGTGTTACTGCTTTAGGAAAATCAATCAGTGGTCTTTTTAGTAATAACAAGAATCTTGAAAAACAATTATATCATGCTTCTCAACAAACTGATGACAAAATATGGTCTTTACCATTAGATCCGGAATATCAAAAAGAGTTAACTTCTCACATTGCAGATTTAAATAATACAGGAACCAGTAGTCAAGCTGGAGCTATTATTGCTGCTTGTTTTCTTGCAAATTTTACTAAACAATATAAGTGGGCACATTTAGATATTGCAGGAACTGCATGGAGATCTAATAAAGATAAAGGTGCAACTGGACGTCCCGTAGAACTTTTATGTCAATTTTTATTAAATCAATCAAATTTTTATTAAATCAATCAAATATTGTTATGTATAATAATAAGAATATTTAAAATATTCATTATTTTAAAAATAATTTCATTATATATCATTTCTTTTTAATTGACAAAATAATAAACATCATGGAAAAAAATTATAATCCTAAACGTATTGAAGAAGTTTTATATAATTTTTGGGAAACAAATGGATATTTCAAACCCAATAATAAAAAAAAAACAACTTTTTGTATTATGATGCCTCCTCCTAATATTACAGGTAGTTTACATATGGGTCATGCATTTCAACAAACTATTATGGATGTATTAATTCGTTATAATAGAATGCAAGGAAAAAATACATTTTGGCAAGTTGGAACAGATCATGCAGGAATAGCAACTCAAATATTAGTTGAACGTCATATGTTTTTAACTGAACAAAAAACTAAAAAAGATTATAGCAGAGAAGAATTTATAAAAAAAATATGGATATGGAAAAAAAAATCTAGTGATATTATAAAACAACAAATGCGACGTTTAGGTATATCTGTTGATTGGGAATATGAAAAATTTACTTTAGATCCTGAAATATCTGTTGCTGTAAGAGAAGCTTTTATTATTTTTTATCAAAATAATTTTATTTATCAAAAAAAAAGGTTAGTACATTGGGATTCAAAATTAGAGACTGTAGTTTCAGATTTAGAAGTTGAGCATCGTTTAATAAAAGGAAAAAAATGGTTTATTCGTTATCCAATTATTCAAAATAACATTTTGCTAAAAAATCAAATTAAGTATTTAGTTATTGCTACTACTCGACCAGAAACTTTATTAGGAGATACAGCTATTGCTATAAATCCTAAAGATATGAATAATAATTTTCTTATTGGACAATTTGCTATGTGTCCGTTAATCAATAGAGTCATTCCTATCATTGGAGATGAATATGCTAATTTAGATAAAGATACTGGTTGTGTAAAAATAACTCCTGCACATGATTTTAATGATTATAAAGTAGGGGTAAGGCATCATTTACCAATGATTAATATTTTTACTCTTGATGGACGTATAAAATCTGTTGCTGACGTATATAACTACAAAGGTAAAAAATCTCATAAATATAGCACATTTATTCCATATCAATTTCAAAAATTAAATATTTTATCTGCACGAACTAAAATAGTTAATGAATTATCGAAATTAGGGTTGTTAGAAAAAATTGAAGAATCTGATATTATTGTACCTTATAGTGACAGAAGTGATGTTATTATTGAACCCATGCTTACAAATCAATGGTATTTAAAAACATCTAAATTAGCTCAAGAAGCTATTTATGCTGTAAAAGATAAAAAAATAAAATTTATACCTAAAAAATATGAAAGTATGTATTTGTCTTGGATGAATAATATTGAAGATTGGTGTATTTCTCGTCAGTTATGGTGGGGGCATCAAATTCCAGTGTGGTATGATGATAAAAAAAATATATATGTAGGACATAATGAAGAAGAAATACGTTTAAAATATTCAATATCAAAAAATATATCGTTAATTCAAGAAGAAGATGTATTAGATACCTGGTTTTCTTCAGGATTATGGACTTTTTCAACACTAGGGTGGCCTAAGAAAACTAAATTTTTAAAAATTTTTCATCCTACTAATGTAATAGTCAGTGGTTTTGATATTATTTTTTTTTGGATTGCAAGGATGATTATGTTAACAATGTATTTTATAAAAGATAAACATAATAATCCTGAAGTACCTTTTAAAAACATTTATATCACAGGATTAATTCGAGATGAATATGGTCAAAAAATGTCAAAATCAAAAGGTAACGTTATTGATCCTTTAGATATGATAGACGGTATTTCAATAAATGCATTAATTAAAAAAAGAACAAAAAATTTATTCGATCCTAAACTATCTAAAAAAATCGTTGAGTCTACTTTAAAACAATTTCCAGAAGGTATTGCATCTACTGGAACAGATGCACTACGTTTTACTTTTTTAGCATTAGCATCTAGCACACGTGATATAAAATGGGATATGAGTAGATTACAGGGGTATCGTAATTTTTGTAATAAACTATGGAATGCTAGTCGATTTGTTTTGCAAAACACAGAAAATCATAATTTTTTAGAATGTGATTTAGAAGATAATATGTTATTAATAAATAAATGGATTTTAATAAAGTTAAATAATACAATAAAATTGTATCGCAAATCTTTAGATACTTATAGATTTGATATTGCATCTAATACTTTATATGATTTTATTTGGAATATATTTTGTGATTGGTATTTAGAATTTGTAAAAATCGTGATTAAAACAGGTTCTGATAGAGAAATTTATTTAACTAAAAATGTTTTGCTACATGTTTTAGAGTCTTTTTTAAAATTAACACATCCTATTATGCCTTTTATTACAGAAACAATTTGGCAGCGTATAAAGTTAATTAAAAATATTAAATCAAATACAATTATGTTAGAAAATTTTCCAAAATATAAAAAAGAATTATTTGATCAAAAAATATTAATTAATATGAATTGGATAAAAAAAATTATTGTATTTCTAAGAAATATTAGAGTTAAAATGAATATTAGCCGTACTAAACTATTACCTATATTTTTATATAATGTTACTCATGAAAAAGAGAAAATTATTATAGATAATCTCTTATTAATTAAGAGTATATCTTTTTTAGACAGCATTACAATATTGGTTCGTAAATATAATGAAGATTTATGTGTTAAAGAGATAATAGATGAAGTAGAGATTCTCATTCCTATTCTAAAATTAATTGATAAAGAAGTGGAATTAAAACGTTTAAAACAAGAAGAAAAAAAAATAAAAATTAATTTATTAAAAATTCAAGAAAATATTTCTAATAAAAATTTCATGAAATTTGCTCCAAACACTATAGTTACTAAAGAAAAAAATAGACTATTAGAATTAAAGAAAACATGGAAAAAATTATCTGATCAAATAAAACTTTTACAAAATTTATCTTCTTAAAATGATTTTATATATGATTAAATTATCATAATAAAAGGTGTTTAAAATGTCTCGTTTACATAATGTAATTTCTAAAAAAGAACTAAAAAAACGTATGTTTTATGAAAATGATTCACGTTTAACATTGTCTTTTTATAAATATTTTACAATAATCAAACTTCAAGAATATCGAGATTTAATTTATAAATTTTTTTATAAATATAATTTCTTAGGACGTGTTTATATTGCTGAAGAAGGTATTAATGCACAAATAAGTATTCCAAAACAATATTATTTATTTTTAAAAAGATTTTTAGCTAGATTAGACGTTCAATTAAAAAACTTACATATTAATAAGGCATTAAATTACGAAAAATCTTTCTGGTTTCTATCTGTTAAAATTAAAAAAAAAATTGTACAAGATGGTATTATAGAACCTTTTTTTCATCCACAGCATGTTGGTATTTATATTAAAGCAAAAATGGTTAATTTCATGTTACATGATAACCAAACAATATTTATTGATATGAGAAATTCTTATGAATATGCTATTGGTCATTTTAAAAATGCAATAGAAATTAAAAGTTTAACTTTTCGAGAACAATTACGAAATGTAATAAAATTAATGCATTATGCAAAAAATAAAAATATTGTTATGTATTGTACCGGAGGTATTCGTTGTGAAAAAGCTACTGCTTGGATGCTTTTTAATGGTTTTAAAAATGTCTATCATATACAAGGAGGTATTTTAGGTTATGTACATGATGCTAAAAAAAATGGATTGCCAATTTTGTTTGAAGGAAAAAATTTTGTTTTTGATCATCGCATGAGCGAAAAAGTTTCAGATAAAATAATATCTTTTTGTAAACAGTGTAATCAACCTGCTGATACTTATATTAATTGTCAATATAATTTATGTCATCTTCTTTTCATTCAATGTCATCAATGTTCAATATATTTTAAAAAATGTTGTTCTTTATTATGTAGAGAAAAATATATTTCTTAAATATAATAAGTTGTTTAGAAAAATTAAATATTTTTATTTTTTTTATGTATTGATTCTTCTAATTGTTCCCAATAGATGATATTTTTTTTTAATTTTTTTTCTTCTGTAGATAACATTTGTAATATTGGTAATTTTTCTTCTAGTTTTTTTTTAAAAAAGTTTGGTTCATTAATAATTTGTTGTAAATTTTTAATTTTTAATTCTATTTTTTCTATTTGATATAATGTTTGATTAAGTATTTTTAAAGAATTATTTTTTATTTTTACTGTAATATTTTTTTTAGATAAAGTATCTTGTTTTGATTTTTTCTTAAAATTATTATCTATTTTTTTTAAAAATTCATAATTTCCTGCATGTGTTTCAATAATGCCATTATTTTTAAATAACCAACATTTATTTACTGTATTATTAATAAATTCTTCATCATGACTTACGATTATTACAGTACCTTTGTAATTTATAATAATTTTTTCTATTAACGCTAAAGTATCTAAGTCTAAATCATTTGTAGGTTCATCAAGAATGAGTACATTACTTGGTTTCAAAAACAATCTTGCTAACATTAATCTATTACATTCTCCTCCAGATAATGTTTTTACTAAAGATTGTAATTGATATGGTTTAAAAAGAAAATTTTTTAGATATCCTATAATATGTTGTTCTTTTCCATTCATAAAAATTTTTTCTTTACCATAAGATATATTATCAATAATAGATTTATTTAAATCTAATGAAGATCTATTTTGATCAAAATATGATATTTTTAATGTACTACCTGTATAAATATTTCCTTTTTTAGGTTTTTTTTTACCTAAAAGTATTTTGATTAATGTGCTTTTCCCACATCCATTGTCACCAATTAATCCTAATTTATCACCATGCTGAATAATTGATGAAAAATTTCGAATAATAATATTATTATTAATAAAATATTCTATATTTTCTAGTTTAAAAATTATTTTACCCAAATTTTTTTTAGATTCATTAATTTTAATATTATTAAATTTTTCTATTGTTTTATAATCTTCATATTCTTTTCTTAAAATTTTTAAATTCTTTACTCTTCCTTCATTTCGTGTAGATCGTGCTTTAGGACTTTTTCTAATCCATTTCTCTTCTTTTTCTAAATTTTTATCAAATAATTTTTTTTGTATCTTTTCTAAATTAATGCTTTCATTTTTTAATTTTATAAAATTTTTATAGTTTCCTGGCCAGGAAATTAATTTCCCGCGATCAAGATCAACAATACGTGTAGATATATTTTGTATAAACTTTCTATCATGTGATACAAATAAGATACTACCAGAAAATTTTTTTAAAAACGTTTCTAGCCATTTAACAGTTTTTATATCTAAATGATTAGTCGGCTCATCAAGTAAGAGTACATCAGGTTCTCCTATTAATACTCGTCCTAAAGTTGCTTTTCTTAATAAACCACCAGATAGTTCAGAAAGTAAAGTATTTTTGTCTAATTTAATTAAATGTATTATTTTTTCGATTTGTATACTTTCTTGATTAGATTGTTTTTTGATTAAATGATTTTTTTGACATCCTGAACTAATAAAATCATATAAAGAAATGTTAAGATTTTTAGGATTTTCTTGCTGCAAATAAGATATTTTAAGATTTTTTTTATAAATAACATGTCCAAAATCTAATTCTTGTTGTTGATCAATTACTTTTAATACAGTTGATTTTCCGGTTCCATTTTTTCCAATTAAACATACTCTTTCATTTTTATAAATGGATAACGTGCTATTTTTGAGTATTTCTAAATTGCTAAATGATAAAAAAGCATCTTTTATATTAATTAAAGACATAAATTTTTTAAATCCTTAGAAATAGTTATATATTTTTTTGACGATGCATGATGAATATTTATATATTTTAAATCTTATAATTGTACTTTAAAACAATATATTTCATAAAATTATAACTAATATTAAAAATTTTTTATAGATCTTGAAAAAATAAAAATATTGTTATTATGTACAATTTTTTTTAGTTTTATTTTAATAAGATTAAAATATTAATTCATATTTTTAAGAAGAAGAAAAAGAAAGTTAATTGATAAACATGAGATAAAATATTAAGTTTTTTATCTTTTATACGACCAGATTTTATAAAAATATATTTAGGTTCAGTTATTTTATTAAGAAATATATTTCTTAATATTTTTTATTAGTTTTTTTATCTAAAAATAATTAACATATAAAAAATTAATTAAATGAACTAATTTTTTTTAATATTTTAAAAAATATTCAAGAATATTTGATATTGTGTAATTGTTTTTTAATTATTAGAGTTATATTATCTATAAAACAGATGATATTTTTTTAGCATCATGGATAAAATGAAATAATCTCAATTAGCGTTTGATAACAATTGATTGATTTTATATTTTAACATATTTTTAAAGCTATCTTTTTTATAAATATCTACTTATATATCTTAATAAATGATGTATTATTAGTATAAAAATTTTTAGATATTATATAGAGAATTACATTATTTTAATATACTAAAATAAGATAATATATAGTTATTTTAACGTTTTTGATAATTTCTATATTTTATAATATTTAAATTAAATTTACTAAATTTTTTTAATAAAATTATAATAAACAATAAAGATATCTTTTTATTTAATATAAAAACATTTTATTAGCATCTAAAATAATATGTATATTATTATAATGCAATAAAAATTTCATGATAATATATATTTTGATAAGATTAATACAATAAGATTAATACAAGATTAAAGATAGTGTCTTGTTTGAATTCATTATCTAAATAAATGATTATAAATCATATTATAAGTTTCTTGTAAATACACTGAAAAATTACTATTTTTATAAAAGATTTTCTCTTTAATATTAGATGTATGATAATAAAATCATCTTATATTTTTATAATACATTTTTGATATAAAAAAATAAATGATATAATATACTTCTATATTAGTTTGATATGATAATATATTATCACTTTTACAATACATACTTTAATGCAAAATATTGATATAATTAATTTATAAATATAATTATTTGTTCAGTAATCATTTTTTCTAAAAAAATAAGTATTTAAAATATATAATATATTTTTTTATAAATTTATCATATTAAAACATTTATCAAATTTATATAAGATTAATACGTAATATTATTTTTATCTAAAAAATTCAATTTATCTTGTTGTATTTAGTAATTTAATACATTTAATGATATTTAAATAATATTAATTTTTATAAAAGATTATATTTTTATTAATTACATATAATATTTAATTGATTTACATCTTTTATTTAAATATGTTATGTTATTTTTTTGAAATATTAGCTAATATTTTATAATTTTTATAAGTATATATTTTAGATCTTTTTTATATTATATACCTGTTAATTGTAACAATAAAAATTATGTATATTTAATTTATTAATTTTTTTATATCATACAGAATGTTCTGTAAAATTATGTGTTTTAATATGATTTATTATAAATTATCCATTTTAAGAGTATGTATTTCTTGTATACCTTTCTTATGTCCTATTTTAAAAATTTTAGGTTGTAAATAATTGATTTAAAAAGAAAAATAAGAATATTACAATTTTTATTGTATAAAATAGATCTTATTTTAAGATGTTTTAATATTCGGAAATAAAATCTTTATTATTATAATTTAAAATAATAGTTTACGAATGAAATAATAAAACATTATAATTATTTTTATAATACAACTTAATATTGTATGAATTATAATAAAATTATTTTATACATATGATAATAAAATTATTTTAATAATATTAGAATATTATTTTTTTTAGATAATTTATAATTTTTTTATTTTCATTATTTTATGTTATATTTTTATAAAATATTTGAATGATTTTTAACTTTTATTAAAGTATCAAAGTATATTACATTTATTGTATGAATAGTTTTTTATATAAACAATACAATAAAAAACAAAATATGAAACAATACAATTATCCAATCATCAAAAAATTTCTTGATACTGATGCATATAAACTTCATATGCAACAAGCTATTTTTTATCACTATAAAAATGTTAATGTAGTTGCTCATTTTTTTTGTAGAGGAGAAAATTTTTTAGGTTGTTATGCAAACGTTTTATCAGAACAGATTAATATGATGAAATCTTTGTTTTTAAGTCATGAAGAATATATATATATGGCTTCTTTCCCTTTTTTTAAAAAAGAATATTTACATTGGTTAAAAAAATTTCGTTATAATATCTCGCAAGTGAAGATTAAAAATAATAAAGGACAATTAAATATTCGTATCAGTGGATTATGGAAAGAAGTGATACTATGGGAAGTACCTATTTTATCACTTATCAGTGAAATTTTTCATAATGATTTATCTCCTAAAATTAATTCTCAACTTGCTATTGAACATTTAGATACTAAATTAGTAAAATTTTTTAATTGTACAAAAAATTTAGATTTATCTCGTTTAAAAATTGTTGATTTTGGTACAAGAAGAAGGTTTTCTTATGATGTACAGTTATCTATTATTGCAAGATTAAAAAAAACATTTCCCTTTTTAATTGGATCTAGTAATTATCATATAGCTAGAATATTACAATTACAACCTGTGGGTACACAGGCACACGAATGGTTTCAAGCACATCAACAAATTAGTTCTGATTTAAAAAATAGTCAAATTTTAGCTTTAAAAACATGGTTATATCAATACAAGAGTCATCTTAATATTGCTCTGACAGATTCAATTAATATGGATGCATTTTTAAATGATTTTAATTTTAGTTTGGCTTCTTCTTATAGAGGAATTAGACATGATTCTGGAGATCCAGTTAAATGGGCTCAAAAAGCTATTAAGCATTATGAAAAGTTAGGTATCAATCCTTTAACTAAAACATTATTATTTTCTGATAATTTAAATTTTGACAAGATTATATCTTTATATAAGAAATTTAATAAAACAATTAATATTGTATTTGGGATAGGAACACAATTGACTTGTGATATTCCATATGTTAAACCTTTAAATATAGTAATTAAATTAGTTAAATGTAATGGAAAACCTGTTGCTAAAATATCTGATAGTCCAGGTAAAACATTTTGTTTAGATGCACATTTTTTAAAAATGTTATGCAAAACATTTAATGTATCATTAAAAAAATAAATAGAATAAAAATTCTAAAAAATTTTATTTTTCAAAAACAAGTATTGCTATAATTTGAAAATTAGTCATAGGAAATGTTGTATGAATGTAGTATCAATATCAAATATATATAAAGATGATATTATAGTGAATAGTGTAATTACTGTATGTGGATGGGTTAAAAGTTGTAGAAGTTCAAAATTAGGATTTTCTTTTATTTCTATTTATGATGGTTCATGTCTCCAATCTATACAAATTGTTGCAAAAGATATTTTATATAATTATCGTAAAGATATATTACAGTTAACAACTGGATGTGCTGTGAGAGCTACTGGAAAATTAATATTATCAATTGGTAAAAAACAAAAATATGAAATTCAATTAAAAGTAATCAATGTTCTTGGTTGGGTTGAAAATGCAGATACTTATCCAATATCTGCTAAAAAACATAGTCTAGAACATTTAAGAAAAGTAGCACATTTAAGATCAAGAACAAATCTAATAGGTGTAATATCTCGAATAAGACACCATGTCATGCAATCATTACATCGTTTTTTTTGTGAAAATTATTATCTTTGGGTTCCAACACCTATTGTAACTAGTTTAAATACTGAAGGTGCAGGAGAGATGTTTCGTGTCTCGACATTAGACATGAATAATATTCCTAAAAATAAAGATGGATCCGTTAATTTTAAAAAGGATTTTTTTGGAAAAGAATCTTTTTTAACTGTTTCGGGTCAGTTAAATATAGAAACATATGCTTGTTCTTTATCAAAAGTGTATACCTTTGGTCCTACTTTTCGAGCAGAAAACTCTAATACTACACGTCATTTAGCAGAATTTTGGATGTTAGAAGTAGAATCAGCTTTTTCAAATTTAAATGATATATCAGATTTTTCTGAAGACATGTTAAAATATATTTGTCAATCTGTTTTAAAAAATTGTCTTTCAGATATAGATTTTCTTGAAAAAAATATTGATACTAATATAGTACATCGTTTAGAAAAATTATTATCATCTAATTTTATACGTATAGATTATATAGATGCTGTAAAAATTTTATGTGAATCTAAAGTTAAATTTCAAGAATCTGTTTTTTTAGGAATAGATTTATCTTCAGAACATGAACGTTTTCTTGTAGAAAAATATTTTAAAAATACTGTGATAATTAGAAATTATCCTAAAGAATTAAAAGCATTTTATATGAGATTAAATAATGATAATAAAACTGTTGCGGCTATGGATTTATTAGTTCCTAATATTGGAGAGTTAATTGGTGGCTCGCAACGTGAAGAACGTATTGAAATTTTAGATCAACGTTTATTAGAATTGGACTTAAACAAAGAAGATTATTGGTGGTATCGTGATCTTCGTCGATATGGCACAGTGCCGCATTCAGGCTTTGGCATGGGTTTTGAACGATTACTTTCTTATATCACTGGTGTTTCAAATATAAGAGATGTTATTCCATTTCCACGTACTGCCAAAAATGCTAATTTTTAATTATAATATTATTTTTGATAGTCTTTTATTAAGATATTTATTCACATACAGTATTTATGTGTATAAAATACTTGTAAAATAAATAATTCTTATTATTTTTATAAATTAATATTGATTTAAATTATTTTTACTAAAAGGTAGTAATAAAAATTATGAAAAATCGTAAATCTTTAGCAATTATCATACCTATGTTATTAGCTACTACTAATAGTATTCATGCCACAGAGATTTTTAATAAAAATGGTAATCAAATTGAACTATATGGTAGTATTAATCCTAATTATAAATTATCTCATGGTTTTTTATCAACCAATATTACTTCTAATGAAGACAGTACTAATGCTATTTTAGGTGTATCAGGAAAAATAAATATTACTGATGAATTATTCAGTTATGCTGCAATTGAATATAAAACAGATTTTACAAATTTAGAAAAATTATCGAATATGAAACATTCTAATGCAGTACGTCTAGGATATGCTGGTTTTAAATATGGAAACTGGGGTTCGATAGATTATGGACGTAATTATGGGATTTTTCATGATGTTGAATCACTAACAAATCATATACCATATGTTAATAAAAATAGTTTTTTTAATAATAATGATCATTATATGATAGGTCGAAATAATAGTTTATTAACTTATAGAAATAATAACATTTTTGGTTTAGTTGATGGAGTGAGTGTTGCATTGCAATACCAAGATGAAGCTAAAAATAGAACAGATAAAAAACAAAATGGTATGACTTGGGGTGCTTCTGTAAAATATGAAACTGATGTAGGTTTAACTGCAATTGCTTCATTTTTTTCTTCTCCAAAAATTCACATTAATAATGACAACAATAACAACAATAATGATAATCTTGCTTCTGTTGGAGCATATGGATTAGGTGTTAAATATAATACAAATGATATTTATATTGCTGCTTTTTATGGTGAAGCACGTAATTTAATACCAGTAGATATTATGAATCAAAATAATAATGATAACAATAATAATCAATCAAACGAACAAAAATATATTAATAAAACACAAAATATTGAAGCTATTGCAGAATATGATTTTCATTCTGGATTTCATTCTTCTTTAAGTTATTTAGATTCAAAAGGACAAAATTTTAATGTTCAAGATGATCCAAATAGACAGAATATAGCATTTGAAAAAGAAATAAATATTTCTACACGTTATGAATTTAATAAAAATATTTCTACATATATGAATTATAAAATTAATTTATTAAAAAATGATCATGTTGAAAATAATCAAAATCAAAATCAAAATCAAAATAATTCTGCAGACAATACTATTGGTGCTGGAATAGTTTATCAGTTTTAATTTTTTTAAAGTTGTCTTATTATTTAAAAAATAAATATAATATTTATATATTAAGAGTCAGAACTTTCTACTAAATATTATAAATAGTAATATTAATTTTCTTTTAAAAAATAATTATATATGAATTTATATGAATTTTAGTAGAAAAGGCTGCTCTTAATAAAAGATAAAGTTTATTAAATTAATAGACATAAAAATTAAATATAAAAATATTTTTTTTTAAAATATGTGTTTTATTTAACATTTTTATATACTACTTTAAGTAATACAATTTTTCTGTTTTTGTAAACATTATTTCTCCAGTTTTCACTAACACTAGTTCTACTTTTATTTCATAAGAATTATTTTTATCTAAAATAGTACTATTTAGATAATATTTTACATGATTTTGACGAGCTAATAACATAGAAACATTATTGTCTAAATGATTATTTATATTTAATATTCCTAATTTTTTTTTATTTTCTTCAATAATTTTTTTTTCAAGAAAATAAATATTTTTATTTTTTTGAAATAATTTTTTCTTGATTAAATTTATTAAATTTTCTTCATTAAAAATCAGATTTGTGTTATTTTTTTGAACATCGACAAAAAATAATGTATTCTCATAAAAAGATATATTTTTTGATTGTGTTATTTTTGTAATTATATTTTCTATAGCAGTATCAAAATCTAATAAAATTAAATTGGTATTGTTTTTTTGTATAATACTATCGTTTATATGATTAGAAACATGACAACCATTTAAAAAAAACATAACATAAAAAATTAAAAAGAAATATTTATTCAAAATTTGTCCTTCAATCATTTTAAAATATGTCAGTTATCATCATGTTTTAATATTAATATAAAAATTTAAGTTTTTCTCCACCTAGTAAATGCATATGAAGATAATTAATTTCTTGTCCTCCATTTTTATTACAATTAATAATAATTTTATATCCTGTTTGACTAATTTTTTCTTTTTTAGCAATTTTTACAGCAATATAAAACATATGTGCTAAAATATATTTATTATTTTTATTAATTTCATTAGATGATGCAATAAAACAATTAGGTACAATTAAGATATGTACTGGTGCTTTTGGTTTTATATCTGTAAATGCAGTTACTTTATGATCTTGATATACAATATTAGCTGAAATTTTATTATTAATAATTTTTTTGAAAATTACACCATCTTCCATTATAAAGATCCTTGAATTTTTTATATTTTTTTTATATATTCATCTATTTCTGTTTTAATATTTTCAGATCTTGTTCCAAATACAATTTGTATCCCTAATCCTGAAATGATTACGCCTGCGGCTCCAATATTCTTTAGATTATCTTGATTTACTTTAGAAATTTCTAAAACAGTAATTCTTAATCGTGTAATACATGCATCTAAATTCTGAATATTATTTTTCCCTCCTAATGCATCAATAATATATGGAGCTATTTCATTATTATTTTTTTTTAAAACGTGATTTATTACATTTTCACGTCCAGGTGTATATAAATTAAAATTAATAATGATAAAATAAAACAGACTATAATATAATAATCCATAGAACAATCCGACAATGGGAAAAAGAAAAATATGATGACTATTTCCACTCAATACTATAAAATCTATTAAACCATGTGAAAAACTCGTTCCTGAACGCATATCTAAAAAAATACATAATGGAAAAGATAATCCTGCTAGAATAGAATGGATAACATATAGTATTGGTGCAACAATAATAAATGAAAACTCAATAGGCTCAGTAATACCAGTAAGAAAAGCAGTTAATGCTGCTGAAATCATAATACTACCTATTTTTTTTTTATTTTCTTTTTTAGCTGTATGCCATATTGCTAAAGCAGCACCTGGAAGACCATACATTTTAAAAATAAAACCTCCTGATAAATTACCAGCAGTAGAATCTCCAGCCATATATCTTGCAATATCTCCATGAAAGACTTGTCCTATAGAATTAGTATATTCACCAATTTGCATTTGGAATGGTACATTCCATATATGATGTAATCCAAATGGAACAAGTGCTCTTTCTACTAATCCGTATAAAGCAAAAGCTAGGATAGGATTTTGATATGCTGCCCATTGTGAAAAAATCTGTATACCTTGACCAATAGGCGGCCATATTATAGATAATATTACACCTATTAATATTGCAGATAATCCTGAAATAATAGGTACAAATCTTTTTCCAGAAAAAAAACCTAAATATTCAGGTAATTGAATACGATAAAATTTATTAAACATATATGCGGCGATAGCACCCGCAATAATTCCTCCTAATATACCAGTATCAGCAAGATGTTGATGCATTATAGTATCAATATTTGTATGTAAAATAATTGGTTCAACTGCATTTAATGTTTGAATTAGAATTCCATAGGACACTACTGCAGCTAATGCTGCAACACCATCGTTTTTTGTAAAACCAAGAGCTACACCAATAGAAAAAATTAATGGCATATTTGTAAAAACAGAACCTCCTGTTTGAGCCATAATTTCAGAAAGAATATCTGGTAATAAAATAAAATGTGCTGATCCTATTCCGAGTAATATTCCTGCAATAGGTAATACTGAAACAGGTAACATTAGTGATTTACCAACCTTTTGTAGGTTTGCAAATACATTTTTAAACATATTCAAAAGACTCCTAAATATATATCAAATTTTTTCATAAATTATATGTTATGTTGTAATTGAAAGAGTTTATAAAAATTATTTGTTGTAATTTTCGCAACAGTTTTTATATCTATTTTTTTTATTATAGATATTTTTTTTGCTATATTAAACAAATGAGCCGGCTGATTTTCTTTTCCTCTATACGGAACTGGTGATAAATATGGGGAATCTGTTTCGATTAATAAACGTTCTAAAGGTATTTTTTTTATAGTTTTGCATAGTTCTATAGAATTTTTAAAAGTAATAATGCCAGAACAAGAAATATAAAAACCTAATTCTAATAATTTTAATGCTGCATTAAAATTTTCATTAAAAGAATGTAATATACCTGTACATTTTTCTGCATGTTCTTCTTGTAATATTTTAATGGTATCATGCATTGCATTACGTGAATGCACTATAATTGGTTTTTTTAATTTGATTGCAATTCTAATATGTTCGCGAAAAAAATCTTTTTGTATATTTTTATTTTCAGGATTATAATAATAATCTAAACCTGTTTCACCTATTGCAATTACACGCTTAATATTTGATAATTTTTTTATGATATTAAAACAATCTTCTTGTTTATCAAAATGATTTAATTCTTTTGTGCAGTTTAAAGGATGTATACCACAAGAATAAAAAATATTATGATATTGTTCAAATAAATTTTGAATTTTATGAAAATTTCTTATAGAAGTAGAGACTGTTAAAAATTTCTTGACATAATTTATAGAAGACTTGAGTAACATATCTTTTATACTTTTATGTAATAGATGATAATTTAATCTATCAAGGTGGCAATGTGAGTCAATTAAGAACATAATAATATTATCGCTTTTATATAAAATTTAGTTTTTTAATATGTTATTTAAAATTTTTTCCCATTTCAGTAATTGTTCTAATAATAACAACTCATGGTTAATCCCAGATATTTTAAGAAATCTATGTTTGCAATGCATCCAAGTACGTATACTAAAGTCTAAAATAATATTTGTATGATGATCAGAAAGAAATTGAATTAATTTTATTTGATCGAAATTAATTAAATAATTTTTTTGATTAAAATTTAATTTAATGGCATCAAATAATAACAGACAAATCCAATCAATTTTAATTATAGTATTATTTGTTTGTAATATAGGTAGTATTTTTACTAAATCATGTTTTTTAAAAGCACTATCTAATGATTGAAAAAAACATGTTCTTTCTGTCCACATATTTCCGTTAATAAATTTTTTTGCAGATATAGGAGATCCTTGATTGATACGTAATGCTGTTAAAGATAATGTATTATTTTGTTTTGTTTCTTGTTTTAACCAATTAAGACTTTCTTTTTCTGATGGAAGAAATAATTTATAAATAAGACAACGACTATTTAATGTAGAAAAATAATTTAGATCTCTATAATTAATAAGAAAAAACCAAGTATTTTTTGGAGGTTCTTCTAAAGTTTTTAAAAATGCATTAGCTGCTGATTCTGTAATTTTTTCAATATCAGATAAAAAAATAATTTTACATCCACCTTGTTGTGAATATTGAAAGATTTTTTCATTAATAATACGAATCGTATCTATATTGCAGTAATTTTTTTTATGATTAATGCAATTATACCAATCAGGGTGATTATTAGAAGACATCAGTTGACATCCATGACACTCGTTACAAAAATGTATTCCTTTTGGTTGAAGACACAACAACCATCGACTAATAAACCAAATTAATAAAGATGCTCCTATTCCTCTTTGAGTTTTGAGTAAAATAGCATGATGATTTTTTTTTTTCTTATGTTGTTGAATAATATTATTATAAGGTTTTATTAACCAAGGATATAATTTCATATAATTTGTTTGTTTAACCAAATTAATATTGTTTTTGTAAGATTTTTATTAACTTGATCAAGATTCACGTTAGCATTAATTATTATACTTTTTTTATCTAATTTTATATTTTTTAAATAACTATTTCTAGCTTTTTTAAAAAATTCTAAAGATCGATTTTCAATTATATCTAATGAATGTCTATTTAATATTCTTTTTAAACCGATATCTGGAAATACATCTAAATAAACAGTTAAATCTGGATTACAATCATGTAAAAATAGTGATTTTAGTTGATCAATTACTGTTCTTTTGATTCCTAATCCACCTCCTTGATAAGCTATTGAAGATAAATCATGACGATCTGAAATTACCCATATTCCTTTTTTTAATGCAGGTTTTATTTTTTTTTGAACTAATTGAATTCTTGCTGCATACATTAATAATAATTCTGTTTCTTTAGTTAGTTTATCAGAATGAAATTTTTTTTTAATTAGTTTTCTTATAACTTCTGCAATTAGTGTACTTCCTGGTTGACGTACTAATAATATATTATTAATATTATATTTTTTTAATATATTTTTAATATGTATACATGCACAAGTTTTTCCTGCACCTTCTAATCCTTCTACTACGATAAATTTATTTTTTATCATTTTAAAGTATTGATTAATGTTATATTTTTGTAAGTGTTTTATATAAATTTTTATAAAATTTGTTAAAATTATTTATTTTTCAAATGATAATTATTAATATAATCAATTGTTTTTTGTATTGTAGTAATTTTCTCTGCTTCTTCATCTGAGATTTCAATATCAAATTCTTCTTCTAAAGCCATAATTAGTTCTACTGTATCTAAAGAATCGGCTCCAAGATCTTCTATAAAGGAAGTGTGATTGAAAAGATTTTCTTCTTTTACATCTAGTTTTTCTACAATTATTTTTTTGATTCTTTTTTCAACGTTATTCATTTTTAAATATCTTTATAGTTAGTATAGTGAAAATTAATTTTTTAAATGTTTATAGAAATAAAAATTGACTATGCAACATTGTATATGATTACATCATATACATGCCTCCATTTATATGTAAGGTATGTCCAGTAATATAAGATGCTTTGTTTGATGTTAAAAATATCACGGCATGAGCTATTTCTTCTTTATATCCCGTTCTTTTAACAGGAATATTAGATAAATATTTTTGATATTGTTTGAAACTTAATGTATTAGTAAAATTTGTATTAATAAAGCCAGGTGAAATAATATTTACAGTAATACCTTTTGATGCTACTTCTAATGCTAATGATTTATGTAATCCTATTAATCCGGATTTTGAGGCACTATAATTGACTTGACCTTTGTTTCCTATATTAGCAATGATTGAACCAATAGTAATGATTCTACCTTGTCTTTTTCTAATCATAGAACCAATAACAGATTTTACAAGATAAAATACTGATGATAAATTGATTTGTATAACATCTTCCCATTCTGTTTTTGTCATTTTTATTAATAAATTATCTTTTTTAATGCCGGCATTATTAATTAAAATATCAATAGAATATTGTTTTTTATAAATTTCTTTCATTGTTTCAATAATTGAATCAGTATTTTTTAAATTTAAAATTATACCAAATCCATTTTTTTTTGAATAATTATTAATTTTTTCTACGCCGTCTTCTGTAGTAGAAGTTCCAATAATTTGAATACCTTGTTTAATTAATGTTTTTGCTATAGTTTTTCCGATTCCTCGATTTGCACCTGTAATTAACGCGGTTTTTTTATTTTTTTTCATTTTTTTATTAAATTAATTGTATTGAATGCAGTTGAGAAATTTTTTAAATTTTTAGTATTAAATGCAATAATGTTATGGTCTTTTTTATTTAAATTGGTTAAAATTTGATTCGGTCCAATTTCTAACATTGTAAAAATTTTTTTTGATTTTATGAAATCTATAATTTCTTTCCATCTTACAGTACTATAAATTTGTCTTAATAATGCATTTTTTATGTTTTTTTTGGTATATTCAATTGCAACATCTACATTGTTAATTACTGGAATTTTGGGTGGTTTTATAGTAATAATATTTAAAAGTTTTTCTATTTTTTTAGATACTGGTTTCATGAATATTGAATGAGCAGGTATATTAACATTAATTTTTAATATATGTTTTGCACCTAATTTTTTACAATTTGAAGATACTTTCTTTACAGCAGATTCATCTCCTGAAATAACAATTTGATCATTAGAGTTGATACTAGCTAAAGACACTATTTTTCTTTTTTTTGATATCATTTCACATATATATTGAATTTTTTTTTTATCTATACCAATAATTGCTTGCATTGAATATGATTTGTTTTTTGTAATTTTTTGCATTAATTTTCCTCGTAAAAAAACAATATTTAATGCATCTAAAAATTTAATAGAACTAGAGCATACTAATGCTGAATATTCACCTAAACTATGTCCAGACATAAACAATGGAGATATTCCTTTTTGGTATTTCCAAAAACGATATATTGCATATGAAGCAGTTAATATCGCGACTTGAGTATATTGACTTTTTTTTAATTGCTGTTCAGGTCCTTCTTTTATTAGTTTTAATAAATCATAGTGTATATAATCTGATGCTTTATTAAAAGTATTTTGAAAGATATTATTTTTTTCATTATAAAAAAAGGAAGATAACATTCCGATATATTGCGAACCTTGTCCTGGAAACAACATTACAAATGAAGTCATTATAATTACCATTTTTATTAAAAATTAATATTTTTAGATAATAAAATTATTTTCTTTAGTAAGATTAGTGCAACTTATTGAATAATATAAAGATTTCTTATTCCTTGAATAATTAAATTTATTTTATTTTTTCATATAAATATTGAATTAAAATAATATACAATTTATGTATTATTTATATAATTTTTTTACAATGGTACTATAATAGTACCATTTTTTTTATTTTTTTTTATATGACTTTTTTCCCTTTATAATAGCCTTTAGTAGTAATATGGTGTCGAATATGTATTTCATTAGAAAATTTATCTATAGATAAAGTGGATTTTAATAAAGAGTCATGAGAGCGTCTCATACCTCTTTTAGAACGAGTTGGTTTACTTTTTTGAACTGCCATATATTATAATTCTCATTTTTATGTTAAATATTGATATATTAATTTATTTTAGAAATTTCTTTGTATAAACTATATCATATTATTTAAATAATTTTGAAATTCTCTATCTAGTGGAGCAGTAATAAAAGTTATATTTCCATTTTTTGGATGTATAAAATTAATTTTATAAGAATGAAGTAATAATCTACATATACTGATTTTATTTTTTATATGAGCATCTAAATTATTTTTACCATAACGTTTATCAAACAATATTGGATGTCCTGCATGTAAAGCATGTGCACGAATTTGATGTGTTCTACCAGTTTTAGGAATAATTGATAATAAAGTTGATTTAGAAAATGTTTTTTTAATATAAAAATAAGTTTCTGAAGGTTTTCCATTTGGATTAATTAAGACTTTTTTTTCATTATTTTGAAATTTTACTTTTAACAGCGGTTCTGAAATTTTTTTTATGTTAATTGGCCATGTACCATGTACTAATGCTATGTATTCTTTTTCTATTTTTTTTTCTCGTAATTGTTTATGTAAAAATACTAAAGATTGGCGTTTTTTTGCTATTATTAAAATACCTGATGTTTCACGATCAATTCGATGTACAAGTTCAAGAAATTTATCTAATGGACGTAATTTACGAAAATATTCTATAACTCCAAAAGTACAGCCGCTACCACCATGTACTGCGATTCCTGAAGGTTTGTTAATGATTAATAGATCGTTGTCTTCATATAAAATACTATTTAATAAAATTTTTGCATTGTTTAAAGGAAAAAAACTTTTTTTTGGATGATATAAAATTTTTATTGGTGGAATTTTTAATATGTCTCCAGTTTGTAGTTTGTAATATGGCTGAATTTTTTTATCATTAATTCGAACTTTTCCTGTTCTAATAATACGATAAATCATACTTTTAGGTACATTTTTAAATTTACCATGCATAAAATTATCTATTCTTTGATTTATCATATCTTTATCAATATGTGTAATAGATGTAGATGTAATTTTATATTTCATTAAAAATTCGATTTTCAAGTAATTTTAATTTTTATTTATTATAATATATTTATGTATATAAATATATTAATTATATTTTGATATATATTTTTTGAAAATATATATATTTATATATAATAATTTATGAATACATTCATTTTGTAGTGTTATTTAGAAAATATTATATAGTATTCGGTTAATGATGATTTCAAATGAAGTGAATATTGTAATAGTTTTATATTTCCTGTTGATGTTTTTACTTATTTATAAAAATAAGAGAGAAAAAGTTATAATGAAAAGAATGTTAATTAATGCAACTCAGCAGGAAGAGTTGCGTGTAGCTTTAGTTGATGGTCAACGTTTATATGATCTTAATATAGAAAATTCTGGATCTGAATCAAAAAAATCAAATATATACAAAGGAAAAATCACTCGCATAGAACCTAGTTTAGAAGCTGCTTTTGTAGATTATGGTGAAAAAAAAAATGGGTTTTTACCATTAAAAGAAGTTTCTCAAGAGTATTTTCCAGAAAAATATATTTATAATTTAGGTTCTAATATTAAAGAAATTTTACAAGAAGGACAAGAAATTATTGTTCAAATAAATAAAGAAGAACGAGGTAATAAAGGCGCATCTTTAACTACTTTTATTAGTTTATCAGGAAGTTATTTAGTACTTATGCCTAATAATCCTAAATCCGGTGGTATTTCAAGAAGAATTAAAGGTGATGATAGATTAGTATTAAAAGAATTATTTAATTTATTAAAATTTCCTAAAGATATGGGTTTAATTATTAGAACTGCTGGTGCAGGAAAATCTATAGATTCATTAAGATGGGATTTATCACTAAGATTAAAGCATTGGAGAAAAATTCAAAAACTAGCAAATAGTGTAAAAGCACCATTTTTAATTCATCAAGAAAGTAATATTATTGTACGTGCGTTTAGAGATTATTTATGCCAAGATATTGGAGAAATTTTAATTGATAATCCTACAATATTAGAATTAGCACGAAAACATATTAGTTTTTTAGGTCGTCCAGATTTCACTAATAAAATCAAATTATATACTGGAAATATTCCTCTTTTTAGTTATTTTCAGATTGAAACACAAATTAATTCTGCTTTTCAAAGAAAAGTTAGATTGCCTTCTGGCGGTTCAATAATGGTTGATAGTACTGAAGCTTTAACAGCTATTGATATTAACTCTTCTCGTTCTAAAATTGGAACAGATATTGAATCTACAGCATTTAATACTAATCTGGAAGCAGTTGATGAAATTTCTCGTCAATTGCGTTTACGCGATTTAGGAGGTTTGATAGTTATTGATTTTATAGACATGTCTCCTATTAGTCATCAACGAGCAATTGAAAATCGATTACGTGAAATTGCACGAGAAGATCGTGCACGTATTCAAATTGGTCAAATTTCTCGATTTGGTTTGTTAGAAATGTCTCGACAAAGATTAAGTTCATCTTTAGGTGAATCTAGTCATCATATTTGTCCACGATGTACAGGTTCAGGAACTATTAGAGATAACGAATCACTGTCTTTATCTATTTTACGTGTAATTGAAGAAGAAGCTTTAAAAGAAAATACGCACGAAGTACGAGCAGTGGTTCCTATAGAAATTGCATGTTATTTATTGAATGAAAAACGTGAAGCAGTATATGCTATTGAAAAACGTCAAGCAGGTGGTAAAACCATTATTATTCCTAGTAAAAAAATGAAAACACCACATTATTCTATTTCTCGGATTAAAAAAGGTGAGAGTAAGAATTTTCCTAATTATACTTATTCTAATACTAAAAATAATAAAATCGCAAATTTTTTAAAAGAAAAAATTCTTACAACTAAACAGAAAAAAAAAATAAATTATACTGATTGTATTCCTTTAAATGAAAATGAAAATATAATACAAAAAAAAGAAATACACAAAAAATATACTTATCAAGATGTTTTTTTAAAAAAGATTTTAAAAATTAATATCAATTATATATTTAAGTTAATAAACTGGTTTAAAAATATCTTCATTACTACTAATATTTTAAAAAAAAATACTTTTCAAAATAAAAATACATTATGTCAAAACAAGATTGAAAATGTAGTTGCAAAAAATCCATTTTCTGCATTATTTAGAAAAGAGGATGTTTTTGATTTAAAAAAAATGTATTATTTTTGTTCAAAATACATGATGCAATTATTAGAGAATAAACAATTAGCAATTTCTGATGAATATAATTTACTATATAATATTAAAAAACAAGAAAACAATATTAAAAAATATGATTTAGAAAATAAATGTTGTGATGAAAATATTATCTTAAATAAAGATATATTAAAAAAATATAATGATATTCATAGTATAAAATATAATTCTAAAATTTATTCATGTTTTTATACTTCTAATATTTTTAAAAATCAAATTATATATCACTATAATAATTTTTTAAATTTTTCTCAAATACCATATCCTATATATAATGTTACTTTAAAAGTATTTTTGCAATTAAGATTAAATAGAACATCAGTAAATTACCCTAGTGTAATATTAAATACTGATAAATCATTAAAGAAAAATATTTTAAAAAAAAAAACTAACATATTTCGTCAATGTAAAAATAAAAAAATTATTAGAAATAAACATTCTTATAAATCAAAAAAAATAATCACTAAAGTAAATATTTTAAAAAAAAATATAGAAAATAAATATCCAATTCAAATAGTTATGCCTTCAAAATTATTTTTAAATTTTAGAAAAAAAAAGATATTGATCTCAGAAAAACATAATTTATATTTTAAACAATCTCTCATAAGAGATAATAAAAAAAATCAATCTAGTGCTCCTATCACCAAAATATCTAATAATTTATATTTACATCAAACACAACAAACTTTTCAATTTAATTTATTGATGATACATTTGAATTATCAAAGAAAAAATTCTGCAGGAGTACATATTGCTGAAAATTTTTCTTATTATCCTGTTTCAAAACCTAAAATATAACATTTTTATTAATATTAATAGATAAATGAATATTTTGAAAAAATAATTTAAAATTTTCATTAGTATAAAAAATAAAAACTTACTTAAAAGTAAGTTTTTATTTTTTATCATAATAGATAAATTTAAATTAACTATATGCGTCGATTATCTCATTAAAAATATTTTCTGCTGTTTCTAAAACTTTTACGTTTGCAAGATAACATTCTTGCTCATAATTTAAATCACTATAATCTTTATCAATATTATCAGACATAGCAATTTTTTTATTTTCGAGTATTTTAATCATATTTTTTTTAAAAGGCAGTTTTTCTTCAAGAAGATTATATTTATAAGATAAAGACTTAGAAAATTTTTGATAAGATTGATCTAATTGTTCTTGACGATTGAATAAAACGTCTTCATTAAATTTATTGATTATAAGAGTATTGTTATTATGTTCATTATTGTTCTTTTCTGGGAGTGAAAATGAAAATGGATCATGAGAATTAAATGACAATTCTAATGTTTCTAATGTTTTAGAATATGGTTTAATCATATAAATATCGCCATCAGCATTTTTCCCTTCTATAAAAAACTGCATCCCACCAAAATTCATTGATGTTAGATTATCTTTTTGATGTACGGTACATGGTATTGTAGTATAATCTATTAATTTTGTTACTGTCCAAGTGTCATCTTTAAAATATACAACGTAATCAGTATCTTGTGCATCACGACAACCGTACCATTTTACATATGTATTTGTTGATGATAAATTAGTAGAACTTGCTGTACTTTCTGGATCACTAAAATTAAAAACTTTTTTTCCATTATTTCTAAAAATATCATATCCTAATGCATGGTATTCATTAATGCTATCAGCAAAATTTACTGTGAGTTGTCCTATTTTATTTCTAGCATCATTTAATTCTCCTCTCCTAAATTGAAGAAGTGATCCTAAAACAGCGGTAGGAATCATATTTTCTATTTTTTTAGCTATTTGTTCACTACGATCAATATATCCTATACTAATATATTTATCATCAGATTCTGATGTTAATGGAATTAAATTTTGTTTATCATTATTATCTATAAGAGCAATACCATTATTTAAAGAAATTTTATAATCATCATGATTTTTAACAACTGTTACTCCAATTAAAGAATTTAATTCATCAACTAAGTTTTCTCTTTGTTCAATTAAACCATTAATTGTGTTGCGCATACGTGAAATAGGGAAATAACGTATATTCATAGTGATGTCATGAATTTCATCGATTAATGTATTAACTTTTGCTAAATTATTAATAATAGCTTCTTTAGTATCTTTTTCTAAAAAAGATAATTTTTTATCAAAATCTTTTATTGCAAAAGTAATATCACTTAATTTATTTCTAATATTTTGATCGACTGTATTTTTTTGATCTATAATAATATCTTTTTTTATTTGTTGATATACAGAATTAATCATTTCATTAAATATATTAGCTTTTTCGCAAAATAAATCTTCTAATTTTAGTAATTGTTCAATTTTAGTTTGTTCTTCTTGAATTTTTGAATCAGTTTTACGTTTTTCTTCTGTGATAAAATCATTGTAATTATCATATATTTCTTTTACTTTTAAGGCTGTAGTAGTATTAGTTTTCGAACCTTTTTCTATCGTATTTTCAACAAAAATACGTGTATTTGAGTTTTTCGCATGAGGATGATTAATTTTATCAACAGTATTATCAATCATAATTTTCATTGCATTTATACCAGCAATGGCAATATTGAATATAGAACTCATTTTTATTCTTCCTGTTTAATGAAATATTTTTTCAAAACATATTTTTTTGAACTTCAATTTGTTTTAAAATAATATCACTTAATCCTATTCCTTTTTTGCTCATTTCTTCAGAGATCTTTTGATCATATATATCAGTATATAAATTCATTTGGTTACTATTTAGTAAATCATCTTTTAATAAAGAATTTCTCATACTTTTAAGTAATATTTGTATAAATATACTTTCTACTTGTTTTGCTATTTTTAATTTATATTTTTTTGAATCATTATGAACGTGATGTTTAAGTTCATGAACAAATTGCGTATTATAATTTGATATATTTAAAAGTGATAATTTATCATTATTCATTAAATAATTTCCAATTTAGCATTTAGACAACCAGCACTTTTCATTAATTGTAAAAGAGATGTTAATTCATCAGTTTTAGTGCCTATTGCATTTAAAGAATTAACTATATTATTTAAATTATCTCGATCATAATCAAGATTATCGAAATAGTTTTGATTTGTTTCATCCATTTGATAGTTATCATTTTCTGTGTCAACTGATTCGAAGAAATTCAAATCTCTGTTTTCATCATCATACATTTTATCTATTATGATTGACATATTGCCATTTGAAACTACACACGCTCCTAATTTTACTGATTGATTAATAACTATAGATCCAGTATGCGTATTAACTACAACTTTAGCTTCTTGTGCTGGTAAAGTAATATCTATATCTTGAATTCTAGAAAGCATATGTACTTGTATATCATTATTAGGAACAGTACTTAATTGAACTGTTTTGGCATCAATAGGTGTTGCTGTATCTGGATATCTGATATTAATCATATCGCTAATACGTTGTGCTGTACTAAAATTTTCTTGATTTAATTGTAGATTAATTGTTTTTTGCTTTCCAAAATCTGTATGAATTTCACGTTCAATAGTTGCACCATTATGAATTTTACCTGAATTAACCTGATTAATACGCATTCGTCTTATTTTATTATTTTGATCACTGTTTTCTGATATAAAAATATTTCCTTGAGCAATAGCATAAATTTGATTATCAGTTCCTTTTAAAGGAGTCATTAATAACATTCCTCCTTTAAGACTTTTTGCATTTCCCATTGATGAAACTACAACATCTATTTGCTCGCCTGTATGACTAAATGGAGGCAGATTTGCTGTAACAACAACTGCAGCAACATTTTTTAAATTCATACGAGAATTTTTGGGAATACTAATACCTAACTGCGATAACATATTATTTAATGATTGATTAGTAAATGGAATTTGTGTAGATTGATCACCTGTTCCATTTAATCCTACTATTAAACCATAACCAATGAGTTGATTATCTCTAATGCCTTGAATACTAGTTAAATCACGTATTTTTTCGGCATGTACAAATGATGAAAAACTTATAAAAATAAAAAACAATAATTTCATCAATAAAAATATTTTCTTAGACATAAGAAACCTTTATAATATGCTATTTTAAAAAGTATTAATTATAATATATATGTACATGTTTTTCGATGAAAATTTTCATTCTAAAAGTTGTTATTTAAAAGATTTTTTAAATATTCTTTCATAAAGAACAATTAAATGTTCTTTATGAAATAAAATAAAATTGAGAAAAATGTAATTTTATAAAAATATATTTATATCGGAGATATTTTTAATAACAATCTTTGTAACCATCCCATTTTTTGAAAATTATTTGTACGTCCGTGATTAACATATTCAATTTTTGTTTCAGCAATCTGATTAGATATAATAAAATTATTGTTATTAATATTTTTTGGATTCACAATTCCTGAAAAACGAATAAATTCTATTCCTTCATTTATAGAAACTCTCTTTTCTCCAATTACTTGTAAATTCCCATTAGGAAAAACTTTTTGAACAGTAGCAGTAATTAAACCAGAAAATTTATTTTCAGCTGTATTCCTACCTTTTCCATGAAAAGTATTTCTTCCTATTGTGTCTACTCCAGTGGTATTATCTTTTAAATCAATACCGAATGTAGGATTTAATTGTCCAGGAGTAAGTTTGACCCCGAAATTAACATTCCCATTTCTACTTGCATCTGAAAACGAACTATTACTAGCACTAATATTTTCTTGTAAAACAATAGTAACTATATCTCCTACGTTATGTGCGCGATGATCTTCAAATAATGGTTGATATCCATAATTTAATGATTTTTTTTCCTGAAATAAAGAACCATTAGTTACTGTTGTCCAAATATTAGGTGTTGCAAAAGTTTTTATACCGTTCTGTTGTTCAATACTAGCACAACTCTGTAGTGTTAATAAAAAAATAGCAGTGACATAGTATTTATTTTTAGACATTAATAACTTTATCACGAAAAAGTTACCTTTAATAATAAATGTTTAATAGTATAATTTTTTAAATATATACAATATATTATATATATTAATTATAAGGTAAAAATTATAATTGCGATAATTTTTGTAGCATTTGGTCTGATGTGCTAATAGATTTACTGTTTATTTCATATGCCCGTTGTGTTTGAATCATATTTACTAATTCTTCAGCTACATTGACATTAGAAGTTTCAACATATCCTTGATATAACAAACCCGTTCCATTTAATCCTGGAGTAGTTTCAATTGGTTCTCCTGACGCTTGAGTTTCTTGATATAAATTTTCTCCTAAACTTTCTAATCCGGAACAATTTACAAAATTAATTATATTTAATTGACCAAGAATACTCGGTTGTGTTTGTCCTTGTATACTTACGCTAATAACACCATCTCGTGCTATATTAATATTCGTAGAATTAGGAGGAATTACCACTTCTGGTATTACTGGAAAACCGCTATTAGTTACTAGCTGACCATTTTGATCTAATTGAAAAGAACCATCTCTTGTATATGCGATATTACCATCTGGTAATTGTACTTGAAAAAATCCTGAACCATTAATAGCTATATCTTTGGGAGAATCTGTCTTAGAAAGATTTCCCTGACTATGAATTTTTTCAGTAGATACCGGTCTTACTCCAGTTCCTAACTGTAATCCTGATGGTAATATTGTATCCATAGATGAGTTAGTTCCAGCTTCTCGTATAGTTTGATATATTAAATCTTCAAAAACTGCTCTAGATCGTTTAAATCCATTTGTACTGACATTAGCTAAATTATTAGAAATAATATTCATATTAATTTGTTGAGCATCAAGACCAGTTTTAGCAATCCATAAAGAAGAAATCATATTTTTTCCTGTTATTTTCAGTTGTTAATATTAATTAATTGATTAGCATATTCTGAATTTCGATCATATGTAGATATCATTTTTATTTGCATGTCGAATTGTCTAGAATTTGAAATCATTTCAATCATGTTTTGCACAGCATTAACATTACTTTCTTCTAACATACCAGATTGTAAACGTATGTGATTATTATGATTGATTAGGTTATTATATTTATTTTTTTGACTGCTATTTTTAAAATAAAATAATCCATTTTCTTTATGTATCAGAACATTACTAGGAAGTTTTACTAATTTTAATGCACCTATTGTATTTTCAATAATTTGATTATTATATTGTTTTATTGATTTAATCAAACCATTAGATAAAATTTTAATATTCAAATCATGTGGTATTTTTATATTACAATTATTTCCTACAACTTCATGATTTTGAATAGTTAATTGGCTATTTGCATTAATTTTTAAATGGCCGTTTTTTGTATATCCTTCTTGACCATGAATATCTCTAACAACTAACCAACCATCATTATCCTTGATAAATACATCTAGATTTCTATCTGTATAATTTAATTTTCCCGGAAAAATATTATAGTATTCTTTAATGATATTTTTATAATTATTATTTTGATTTTTTACTGTAAAAATAAATTTTTCTTTAAAACCTGTAGTTGAAATATTAGCTAAATTATTAGAAATAACACTTTGTTTTTCTAATAATTGATTCGCTGCAGTCATAGATTCATATATTGAACTATCCATAATACTTTAGAACCTTATTCTTATTAATGTTAACGTAAATTAATTAATGCATTAATTAATTTATCTTCTGTTTTAAAAGATTGAATATTTGATTGATAATTACGTTGTGCTATAACTAGATTTATCAATTCTTTATTTACATCAACATTAGACATTTCTAAAGTGCGCTCACTGATAACTCCCAAACCATTATTCCCTGGAATATTAATTTGTTCTCGTCCTGATATTTCAGTAGCAGACCATAGATTACCACTTTCAGCTTGTAAACCTTCAGGATTGATAAAGTTAGATAATAATATATGACCTATTACTTTTTTTTGTTGATTAGAATATGTTCCAATCATTTCTCCATTAGGAGAAATATCTAATATTTGTAAATTTCCTATAAGATTACCATTTTGAGATAATTCTTCAAAACTGTTATCAACATCTGATTTTTCTACAGTATCAGTTAAATTTATATTTATATTATTATAGTCTGAATTTGGTGATTTGATAGTAACATTAGAATCAGAAATTAATTCACCATTTGAGTTAAATTTTATTTCAAAACTGGTATCAATACCTTTCTCATTCGAATCATTATCAGAATTATTGTTTTGAGATTTTAAATGTATTGCCCATTTATTATTTTCTAATTTTTTAAAAGAAATATTAAGTTTTTCTTCTTCACCGTTTGTTTTGTATATAGTAATATAATTTTCTAAATTAGATGAATTGTTCTTGTGAGGATCTGCTTCGGAAATAGCATGAGTATAACTATTTAATATAGCTTTTAATTTTATTTCAGAAGTTGATTTTTGGTCCAATTTAATATTTTTGCTAAAATTAATTTTTTCTATATTATTAGCATTAGAATTATATGATTTGTAGTCTTTTGTATTTAATTGATGATTATAACCAGTTAAATACAGACCTTGTCTGTTAATAATATTATGATTGTTATCAATTATGAACTGACCATTTCTTGTGTAATATATATGACCTTGTGAATCCATCATTCGAAAGAATCCCGCTTGTGAAATCGCTAGATCTAAATCTCTATCAGTTTGTAACAACATCCCATTATGAAAATCTTGTACGATATTTGACATTCCGACGCCATATCCAATATTATGTTTTGAATATAATGAATTAGAAAATATATCAAAAAAAACAGGTTTACTAGATTTATATCCCATGGTTAATGCATTGGCAATATTATTAGATATAATATAAATATAATCATAATTGATCAGTAAACTGTTTTGTATTCTCGACATGATTTTTTTTCCTTATCATATAAGATAAAATATTTTTTTATTATTGTTATAGTTATAGTTATTGTTGTTGTTGTTGTTGTTTTTGTTGTGATGTAAGAATTTCACGAATATGTGATAATGTTGTTTGTCCTGCTGGACCTAAATCAATTATAGGATCAGCAGACGATGAGATAATAATACTATGAACTATAGATTCTGATAAAGTTGATATAGGAACAGATTTATCTTGATTCTTAGCTGAAACAGTAATATAATATTTACCAGTTTCCATAATTTTATGATTTAAATCTTCTCCATCCCAAGAAAAAGTATGTATTCCAGGTTTCATCTTTTTTATTATTTTATTGTGATGTAATACTTTTTGATTTTTATCTAAAATTTTTATTTCTATTTCATCAGTATCAGCAAACAATTCTAACCCAAAGTTTGTTTTAGTATTTTTAGTATGTATAATCTCATCGCTAGGTATCATTACGCGATGTCCAATTAATGAAGTTAATTGGATAGCTTGATTTTTATGAATTTGATTAGAAAGATTTGATACAGTATTATTTAATTGTAAAATACCACTTGCTGTATTAATTAAAGCTAATTGTGATGTTAATTCAGTATTTTTCAGTGGATTTGTAGGATCTTGATTTTGAATTTGAGTAAGTAATAAATTTAAAAAATTTTTTTGTAAATTTAATGGATCAGGATCTTTTTGAAAAGTATTATCATTATTCTTAAGAATTTCTATGTTAATATCATTTTTATTAATGTCAGTACTAATAGTACTCATTTTTTTCTCCATTATTCACCAAGTGTTAATGTTTTTATAATCATAGATTTAGCTGTCTTTAATACTTCTATATTTGCTTGATAACTTCTTGATGCTGCAATATTATTTACCATTTCTGTAATAGGATTTACATTCGATTTCAAAATATAACCTTTACTGTTTGCTAAAGGATTATGAGGATCGTATATTAACCTCATAGGATTAGGGTCATCTATTATATTAGATACTTTTACTCCACTTATATCTGAATTTTCAAAATTATTCAACGAAAAGATTACTTGTTTTGCAACATAAGGATAAAATTTTCCATTTTTATAAATTGTACTATCTATATTGGCTAAATTACTAGCAATAATATTTATTTTTTCTGATTGCGCCATCATCCCTGATCCAGCAATATTGAATATATTTAGTAAAGACATATTTATATTATCCTTTTATAACATATAAAATATTTTTAATTTCATTTTTTAAAAAAGTTAAACTAGATTCATATTTTAAACTATTGTTAATAAATTCAATTCTTTCTCGATCCATATTTACTGTATTATTATCTTTTTTTATCGTATTTGTTAAGACAGGTACTTGTATTTTTTTTAATAAAAATATATTTTTATCAGCAGTATCTAAATGGTTCGGAGAAGTTTTTTTTAAACTAATATTATTGTAAATGTTTTTATTTAACATTTTTTTTAATTCATGTTTAAAATTAATATCTATTGCTTGATATCCTGGTGTATCAGCATTAGCAATATTAGAAGATAAGATTTCTTGTCTTTTAGCAGAAAGATTTAATGCTTTCTGGCTAAAATCAAATATTTGGTTAATTTTATTAAACATATGTTTCATCCTAATTTAATGATATTGATTATCTTGTTTTTTTTGAAAAAAAAATTTTCAAAAAAATATTTTTATCAACAATATAACATTTAATTCAATTTATTATTAACGCTCACTTTTTAATTAAAATATTTTTATTTGATTTTTATTATTAATATATATTTTTCATTAACAATGATAATAATTTTGAAAATATTTTAAAAATATATTTTAAATTTAAATAATTAGGTAAAGATAATAATAATGAAAATAATTATTTATTTTATTTTATTTGTTATGTTTTTTTCAATTAATTCTGTATCTTCTGCTACTCGACAAATTGATTCAAGTATTTTAACTCATAAAATATACAATTTTTTTAAAAAAGAAAAATTTTTTAAAGATTTTAGAGAAGACAGTATTGATATACTAATACGGACTCCATTAAAAAAAAAGATATATTGTGAAAAACCTATTCTTTCTCTTGTAAGTTATATAAGAAATTCAAATATTGTTGATCTTATGCTTACTTGTAATAAAAAAAAATATTACTTAACAGTAGAAATTCAATCTGTAGGAAAATATATTGTTGCAAACAAATATATTCCTCATGGAACAAAAATACAAGCCTCAGATTTAAAAATTTTAACAGGACGTTTAGATCAATTACCTCATCATACTTATCGTAGAAAGAAAGATGTTATAGGTAGAGTAAATTCACGTGATATTTTTCCATTACAACCAATCACCACTTTTATGATTCATCCAGTTTGGTTAGTTAGAGTTAATCAACAAGTTAAAATTATTATTCAAGGTAAAAATTTTACTATTTCTTCAGAAGCAAAATCATTAAATAATGGTTCTGAAAATGAAATGGTACGTGTAAAAACAAATACTGGTAAAATTATTCAGGGCATTGTAAATAAAAAAGGTGAAGTAATTATTTTTTTTAAAAAATATGTTTTTTTTGATTGATCTAGTTGTCTCTTTATGTAAATATATTAAAAATTTCAATATATTAAAACCTTTTTTATGATGAAAAATAAAAAACTAGTCAATACTGTAAAAAAAATAGAAAAAGTTTTAAACTCTATAGAAATTATATTGAAAAAAGAATATAATTTTTTAATAAATTTTAATCAAAACATATATATTTTAGATACAATTATTCAAGAAAAAAAAAGACTATTTAAAACATATTCTATCTTAAATCAAGAAAAGTTATTACTTGAAAAAATAAATTCTATATACCCACCTTACAACAGCAATATAGAATTAAAAAATTATTCTTCTAATTTTATTAAAAAATCTTTTATATTAAGAGATTTAAATAATAAAAACAAAGTTTTAATGAATAAAAATTTTTATTTAAATCAATATTTTTTAGAATTGTTTATTTCATATAAAGCAGCTTTAATTTATGATAAGAATGGTGATTTAAAAAAATTAAATTAAATCTATTATGATGTTTCGTTGTTTAAATGTCTAATCATTAGTTGAAATATTTTATCTTAATTTTTTTTTAGGTTAGTTTATGTTATTAATTAAATAATATTAAATAATATTTATTTAAAAAATTTAAATAATATTAAATAATATTTATTTAAAAAATTAATATATTCCTGTTGATTAATTTATTTAAATAAAATTTTTTAAAGTATTTTATAGCAATTGAATTACAAAAAATATATAACTAATTTAATAAGAATTTAAAAAAATTTTTTTTTAGATATTTGAATTCAGTTTTAGTCATGTATGATTTATATTATATTTTATTGTATAATATTTGTATTAATTTTATTTTTAAATAAATTTTAAAAATTTACTTTAAAAATACAAATATATGCATCTTTTTTTAGATCAGTTTAGTAGTTATATAATTTAATAATTGTTATATCATAACAATTCATTTCTTTTTAAAAAAGAAAAAATATTTTTAGATCACAAAGTAAGATAGGTTGTTTTGAGAATGAATCTCTTAAAATCTTTAATATCAATTAGTTTTATCACTTTAATATCTCGTATATTAGGTTTTACCCGTGATCTTTTTATTGCTACGATGTTTGGTGCTTCTATTTATACTGATGCTTTTTTTATAGCTTTCAAAATTCCTAATTTATTGCGTCGTATTTTTTCTGAAGGTGCTTTTTCTCAATGTTTAATACCTGTATTGATAGAATATAAATCAAAAAAAGATATACAGTATGTTAAAGATTTTATTTCTTCTATTTCTGGTTTGATGATTTTTTTTCTATTATTCATAATAATTTTAGGAATTTTCTTTTCTCAATTTATTATTGAGATAACTGCTCCAGGTTTTTCAAAACAACCTAGCAAATTGCTTTTGTCTGAAAATTTATTAAAAATAATGTTTCCTTATATTTTATTAATTTCTTTATCTTCATTATATTCAGCTATTTTAAACAGTTGGAATTATTTTTTTATTCCTGCTTTATCTCCTATATTTTTGAATATTAGTTTAATTATTTTTTCTATATTTTTTAGTTCTTTTTTTTGTCCTATGATTTTTTCTTTGGCATGGGCAGTCATCGTAGGCGGTTTGATTCAACTTTTTTATCAGTTTCCACTATTATATAAAATTAATGTATTAGTTATCCCAAAGATTAACTTTTATAACATTGCTTGTTTAAGAGTCTTAAGAAAAATAGGTCCTGCTATTTTAGGGGTATCTGCCAATCAAATATCTTTAATAGTTAATACTATCTTTATCTCTTTGTTAAGTTCAGGATCAATATCTTGGATATATTATGCTGATCGATTAATAGAATTTCCTATAGGTGTTTTAGGTGTATCATTAACGACTATTTTATTTGCACCTCTAACTAAAAATTTTAAAAAAGGTATGCAGTTAGAATATAAAAAATTACTTAATTGGGGTTTTAAAATGGGTATTATTTTATCTTTACCCAGTTCTATAGCACTTTTTTTTCTTGCCAAACCTATAATTATAGTTCTTTTTCAATATGGAAAATTTACAGATTTAGATGTTTCAATGACAGAACAAGTATTAAAATTATATTCTTTTGGTTTAGTTTCTTTTATTTTAGTAAAAATTTTATCTTTAGCTTTTTATGCACAAGAAGAAATGAATATTCCAATAAAAATTTCATTACTGACACTTTTATTAAGTCAATTTCTCAATCCGATTTTAATTTTTTATTTTAAACATGCTGGTCTTGCTTTGTCTGTAAGCATATCTAGTTGGATAAATTTTTTCCTACTTTATTGGAAACTTTATAAAAAAAATATTATACGCTTTCAGTATAATTCAGTAATTTTTACTACTAATATAGTTATCTCAACATTAGTTATGTTATTAATTTTAATGTTTTTATTAAAAATTATGCCTATATGGAATACAGATCCTTTCTTATATAAAGTAATACATTTATTTTTTATTGTTGTGGTTTCTGGTTTGAGTTATTTATTTACATTACATTATTTAGGAATACGTATATTAAATTTTTCTTATAAAAATTTCTAAATATAGTAATATTACATTAATAATGTACGTACGATAAATTTATTATTGATATATTATTTTGATATATTATTAATATAATATTTATTATATAATCAATATATTAATTTATCGTTTTATCTTAAAAATGGAGTATTCAATGAAAAAAAAAGCTCTTGCTATTGTGTTTTTTTTATTAGCAAGCTTAGTTACTTCTGTTTATTCTGAAGAAAATAATCAAAATAGATGGTATGTCGGTACTACGATGGGATGGTCTAATCTTTTAAAACATAAATCGAATATTTCAGAAATGAGCCAAGAAAATATTTTAAAAGAGCAAAAAAGTGCATCTATTCTTGGTTTATTTTTTGGATATGAATTTAATCCATATTTTAGTCTGGAAATAGAAAATAATACTAATGGTTTTTTCTCTTCTTCTTTATATAAAAATTATGGGAATATTCAAGATAGTACTGTGCAAGTAGCAACAAAAATATCATATCCAATGACAGAAGAATTATCTTTTTATACTAGATTAGGTGGAACACTGTTATGGACTGATTTGATTTCTAAAAATACTTTTCATAATATTGCAACTAAAGACACATCATTATTGCCAAGTATTTCATTAGGTGCTGAATATGTTTTTTATGATCATCTAATTACTCGATTAAATTATAATTGGAAAGATCATTTTAAAAATATCGTAGATTCTTCTATTCAACCAGATTTAGGAGATATTATTTTTTCTATTGGATGGAAATTTGGAAAATCTAATGTAAATGATATTTTTTCGTCTTATGATCCTGAATTTTTAAGTACACAATATAGTGTCTTAAATGAAAATATTACGTTTCCTTTTAATAGTTCAGAATTAAAACCGATTTCTTATGACAAACTGAATAAATTACATGAAGATATCAAAAAAATGAGATTAAAAAACATGTTTATTGTTCTTTTAGGTCATTCTGATAGAATAGGCAATCAAAAATATAATCAAAAATTATCTGAAGATCGAGCTTATAACATTAAAAATTATTTGACATCTAAAGGTTTTTCTAGAGATAAGATAGTTGTACGAGGTGTTGGAGATTTATACCCATTAACTAATCAAGTATGTAATAATATAGTACACAAACCTTTATTAGTTAGTTGTTTAGCTCCTGATCGACGAGTAGAAATTGAAGTTTTATCAGATATTCAAAACTAATCTGAAACTATATATCTGTATATATCTGATATAAGAAATTTTTATGTATTATATTAGCGATCGTAATGAATAAAAATATTTTTTAATGTAATAAAAATATAATAATTGTTAACATTTTAAAGTTATTTTTTTTAATTTTCGGAGAGAGAGAGATTCGAACTCTCGGACGATTGCTCGTCGGCGGTTTTCAAGACCGCTGCCTTAAACCACTCGGCCACCTCTCCGATATAAAATAATTGCAATAATATTTTAATTGATATAATAAATTATTACAATGTTTATTGTAAAGATATTTTTTTATTTTTAATAATTATTAAAAAATAATTTCTTTTTTTATTTGTAATTTTTCTTTTTTTTTTTTATAATGTATAGTTATAGGCGTATTGACAGATTGGATATGTAGCGGATTGCAAATCCGTATAACCCGGTTCGATTCCGGGATACGCCTCTAAAACGATTTTTGCCCGGATGGTGAAATTGGTAGACACAAGGGACTTAAAATCCCTCGGCTTTATAGCTTTGCGGGTTCAAGTCCCGCTCCGGGTATTAAAAATATTAAAATTTATTTTAAAGATGCTTCATATACTTTATGTGTTTTTGTTGTTGCTAAAATAGAATATTTTTTAAAATTTTCTTTTAAAAAAAAATGATAATTAAAACATCTGTTTGTTACAAATCTCAATTTTCCTGTTGATTTTAAATATTTTTTAGCATTGAATATTATTTTTTTTATTATTTCAAAAGTAATTTTTAAGTCATCATGAAAAGGAGGATTCGAAATGATTAAATCAAATTTTTCAAAAATATTTGAATATAAATTACTATATATTATTTCTCCTTTTAAATTATTAGCATCTAATGTTAACTTACTACATTGTAATGCTGCTAAATCATTATCAACTAAAGATACCTTAGCATCAGGTGAAAAATATAATATAGATATTGACAAAAAACCTGTCCCGCAACCAACATCTAAAACTGATCCTTTAATAGAATATGAAAAAGTAGAAGCAAGTAATTTGCTGCCTTCATCTATTTTTTTATGTCCAAATACACCCGGTAAAGATTTTATAAATAAATTTTTCCATATGTGTGTTTTATAAAATTCTTCTAGAACAAATTTTTTTCTTCTCTTTAAAAAACCTGAAATTAATATTGAATGTCTAGCATTATCTATTTTTTTTAATTGAATCCACTTTTTAAATATAGATATAGAACTTTTTATTCCACTAGTCTTGTTTCCTACAATAAAGATTTCAGAATCTATTTTTAAATAAGAAATAAGATTCATTAATTGAAATTTAGCTTCAGATTTATCTTTCGGCCAATAATAAATAATAGTATCACATTCTTGAATTACTTCTTGCGATAGTAATAAATTATTATAAATACTAATTTTTTTAATATTTTTTTTTTTAAAAAAATGTAAAAATCATATTTTTTAACATGAATTTTAGTATTAATAGTTTGTAAATATAAAGGATAATCATCTTTTATGTTTCCAAAAAATAATACTTTTTTTTTTTCAAAAATTTTTTTATTGCGTAATATTAGTTGACTGTTTTGGGATATTAACAAGTGAATAATCTTCCTTTTATAATTGAATATATTTCATATTTTATATAAACGTATTTATTGAAGATTTTTTATAATTAAATAATTGACATCATATGTATTTTTTAATAAAAAAATAGAAATTGTTATCGTATATTATTTATATTATAATTTGGTCGCATATAATTTATTTATTTTAATAAGTATGAAAAATAAAAATTATATTTTATGTGTGGTGGATATAAGTAAATATTATCGAGCAATAAAAATGCAAAAAAAATCTATTGAAATTAAAGGCAGTAATTTTACATTATTAGTACTATATCTGAATGATAAAAATATTGATTTAATTAATCAATCATTATATAAAAAAATTCAAGAATGTCCAAAATTTTTTAAAAATGCACCTATTATTGTTAACGTTTCAGGTTTATGTAATACAGCAGATTGGAAAAAAATTAAAGAAATTATTATTTCTCATGGTTTTTTAGTTGTAGGAGTTAGTGGGTGTACAGAAACCAATCCATTAAAAAAAACTATTATTGATTCAGGACTACCTATTTTATCAGAAAGAAAAAAAATTAATTCAGATTTAATTTCTAACTTTTATATTGATACAAAAAAAAATACAAAAAAAAGTATTATTAATAAAATAGAAAAAACTCATATTATAGATATACCTGTAAGGTCAGGTCAAAAAATTTATGCAAAACATGCTGATTTAGTTGTTATTAATAATGTTAGTGCAGGAGCAGAATTAGTAGCAGATGGAAATATTCACATTTATGGAACAGTTCGTGGCAGAGTACTTGCCGGTGCTGATGGAGATACAACAAGAAAAATATTCTGTACAGAATTATTTGCTGAATTAGTTTCGATATCTGGTGAATATTGGTTATTAGATCAAATACCATCAGAATTTATTGGAAAATCAGCCCAAATTTACTTAAAAAATAAATTTTTAACTATTAATTTTCTCAGTTAAGTATGTTTTTTTAAGGACATTTTATATGACACGGATTATTGTAGTAACTTCAGGGAAAGGAGGTGTAGGTAAAACTACTTCAAGTGCAGCTATTGGAACTGGTTTAGCAAAAAAAGGAAAAAAAACAATTGTTATAGATTTTGATATAGGATTAAGAAATTTAGATTTAATTATGGGATGTGAACGTAGAGTTGTATATGACTTTATTAATGTCATTCAAGGTGATGCTTCACTTAATCAAGCTATAATTAAAGATAGAAAAACTAATAATTTATTCATTCTACCAGCCTCACAAACTCGAGATAAAGATGCTTTAACATATATTGGAGTTGAAAAAGTTTTAAATGAACTAATAAAAATGGAATTTAATTTTATTATTTGTGATTCACCAGCAGGAATCGAAGCTGGTGCGATTTTAGCAATATATTTTGCAGATGAAGCTATTATTACTACTAATCCCGAAGTATCTTCAGTACGAGACTCTGATAGAATCTTAGGAATAATTGCTTCTAAATCAAAAAGAGCTAAAAACAATATAACTCCTATCAAAGAACATCTTTTATTGACACGATACAATCCAACTCGTGTTAAAAAAGGAGAAATGTTAAGCATGACAGATATTTTAGATATTCTTCAAATTCCTATAATAGGTGTTATTCCAGAAGATGCATCTGTACTTCGAGCATCTAATCAAGGAGAATCTATAATATTAGATAATAATTCAAATGCAGGTTGTGCTTATGTTGATACTGTTAATAGATTATTAGGAGAAAAGCATCAGTTTCGTTTTATTGAAGAAGAGAAGAAAAGTTTTTTACAACGTTTATTCGGGAGATAGGAGTATGGCTTTATTAGATTTTTTTTTATCCCGGAACAAAAATACTACTGCTAATATTGCTAAAGAAAGATTACAAATTATTATTGCAGAACAAAGAAAATACGATAATGAACCGGATTATTTTCCACAACTAAAACGTGAAATATTGTCTGTAATTTGCAAATATGTCAATATTGAACCAAATATGGTTACACTTCAATTAGAACAAAAAAACGAAGATATTTCTATATTAGAATTAAATATTATTTTACCTGATTCATTGATTTAATAAAAATAATATATGAATATATTTTTTTTAATATTATATTAATTTAGTTCAATCAATACTGAAGTATTTTAATATATTTCAGCATTGATTGTTTTTTTGTTGTATTTTGATTACATATTAAAAAAAATTATACAAATAATTAATATTATTATCTGTACAGTAAGAAAACGATTTTTCTTTAATCTTTAATAATACAAATGGAATAATATCTTTAGCTTCAGGAGAACAATAATGATTTTTATTTATACTAAAAATTTCGTTAAGCTCAATTAATTCCCAGACATTACTGATTATAGTCCATTTTTTTTGTAAATTATTTATTTCATTTAAAATTAATTTTTTTTGTATTAAAGATTCAGTATCTTCTCCTATCCAAATAGATTTATTATTTTTTTTATATTGAGCCCAATAATATTGTTTTTTAGTTGCTTTAATAAAAATTAAAAATTTTTTTTTTATATTTACGCTGTGCTTTTTCAGCCATTATAGCTAAAGTAGATATGCTAATAATAGGAATATTTAAACTAATTCCTAAACTATGAGCAATACTTGCTGCAATCCGTATACTCGTAAAATTTCCAGGACCTTTTGAAAAAGCAACATAATTTAAATTTTTAAATGTTGTTTCTGTTTGAAATAAGATTTTTTGAATCATTGGTAATATTGTAATAGTATGTTTTTTTTTGCATTTTTCTTTTAATTGATAGATACATTTTTTTTTATATATAGCAACTGAACAATGACCTAAAGAACTATCAATGGATAAAATAATATTAGACATATTTTTCTCAAAAAATTAATTTAATATTTTTAAAAATTTGTATAATTTTCTTATTATTAATTATGTAATATAGTATTAATTTTCATCTTGATTTTTTATAATTCTTACTAAATCAATACGATATTCTGTTGCTTTAACAATATGAAAATAAAAAGGATGAATATAGATCACTTCTCCAGGAATAGGTAATTGACCTTTTTGAGCAATTAATAATCCTCCTAAAGACGCATAATTTTTTTCTTTAATTAATTTTTCAGTATTAAGTAATTGTTGTAAAGAATGTAAATCAGTTTCACCTTTCACTAACCAACTGTTATTTTCTTTAATAATATCAGGTGTTTCATCAGCATCTGGAAATTCTCCTGCTATAGCTTCCAAAACATCTAATGGAGTAATTAATCCTTGTATCACACCAAATTCATTACTTACAATAACAAAACTACCTTGCGCTCGACGAAGTACACCCAACAGATCAATAGGATCTAAAGTATCTGGGATAATAATAGGTGTTGTTTTCTTAGAAAAGGTATAAATATCTATTTTTTGTTCAATAGCTACTAATAACTCTTTAGCATGTACAATACCTATTATTTCATCTAATTCGCCTTTACATACTGGAAATAAACTATGTGGAGTGTCTAATAACTGAGTACGAATTTCATCAGTATTTTTTTCTATATTTACCCAAGAAATATTACTTCTTGGAGTCATAATACTTCTAATAGATCGACCAGCTAATGTAAGAACACCATTAATCATATATCTTTCTTCTTCTTTAAATATTTCGTGTTCTTGAGAAGATGAAGATTGAGAAGAATGAATTTCTTTAGTGTTATTTTGTTTTATTTCATTTTTTTCATATTGATTTTGTTCTTTAATCATTAAACGTAAAATTATTTCTGCTGCTCTTTGTCTCATTGGTCTTCTAGATTGATTTTTCATAAGATTATGACGTGCTATTTGATTAAAGGCTTCAATTAAAATAGAAAATCCTATTGCAGCATATAAATATCCTTTTGGGATACAAAATCTTAATGCTTCTGTTACTAAGCTAAAACCAATCATCAGCAAAAAGCTAAGACATAAAACAACTACTGTTTGATGTAGATTAATAAAATTGGTTAGTTTTTTTGCTGCAAATGACATGATAATTGTTGCTATTACAACAGCCATCATCATAATTAATAAGTCATTAACCATACCTACAGCTGTTATTATTGCATCTAATGAAAACACTGCATCTAATACAACAATTTGAATTACTACAGCCCAAAAACCTGCATAATTTTTGTTTTCTGAATTTTCATGATGATTATTTTCTAATCTTTCATGTAATTCTATTGTAGTTTTGAACAATAAAAAAAAACCACCAATTAAAAGAATAATATCACGTATTGATAAAGCAAAAAAATTGTTATGTATAATAGGAGTATTAAGAGTTGCTACCCAAGATATTAATGATAATAATGCTAAACGCATTATTAATGCTAATCCTAAACCAATTAAACGTGCTTGATCTCTTTGATTAGGAGGTAATTTTTCTGATAAAATTGCTATAAATATTAAATTATCAATTCCTAATACTACTTCTAAGATGATTAGTGTTAATAATCCAGCCCAAGCTGACGGGTTGAAAAAAAACTCCATCAGAAAACTCCGTAAAAAAATAGGATGTATCGATTTATTTAGAAGATTAAAAATTTTTTAATAAATTTTTTAATAAAAATAGGTCATATAATGAATATATTTTTGAGAGTATAAATTTTTGAAATTATTGCTTATTTAAAATAAAAATAAATTTTTCAAATTAAAATATTAACTATAATCCTAATCAATCGAAAAAATAAAGCCCTCTGATTTTATATATACAGAAGACTTATAATTTTTTAATTACATTTATTTTTTATTAATTATATAGAAAATACATTAATTGCAGCTGGACCTTTTTGTCCATCTTGAACTTCAAATTCAACATTTTGGCCTTCAGTTAATGTTTTAAATCCATTCCCCTGAATAGAAGAAAAATGAACAAAAACGTCTTTACTTCCGTCTATCGGTGTAATAAAACCAAAACCTTTAGATTCGTTAAACCACTTAACTTGACCTTTAATCTTAGCCATTTGTAACATCCTCAAAATATTTTATTTATCTTTTTATTGCTAATTATAGATAAAATGGATAAAAAAGAAAAATTACTGTATTAGCATGAAGTTAAGATTGGTCAAGAGAAGCTTTTTTAACGTCTTTAACTCTAAAATTTTTAATTTTAATATTCCATGCATAAACAGAATTATAACTTATTTTTATCTTTAAAACTTCATGATTAAAATTTTATAATAAAAAGCATAATATTTTATATATTAAATCATTTTTTTATAAAAAGTCAAGTTTAAATATATTTAAAAAAATGACTTTGAGCATTCTTAATAGAAATATAAAAAATATATTTCTATTAAGAGAAACATGGATTTTTTCTTTATTACATATATTCTCTATTATGTAGAGCTTGTATTCTTTTTTCTAAAGACGGGTGAGATGAAAATAATTTTAAAAAAGAATTGGATTTACCATTGATGCAAAATGCAATCATACTATCAGATTCTTGAGGTTCATAACTAGTTTTTAAACGATTTAAAGCTGAAATCATTTTTTCACGACCTACCATTTTTGCAGAACTAGCATCTGCATAAAATTCACGATGCCTAGAAAACCACATAGTAATTATACTAGCTAATACACCAAAGATAATTTCAAGTAATGTAGAAATAAAAAAGTATATTAAAGGATTTTTTTCTTCTGTATTATTTTCATTTCGATTGTTTGATATAATACTGCTTATTATTTGTGAAAGAAGACGAGACGCAAAAATTACAAATGTATTAATAACACCTTGTACTAATGTCATAGTTATCATATCACCATTTGCAATATGACTGATTTCATGAGCAATTACTGCTTCTGCTTGATGGTGTGTCATATTTTCTAGAAGTCCTGTAGAAACAGCAATTAACGCTGAATTACGGCGTGCTCCTGTTGCAAATGCATTCATGTCAGGTGCATCATACACTGCGATTTGAGGCATAATGATACCTTTTTTAATAGATTGTTCACGTACAGTGTTAATCAACCAATTTTCCATATCACTTCGAGGATGCGTGATAATTTCACCATTTACTGATTTTAAAGCAATCCATTTTGAAAGAATTAAAGATAAAATAGAACCACTAAATCCAAACAAGCCTGACATAATTAATAAACCATAAATACTATTAGATTGAATTCCTGTTAGACTAAGAATTAAACTGAATATTAACATAACTGCTAAATTAGTTAATAAGAAAAGAATAATACGTATCATAAGATATTATCTTCCTAGATTAGCAAAACGAATGTTAAAAAAAACAATTGAAAATTTGAAATATTGTAAATATATATATTATATATGTTTTAAAAATTATATTATTTTTACATATAAAAAATTAACCTATCATATTTATCTCAATTAAGTCAAGGTTGATATTTTTTTTAAATTAGCTTAGTTAAATTCATACCAAGAATGATTGTGATTAGCAAGTAATATATTTGAATTTTTAGGTCCCCAACTACCAGATTTATATAATTGAAGATTATTTTTTTTTGTATTTTTCCATCCATCAATAATTGGATCTATCCATTTCCATGCTTCTTCTACTTCTTCACGAGATACAAATAAAGATTGTATACCCCTCATACTCTCCAATAATAATCTTTCATACGCGTTAACAGAATATTTTTGAGAATACTTTTCATTGAGCGTATAAGATTTTAATTGAATGATATCTAATTCATATTTACTTTTTAAACTAGGAATTTGATTTAAAATATCAAATTGAATATTTGGATCTGGTTCTAAACGTATAATTAATTTATTAGATAATAATGTGGAATTAAAATTCTGAAATGACTCTATAGGACTTTTTTTGAAAAAAATTACTATTTCAGAATATTTATGTGCTAAACGTTTTCCTGTTCTTAAATAAAATGGTACACCAGACCATCTTTCATGATTTAAATCGATTTTTATAGCAACAAATGTTTCAGTTTGACTGTTTTTATTTGCACCATTTTCATCTAAATAAGCAAGTACTTTTTCTCCGTTAATTAAACCTGAACTATATTGTCCCCGTGCAGTTTTTTTGTGAATATTATCAATATTAATAGACTTAAGTGTACGTAATATTTCAACTTTTTTATCTCGAATAGTTTCAGATGTAATATTACTGGGTGCATCCATTGTTATAATAGTAAGTATTTGTAAAAGATGGTTTTGTACCATGTCCCTTGTTTGTCCCATTTTATTAAAATAATTCCATCGATCTTCAATACCCACTTCTTCAGCAACAGTAATTTGAACATGATCAATTGTTTTATTATTCCAATTATGAAATAATAATGAATTAGCAAATCTTAAAGAAAAAAGATTTAATATTGCATCTTTACCAAGATAGTGATCAATACGAAAAATTTGTTTTTCTAAAAAATATTTAGAAAGATGATTATTAATTTCTCGAGACGTTTGTAAAGAAATACCTAATGGTTTTTCTAAAATTATACGTGATGATGAAAAATTTAAATTTGCATTTCCTAATCCTATAAAAATAGAATTCAGTGTTTCAGGAGGAATTGCACAATAGTAAATAACTGTATTATTTTTTTGTTTTAATATTTTTTTTAATCTAAAAAAATGAGAACTTTCATATACATTAATATTACAAAATATTATACGTGCACTAAATTTTTTCCAAACAATATCTTGAATATCTTCGTTTAAAAATTTTTTTATTGCAATTTTTGTTATTTTTATATAATTTTCTGTATCCCAATTAGCGCGTCCTGTAGCAATAATACGTGTATTTTCGTTTATTTCTTGATATTGTTCTAATTTATATAAAGCAGGTAATAATTTTCTCTTTGTTAAGTCCCCTTTAGCACCAAAAATAACTAAATCACAAGCTAGATTGTTTTCTTTTAGCATAATCTTCTCTTTATTTTAAACATTTAAAATATCAATTGTAAAATTTAATACAATAATTGAATAATAGTAATTAAAAAATATTTTTATTAGAAAATTTTGAAAATATTATATACGAGCATAATTTTATAGATATATATTTTTTTTTTTAATAAATATAATATAATTTTAGTATCACTTATTTATTTTTATATAATATTTTTATATATTACTAATATATTACTATTTATATATTAATAAATAACTTAAAAATAAAAAAAATATTTTTTGATAAACAATTAATGACATAAAAAAATTTTTAATAAGGTATATTTTATGTTAAATCGATTACGAAGAACAAAAATTGTAGCTACTTTAGGACCTTCAACAGATATAAATAATAATCTTAAAAAAATTATTCAATCTGGAGCAAATGTTTTGAGATTTAATTTTTCTCATGGTTCAGCGGATGAACATAAATTGAGAGCATATCAAGTGAAAGAAATTATGAAAGATTTAAATTTTCATATTGCATTACTTGGTGATTTACAAGGACCTAAAATTCGTATTTCTAGATTTAGGAATAGTTATATTTTTTTAAAAATAAATGATATTTTTATATTAGATGTAATTTTAGAAGAAAATAGTGGTACTCAAGAACGAGTAGGTATTGATTACAAAAGATTACCATATGATGTAACAGTTAATGATGTATTATTATTAGATGATGGAAGAATACAATTAAAAGTTATAAATGTTACGGATAGTGAAATAATTACAAAAGTTATTATGGGTGGTATTCTTTCAAATAATAAAGGTATTAACAAATTAGGTGGTGGTTTATCTGCAAATGTTTTAACCGAAAAGGATAAAAAAGATATTATTTTAGCAACTGAAATTGATGTAGATTATTTAGCAATATCTTTTCCTAGATGTAGTGATGATTTAAAAAAGGCACGAAAATTAGCTGAAAAATCTGGTAGTCATGCTAAAATTATCGCAAAAATAGAACGTGCAGAAGCTGTAATGAATCAAGATGTAATAGAAGATATTATCTCAGAATCAGATGCAATTATGATAGCTAGAGGAGATTTAGGGGTAGAAATTGGTGATTATGAACTTGCAGGTATTCAAAAAAAATTGATTAAAACTTCAAGGAAATTAAACAAAATAGTTATTACAGCAACACAAATGATGGAGTCTATGATTACAAATCCTTTGCCTACTCGTGCAGAAGTAATGGATGTTGCTAATGCTGTATTAGACGGAAGTGATGCTGTTATGCTTTCAGCAGAAACAGCATCTGGAAAATATCCATCAGAAACAGTTATAAAAATGGCAAAAATTTGTCAAGGTGCAGAAAAAATGCCAAGTATTAATGTATCTAAACATCGTCTTAATGTACAATTTAATGATATTGAAGAAGCTATTGCTATGTCAGCTATGTATGTTGCTAATCATTTAAAAGGTATTAAAGCTATTATTATTATGACAGAATCTGGAAAGACTGCTCTTATGACGTCCAGAATTACATCTGGATTACCTATTTTTGCTTTATCAAAAAATAAAAAGACTTTAAGATTGTCTGCTCTTTATAGAGGTGTAACACCTGTATATTTTCATAGTAAAAATGATGGCTTTAAATCTTCTCAAGAAGCAATTTTATTATTATGTAATAAAGGTTTTTTATTTAGTGGAGATTTAGTTATTATTACTCAAGGTGATATTATGAATGAGATAGGAAAAACTAATACTAGTAGAATTTTAAAAGTGTTGTAATTCTATACAATAGAATTTTAAAAATTTTGCATAAAAATTTGTTCTTTTGAAATTGATAATAAAATTTTCATTTTCTATTAAAATTGATTAAATTGTGATTAATATGAATGTTTTATTTTAATGAATATATTAAATATAATAGATATATATACTAATTTCATTTTTATAAAAAATATTTTTCCTAAGTTTATAATATGATTAAATGAAATATTTTTTATTCTTATCTATATTCCTTTCTAATATATGCTATCTATAGATAAATAATTTTTCCAGATAAATAGATGAAATTTATTATAGTATAAGATACTATATTTATTTTAATATTTATTTATAGTTATAGCACAGCAGATTCAAAAATATTTATTAAATTTTAAAAAATGTTTTCTTCATTGTTTTAAGTGAATGTATTTTGATAGTAATATAGTTTTATAAATTACATCTAAACTGTATAAAAATTGTTTTTCATCTTTAATGCTCAAATATGAAAAAATCTTCTTGTATTAATCGTCAGTACAATCTTTATTTAAAATTTCTTCATTTTTTTGATCCAGTGTAAAATATATAAATTTTCAAGAATTATTTTACATATTATGATTACTTTTAATTTTATAATAATATTTTTTAAAAATATGATTACTGATAAGTCTGAAATAACATATTAAAGATGAGTTGTGTTAATTAGGTTAATTCTATAACATAAACATATATGTTAAAAAAATAAATTTAAAAAATTAAAATTGTACTTTTAATCTATAAATATACGAATTAATTTTATTAAATAGTATCTCTACTGAACTGAATCGTAATATACTTATAAATTAATAAAATAGTATAAATATCGTTTTAAAAAGTAATTTATAGAATAAAAAGATCATTTTAGTTTACATTCAATGTAAATGATACATTTTAATTTAAAAAATACATTCCTTAATAGAGATGTTTTATGAAATATGTATAAATTAATTACATTAACAAATGTTCATGTAAATGTATCTAATCGTTCTATTTTGACGAATATAACATTATCTTTACATTCAAATAAAGTTTTAACGTTAATTGGACCAAATGGTGCAGGTAAAACAACATTAATACGTGTGATTTTAGGATTAATTAAACCTAATTCTGGTCAGATTATTCGAAGAGAGAATTTATCTATTGGTTATATACCCCAAAAGCTATTTCTTAATAATTTATTACCTATTACAGTAGAACGCTACATGAAATTATCTCGAAAAAAAAATAATATCATAATATCTAAAATATTAAAACGTGTAAAAGCAAAACACTTAAAATATCGACAATTACAAGAGTTATCTGGAGGAGAAACACAGAAAATTCTTTTAGCAAAAGCATTGTTGAATAATCCTGATTTATTAGTTTTAGATGAACCTATGCAAGGATTAGACATCATTGGACAAGCAACTTTTTATAAATTGATTAATCAAATTCGTAATGAATTACAATGTTCAGTTCTATTTGTTTCTCATGATTTAAATTTTGTAACAGCTAAAACAGATGATGTTATTTGTTTAAATAATCATATTTGTTGTTCTGGTACACCAGAAACTGTTTGTAATAATTTAGAATTTATTTCTATTTTTGGTTCTAAACGTGTAAAAGAACTGGCATTTTATCAGCATCATCACAATCACATTCATGATTTTTAAATATATTTTACTAAAATAAAGAGTACATGTTTATATGTTTAAAATATTTTTTTTTGGATGGTTTGCAGGGATTGTTCTTTCTTTAACTACTGCTCCATTAGGTTCATTTATCGTGTGGAGACGTATGTCATCTTTTGGTGATACTTTATCACATTCTTCTCTTCTTGGTATAGCAATATCTCTTATATTCAATATAAATTCATTTTTTTCTCTTTTTCTTTTGATGAGTACACTTTCTCTTATTTTAGCGTGGTTAGAAAAATCATTACCATTTTCTTTAGAAACAATACTTAGTCTAATATTACATAGTTCATTATCTTTAGGAATGATTCTTATAAGTTTCATATCTAATCATCATACAACAGATATTACAAATTATTTATTTGGCGATCTGTTATCTGTCACAGAATATGATTTAATTGTTATTATTATAAGTAGTCTAATAATACTAACTATTTTATACTATCGTTGGAATTCTATTTTATTAGCAACAATTAATGAAGAATTAGCTCAAATAGAGGGCGTAAATATTTTTTATGCTCGTTTAACTATTATGTTAATGACTGCTTTCAGTATTGCTATAGCTATTAAATTTGTAGGTGCATTATTAATTACATCTTTATTAATTATTCCTCCAGCAACAGCACAAAATTTTTCTAATTCACCAGAAAAAATGGTTATAATTGCTATTATAGCAAGTATTGTTTCTATTACAGGAGGAATCATTTTATGTTTTTTTCTTCATACACCTGCAAGCCCATCTATTGTATTATGTTCTTCGTGTTTATGTGTATTAGGTATAATAAAAAAAGTTTTTTTTAAAAATTTTTTATAATTGTTTTTTTTTTAATATTTGTATAGATAATTCTTTTAATGTTGAAATATCAACAAAACTAGGAGAATCAGTCATTAAACAAGTAGCTGATGTTGTTTTAGGAAAAGCAATCACATCTCTAATATTTTTACTATTAGTTAATAGCATGACTATTCTATCTAAACCTAAAGCTATTCCTGCATGAGGAGGTGCTCCATATTGTAATGCCTCTATCAAGAAACCAAATTTTTCATATTGAAGAGATTTATTAATACCAATGATATCAAATACTCGTTTTTGCATGTTAGCATTATGAATACGAACTGAGCCTCCTCCAATCTCATAACCATTTATTACAAGATCATAACTATCTGAAATAGCAATATCTGGTGTATTTTTTAACATTTCCATATCCATATTTTTTACAGCTGTAAACGGGTGATGAACAGAAGAAAGTTTTCCTGTACTATCTTTATGAAACATAGGAAAATCAACAATCCAGACAGGTTTCCAACTATTTTTATCAGTAATATGAAGATCATTACCTAATTTTAAACGTAACATACTAAGAGATTTATTTACAATATAGTCTTTATCTGCCATTAAAAATAAAATATCTCCGATTTTTGCACTACTTTTTTGAAGTATTTTATTAAAAGTAATATCGTCTAATATGTTTTTCATAGAACTGCATATATCTTTATAATTAAAATGATATGCTGTAATTTTTATATAAAATAATTGTTTTGCACCGTATTGTTTTACATATTCGATATAATTATTAATTTTTTTTAAACTTAAAATAGCACCTTGGGGTATACATAATAATGCTATACGATTATTTTCTTGAATATTTATTTTAAAAAATAGTGTAAATTTTTTATCTTGAAATATATCATGTATATCAACAATTTTAAGTGGATTTCTTAAATCTGGTTTATCTGATCCATATGTTTTTATAGATTCATTAAAAGATATTATAGGAAATTTTTTTAAATTAAAATTAATAATCTTTGACCAAATTTTGATGATTAGTGCTTCTATTAAATTAATAAATTTTTTAGAATTCATAAAAGAAACTTCAATATCAATTTGAGTAAATTCTGGTTGTCTATCTGAACGTAAATCTTCATCACGAAAGCATTTAACTATTTGATAATATTTATCAATACCAGCAATCATTAATATTTGCTTAAATAATTGTGGAGATTGAGGTAATGCATAAAATTTTCCATAATGATTACGACTTGGTACTAAATAATCTCTAGCTCCTTCTGGTGTAGATTTTGTAAGTATAGGAGTTTCAATATCTAAAAAATTTTTTTTTGTTAAAAATTGTCTGATTAAATAAGTGATTTGATTTCTTTTTTTTAGATTTTCTAAAAGATTAAAATTACGTAAATCTAAATATCTATATTTTAATCTTAATTCGTCATTATTATCATTGAGATAATTTATAGGAAGAGTTGATGAAATATTTAAAACTGTTAATACATGAGCTAAAATTTCTATTTCGCCAGTACTCATTTTAATATTTTTATTTTTTTCTATTCTTTTTTGTACGATGCCATGAATTTGAATACAAAATTCATTTTTTAAATTTAATACTTGTTGAAAAAGAATTTTATTTTTCAAATGAACAACAATTTGAATTAAACCTGTATGATCTCTCATGTCAATAAAAATCAACTTACCGAAATTTCTTATTTTATGCACCCATCCACATAATATTACTTTTTTATTTAAATCTTTTATTCGAATATTCCCACAATATTGCGTGCGCATAAATTCTCTTTAAATTATTTTGAAAAGTTTGGGTTTTTCAAGAAAAGTATAATATATTTTTTTCAAATTAGATTATTATTAGATAAGTTCTTAAGATATGAATTCCGTTTAGGAATATAATTGATTTTTCTAAAATATTAATTATGATTTTTGTTAAATTATTAACGACTCCTAAAAATTATTCTTCCCTTAGTTAAGTCATAAGGAGTAAGTTCTACAGTTACTTTATCTCCTGTTAATATTCTTATATAATTTTTTCTCATTTTTCCTGAAATATGAGCAGTAATAATATGTTTATTTTCTAATTCTACACGAAACATAGTATTAGGTAATGTATCTATTACTGTTCCTTGCATTTCAATATTTTCTTCTTTAGACATTTTATTCCTTACTAAAATTTTTTTTTATATTTTAATAATATCAGATACTAGTCATTTTGACTAGTATATTTTAATATACAACATATTATAAAGATAATTTTTTATTCTTTTTTTATGTTGTTTCATTTAGATAACGTTCACTATCTAAAGCAGCCATACAACCACTAGCAGATGATGTAATTGCTTGTTTGTATACGTGATCTATTACATCTCCTGCAGCGAATATACCAGGTATATTTGTTTGTGTATAATTTCCATGTCTACCTCTTTTGACCTGAATATAACCATCTTTCATTTTTAATTCGTTAACGAATATACTTGTATTAGGAATATATCCAATAGCTACAAATAATCCAGAAACTGGAATATGTTTTTCTTGTATTTTTTTATTATTTTCTTGTTCAATCCGTACGTGAGTGACTCCAAAAGTATCACCTAATATTTCTTTTATAGTAGAATTAAAATAAATCATGATCGTTTTGTTCTTAATTTTTTGTTGTAATCGATCTAATAAAATTTTTTCAGCACTAAAATTTTTTTTTCTATGTATTAAATGTACCCTTTTAACAAAATGAGATAAATATAATGTTTCTTCTATAGCTGTATTGCCTCCACCTACTACTGCAACTTCTTTTCCTTTATAAAAGAAACCATCGCATACAGCACATGTTGAAACTCCTTTCCCTTGAAATAATTTTTCTGATTTTAATCCTAAATATCTAGGATTTGCCCCAGTAGCAATAATAACTGCATCTGCAGTATACTTATTTTTTTCACCTATTAAATAAAATGGTTTTTTTTTAAAATCTACTTCTATGATATTATCAGATATCACTGTAGTATTAAGTTGTATAATATGTTTATACATTCGATTCATTAGTTCTGATCCACTTATTTTATCTGCATCTCCAGGCCAATTTTCAATCTCATTAGTATTCATAAGTTGCCCTCCTTGATTGATACCAGTAAGCAAAATAGGATTCAAATTAGCTCTTGAAGCATATATTGCAGCAGTATATCCAGCTGGTCCAGAACCTAAAATAATGATTTTATTATGTTTAATAATATTCATTTTCTTATTTCCTAAAAATATATTGTTAATGTCTATTAATGTCTATAATACAATAAATATTGTATTTTTTAATATTAATGATTAATATTTTTGAATAGAATAATATATATCTTTTTAATTTAATTAGAAAATATTATAATTGTTTTAATTTTATCAAATACATCTTAATATATTAAATAATTTAATTATTTATTTTTTTGAGTATAAAAATTTGAGTATTTTTCTATCTTTATCGTTTATAAGTCGTTGAATTAAGTTATTGAATAAATTATAAAATATATTAAATAAAAAATATTTATAATTTAGAGGAGAAAAATATGTTATGTTGAATCCTTATTTTTTAAGAAATGAATTAAATATAATAGCAAAAAAATTATTAAAAAAAGGTTATATATTAGATATTTCAAAAATTTCTTCTATGGAAGATAAGCGGAAAAAATTACAAATTGCTACAGAGGATTTACAATTTAAACATAATTCTTTATCCAATTTAGTCAGAGAATCTAAAACAAAAAAAAATCAACATTCAATATCAAAAAAAAAATTAATAGAATCAGCAAAAACTTTACATGATTTAAAAAATCAACTAAATATTTTAAAAGAAGAAATTTATAATTTTTCTATGTGTATACCTAATATTCCTGCAGATGATGTTCCAAAAGGAAATTCTTCAATTTATAACAAAGAAGTTAAATATTGGGGAAAAAAAAGAAAATACAATTTTATTGTTCAAGATCATATAACAATAGGCAAGAAATTTCAGGAATTAGATTTAGAATCTTCAGCAAAAATATCCGGATCTCGATTTGTTGTAATGCATGGTAAAATAGCTCTTTTGCATCGAGCATTGAGCCAATTTATGTTAGATTTACATACTTTGAATCACGGTTATATAGAAACTTATGTTCCTTATTTAGTAAAGCCTAAAGCATTATATGGTACTGGTCAATTGCCGAAATTTAGTCATGATTTATTTCATATAACTATGATAGATGAAAAAAAATATATATTAATTCCAACTGGGGAAGTACCATTAACTAATTTAGTTTGTAATAAAATAATAAATGAAAATGATTTGCCTATTATGTTAACTGCACATACTCCTTGTTTTCGGTCAGAAGCATCTTCTTATGGACGTGATTCCAGAGGTTTAATAAGATTACATCAATTTGATAAAGTAGAATTAGTGCAAATAGTAACACCAGAGAAATCTGAAGCAGCATTAGAAGAATTAACAAACCATGCTGAAAAAGTATTGCAACTTTTAGATTTACCATATAGAAAAGTTCTATTATGTGCAGGAGAAATGGGTTTTTCTGCTGTAAAAACTTATGATTTAGAAGTTTGGTTTCCTTCCCAAAAAAAATATAGAGAAATTTCTTCTTGTTCTAATATGCATGATTTTCAAGCTCGTCGCATGAAAGCTCGTTATAAAAAAAAATCTGAACAAAAAAATTGTTTTGTACATACATTAAATGGTTCTGGTTTAGCAATAGGAAGAACATTAGCTGCTATTTTAGAAAATTATCAACATTCTGATGGTCGTGTCGAAATCCCTAAAATTCTTCAAAAAAAATATATGCAAGGATTAGAATTTATAAACTAATCATAAATATAATTCTTAAAACATAATTGGTGAAACAATGAATGTAGTTTATAATTTTAGTGCTGGTCCAGCTATGATGCCAAAAGATGTTTTGTTACAAGCAACAAAAGAACTGCAAAATTGGAAGCAATCCGGTTCTTCTATTATAGAAATTAGCCATCGTAGTGAAGAATTTATACAAGTTGCCTTAGAAGCAGAACAAGATCTTAGAGATTTGTTAAATATACCTGATCATTTTAAAGTATTATTTTGTCAAGGTGGTGCTAGAGGACAATTTTCTGCTGTTCCTATGAATTTATTAAGTTGTGATAAAAAAGCAGATTATATAAATAGTGGTTATTGGTCTGAATGTGCATTTATAGAATCTAAAAAATATTGTATCCCCAAATCAATATTAATTAAAAAAAAACATTATGATAGAAAAACATTTCTTTTACCAATGAAAAAATGGAATTTTAATAAAGATTCAGAATATATTCATTATTGTCCTAATGAAACAATAGATGGATTATCTATTTATGAAGAGCCTTGTTTTAATGACAAAGTCATTATAGCAGATTTTTCATCTTGTATTTTGTCCCGAGAAATTAATATTGAAAATTACGATCTCATTTATGCAGGTGCACAAAAAAATATTGGTCCTGCAGGTATAACTATAATTATCATAAGAGAAAATTTAATAAAGTTTTGTTCAAAAATATCACCTTCGATTTTAGATTATAAAAATATATTACAGTACAACTCTATGTTTAATACACCACCTACATTTTCTTGGTATTTATCAGGATTAGTTTTTAAATGGTTAAAAAAAAATGGAGGTTTAAAAAATATTGAAAAATTAAATAAAAAAAAAGCAGATTTATTATATAAAAAAATCGATGATAGTGATTTTTATATTAATAATATCGATATTAAGAATCGATCAAATATGAACGTTGTATTTTATTTAAAAGATCCTCAATTAAATTCAATTTTTTTAGAAAAAGCTTCTTTAATAGGTTTAAAATATTTAAAAGGACATCGTATAGTAGGTGGTATGCGAGCATCTATTTATAATGCTATGCCATTAGCAGGGGTTCAAGCTTTGATAAATTTTATGTCATATTTTGAAAATCGATATGGATAAAAAATTTATATAAATTTTTAAAACATTATTTTAATTTTTATTAAATAGAGCGTATATTAATTATGCAAGATTCTCTTGATTTAAAACCGGTTTCTTATGTTAATGGAACTGTTTACTTACCTGGTTCTAAAAGTATTTCAAATAGAGCATTATTAATTTCTTCTATGGCTAAGGGGACAACAAAATTAACTAATTTATTGCATAGTGATGATACACATTACATGTTAGATGCTTTAATAAAATTAGGCATTAATTATAGTTTATCTGATGATAAAAAAACGTGTTATGTTGAAGGTATAGGACAATCTTTTTTTCTATCTAAATCAGTATCATTGTATTTAGGAAATGCAGGTACTGCGATTCGACCTTTGCTTGCAGTATTATCTTTAAAAAAAAATGATGTTTTTCTTCATGGCGAAGATAGAATGCATGAAAGACCAATAAAAGATTTAGTAGATGCATTACAACAAGGAGGAGCTGATATTGAATATCAAAAAAATGTTGGATATCCTCCAATACGAACTAAAGGTGGTTTTATTGGTGGTTCTATTATTTTAAATAGTAATATTTCTAGTCAATTTTTAACTTCTTTATTAATGAGTGCACCACTTGCTTTGAAAGATACAACTATTTTTATTAAACAAGATTTAATTTCAAAACCATATATTGATATTACTCTAAGTTTAATTAAATCTTTTGGAGTAAATATTACGCACGATTCTTATCGTATTTTTTATATCAAAGGAAAACAATCATATACTACTCCAGGAGAATATAAAATTGAAGGAGATGCTTCTTCAGCATCTTATTTTTTAGCTTCTGCTGCTATTAAAGGTGGTACAGTTAAAGTTGTTGGTATTGGAAAAAAAAGTATTCAAGGTGATATAAATTTTGCTCATGTTTTAGAAAAAATGGGAGCAAAAATTTTATGGGAAGATTATTCTATTACTTGTATTCGTAATACATTAACAGCAATAAATTTAGATATGAATCATATTCCAGATAGCGCAATGACTATTGCTATAGTTGCTTTATTTGCACAGGGTACTACTACTATTAGAAACATATATAATTGGCGAGTTAAAGAAACTGATCGTCTATCTGCGATGAGTATTGAATTAAAAAAAATTGGTGCTATTGTTAAAGAAGGAAAAGATTTTTTATCTATTTCTCCTCCTCAAGTTTTTCAATATTCTAATATTAATACTTATAATGATCATCGTATAGCTATGTGTTTTTCACTTATCTGTTTATCTGGTATTGGTGTAAATATACTTAATCCTAGTTGTGTGTCAAAAACTTTTCCGAATTATTTTAAAGAGTTTTTATCTATTTGTAATAATTAAAAATTTTTATATATTAAAGATAAAATATGATAAACAAAAATCCTATTATAACTATTGATGGTCCTTGTGGTGTCGGTAAAAGTACAGTTTCTAAAATAATAGCGCATAATTTAAATTGGTTTCTACTAGAATCAGGATGTATTTATCGATTTATAGCATTTTTAGCATTACATAAAAATATTGAAATTATTGAAAAAAATATGATCTTTTTATTAGATAATTTGAATTTCTCATTAATAAAAAAAAAACTATTGATGTTTTTCATAAAACAAAACATCTTGAGATAATTAGTAATATTTCTTCTCAATTAGGAACTTATCCTAATATGAAGAAAATATTAATTAATAAACAAAGGTCTTTAAAATATTTATCAGGTTTAATAGCAGAAGGGCGTGATATGGGTACAGCAGTATTTCCAGATGCTGTGATCAAATTTTTTTTAGATGCTGATTTAGAAGTACGTGTTCAACGAAGAGCAATAGAATTTAAAAAAAAAGGTTATCATGTAAATTATGAAGAATTATTTATGCAAATGAAGAATCGTGATGAATCTGATCGAAATCGATTATTTTCTCCTTTATGCATACCAAAAAATGCTATAATATTAGATTCTACTTATATGACTTTATCAGAAGTTATTAAATCTATAATAGAAATTATTTTAAAAAAAATAGAAATATAATTATTTATAATTCATTTAATTTTAAAATCATAAACATTCTTTAATAAGGATTATTACAAGATAATATTAAACAAGATTATTTTAGCATGAAGTTAAAATAAACAATTAACAAAATTTCGTATATTATTAATATGAATGAATCTTTTGCTCAATTATTTGAAGAATCTTTAAAAGAGATTAAAACTCGTCCAGGTTCAATTATTCGGGGTATTGTCGTTGCAATAGAAAAAGATATTGTTTTAGTTGATGCTGGTTTAAAATCTGAATCTTCTATTCCTTCTGAACAATTTAAAAATTCTCAAGGTGTAATAGATATTAATGTAGGCGATGAAATTGATGTTGCGTTAGATGCTATTGAAGATGGTTTTGGTGAAACGTTGTTATCTCGTGAAAAAGCAAAACGACATGAAGCATGGTTAATATTAGAAAAAGCTCATGAACAATCAAAAACAGTGACTGGAATTATTAACGGTAAGGTTAAAGGTGGTTTTACTGTTGAATTGAATGATATACGTGCATTTTTACCTGGTTCTTTAGTTGATGTACGTCCAGTACGAGAAACCATACATCTTGAGGGTAAAGAATTAGAGTTTAAAGTAATTAAACTAGATCAAAAACGTAACAATGTTGTTGTTTCACGTAGAGCTGTTATTGAATCAGAAAATAGTGCAGAACGAGATCAACTATTAGAAAATTTACAAGAAGGTATTCATCTTAAGGGAATTGTAAAAAATCTAACAGATTATGGTGCTTTTGTAGATTTAGGCGGAGTAGACGGTCTTTTACATATTACTGATATGGCTTGGAAAAGAGTAAAACATCCTAGTGAAATTGTAAGTGTAGGAGATGAGATTCAAGTAAAAATTTTAAAATTCGATAGAGACAGAACACGTGTTTCATTAGGGTTAAAACAATTAGGTGAAGATCCATGGATTGATATTTCTAAGCGTTATCCAGAAGAAAAAAAAATAACTGGACGTGTTACAAATTTGACAGATTATGGTTGTTTTGTTGAAATTGAAGAAGGTGTTGAAGGTTTAGTACATGTATCAGAAATGGACTGGACTAATAAAAATATACATCCATCTAAAGTAGTTTCTGTAAACGATATCGTTGAAGTAACAGTTTTAGATATTGATGAAGAAAGAAGAAGAATTTCTTTAGGATTAAAACAATGTACAATTAATCCATGGAAAGAATTTTCAGAAACTCATAAAAAAGGAATACGTGTGATTGGAAGAATAAAATCTATTACAGATTTTGGTATTTTTATTGGGTTAAATGGAGGAATTGATGGATTAGTACACTTATCTGATATTTCTTGGACAATATCTGGTGAAGAAGCAGTTAAAAAATATAAAAAAAATGATGAAATCTCTGCCGTGGTTTTACAAGTAGATGCTGAAAGAGAACGTATTTCTTTAGGAATTAAACAATTAGAAGAAGATCCGTTTAGCACATATGTTTCTAATTTTAAAAAAAATGAAATTATCACAGGAAAAGTGAAATCTATTGATAAAAAACATATTATTGTACAATTACCAGAATCTCATTTAGAAGGAATTATTAGATTATCTGATATTCCTCGAGTAAATTCTGAAAAAATAATCAATCAATTTAATTTTGAAGATAAAATTTTAGTAAAATTATCTAGTTTTGATCGAAAAAATAGAATAATTTATCTTGTAATTCACATTCCTGACGAAAAAGAAAAAAAAGATTCTACAATAATATCTAACAATAAAAAAAATAATGATAATTTTTCTAATGTTATGACAGCTGCATTTAACGCTGCTAAAAATACTGAATAATTATTCTATTTAAAATAAAAAATTTTATTTTTAAAATAAACATTAATAAAAAATAACTTTTAAGACATATAAATCGCAGAGGTTTTATGACGAAGTCAGGATTATTTACAAAAATTACTAAAAAAAAAATTCATATTTCTAATAAAATAATAAGACTAGCTATAATAGAAATGTTAAAGCATATGACAACGTCATTAGCAAAAGGAAAAAGGATTGAAATTCGAGGGTTTGGTAGTTTTTCCCTACATTATCGTTCTCCTCGTATTGGTCGAAATCCTAAAACTGGGGAAATAGTACAACTGAATGAAAAATATGTGACTTATTTTAAACCAGGAAAACAATTACGTGATCGCGCAAATACATATAAATAATATATCTTAATATTTTTATAGTAGAAACTAAGTTAATATATACTTATTTTATTTATAAATATGCTTAGTTTCTATTATCTTAAGTTTTAAAAGGTCAATATGAAAAAATTTTTTATAGTAGCAAACTGGAAATTAAATGGAAATATTAATATGATTTCTAGTTTTTTTGAATATTTTCAATTATATGCATTAAATTATTTAGAAAAGAACACTATTGTTATTGCACCTCCTACTGTATATTTAGAACGAGTTTATAAAAAAATAAAAAAAATGAATATTTTTCTTGGAGCTCAAAATGTAGACATTCATTTGACAGGTCCATTTACTGGTGAAACTTCTATTTTAATGTTAGAAGAAATAGGTGCGAAATATGTTATTGTTGGACATTCTGAAAGACGTTTATGGCATAATGAAACTGATGATCTTGTTGCAGAAAAAATTTGTTTGATTAAAAAATTAAATTTAACACCGATTTTATGCGTAGGTGAAACAAAGATAGATAAAGATAATGGTAATACTAAAAAAATTATTAAAAATCAATTAGATTGTATACTAAAAAAATTAGGAAAATTAGCATTTCAAAATATAATTATTGCTTATGAACCTATTTGGGCTATTGGAACAGGTATATCAGCTAATCCAAAAGATGTACAATTAATACATGAATTTATAAAAAATTATATTAAAAAAAACGATTCATCTATTAAAAACATTATTGTACAATATGGTGGTTCTGTTAATATAAAAAATGTAAAATCATTTATTATTCAACCTGATATAGATGGTTTATTAATCGGTAATGCATCTTTAAATGCTGAAATTTTTTTAAAAATTGTAAAAACTTCGCATGATATTTTTTAATAAAACATCAATTAATTACTATTAATATTTTTATATATCCAACCTCCTAAATTAGCACCTAGTATGGGACCAATTGTAGGTATTAAACAATATAAAAGATTATTATTACCGCCAGTAAATGATAAAGTTCCCCATCCAATTAAACTTAAAAATATTTTAGGACCCAGATCGCGCGCTGGATTTAAACTTATATTACTTAAAGGATTCATAACTAAATTAATTATACATATTAACATTCCTACTAAAAGAGGTTTAATAAATTGATTTTGTAGGAAAAAATTATGTTTTTTATTATTAAATTCTAATAAAATAATAATAAATAGCGTATTTGCAAATATTTCTACTAAAGCATCATATAAAAAGCTATTATTATAGTTCGGATAGATACAAAAAATACAAGCTACATCAATACTTTCTATTGAACCAACAATAATGTTATGTTGTTTTATAAATGTGGTTAATAATTGATTATAAAAATAATATACTACAAGAGTAAAAAAAAAAGAACCAAATACTTGAGATATTATATATGGTAATACCTTTCTTTTATTAAATTTGTTAGATAACCAAAAAAAAATAGTAATAGCTGGATTTAAATGTGCACCAGATATAGTCGAAGTTAAATATATTGAAATAGAAACACTTAAACCCCAAATACAACTAATTTCAAATTCATTAAGTTTAATATTTGTTAATTTTGATGTAGCTAAACAGCTAATACCAAAAAATATTATTAAACCTGTTCCTAAAAATTCAAATAAACATTTTTTTATGATATTTTTTTTTCTATAAATATTCATTGTACATAACCTATATTATCTTTTTTCAAGATAAATAATATTAAAATTAGAGCGCCGGAAAGACCGGCACTAATTTTATATTAGTATAGTTTTTTAGCAGTGATTAATAAATCTTTTTTAAAAATACATTTCATATTTTTTAATGCATTTTCTATATCGTTAAAAACCATTTTTTCATTTCTAATTCCCACACATTTACCTTGATAACCTTTTAATAATAATTCAATTGAATATGCACCCATTCTTGAAGCTAATATGCGATCATACGCGCTTGGTGCACCACCTCTTTGAATATGTCCAAGAATTGTTGCTCTAGTTTCACGATGTGTTTTTTTTTGAATATATTCTGCTAATTCTTTTACATCACAAATGTGTTCTGTAATTGCAACGATAGCATGTTTTTTACCTTTAGCAATACCTTCTTCTATTTCAAGAACTAGTTCTTCTTTTTTAAAACGAATTTCTGGTAATACAATAAATTCACATCCACCAGCGATAGCAGCAGATAAAGTTAAATCTCCACAATATCTACCCATAACTTCAACTATAGAAATACGTTGATGAGAAGAAGAAGTATCTCTTAATCTATCAATAGCTTCAACAACTGTTTGTAAAGCTGTAAAATAACCTATTGTATAATCAGTACCTGCAACATCATTATCAATTGTTCCTGGAAGACTAATACATGGAATTCCCATTTCTGTTAATTTTTTAGCTCCTAAATAAGAACCATCTCCACCAATTACAACAAGAGCATCTATTTTTCTTTTATGAATATTTTTTACTGCAATAGAACGTATATTTTTTTTACAAAAACTCGAAAATCTAGCAGAACCTAAAAATGTCCCTCCTCGATTAATCATATCAGAGACACTATACCTATCAAGTTTTACCATTCTATTTTCATATAAACCTAAATATCCATCATAAATTCCAAAAACTTCTAATTTTTCACTTAACGCTGTTCTAACGACTCCTCTAATTGCAGCATTCATACCTGGAGCATCACCACCACTAGTTAAGACTCCAATTTTTTTAATCATTAGAACCTCTATTTAAACTTCGATAAAAATTTCATTTTAATACAATTTAATTGTACTTTTTAAAAAAATATCAGAATTTTGAAGTATATATAAATTTATTTAATATTAATAAAATGACGAATATTTTTATACTAATTTAGTATTAACTTTTTATAGATGAAAGATATAAAAAATAATTTTATAATGTAATTATTTTAAATAATACCATTTTGTTGGAGAATAATTTTTATCAAATTCTAAAATAATAGGTTTTGCAGTTGGAATATTTAATTCTATAATATCCTGATTATTTATTTTATTAAGATATTGAATTAAAGCACGTAAAGAATTACCATGAGCAACAATAAGTATTTTTTTATTATTTTTTAATTTTGGATAAATTACTTCATTCCAATAAGGAATAACTCTTTTTGCAGTATTTTCTAAACTTTCTCCTATAGGAATATCAGATTTATTTAAATTAGCGTAACGCAAATCGTTTCCCGGAAAACGTTTATCTTGTATATCAATTTGTGGAGGCTTGATATTAAAACTTCTTCTCCAAATTAGGACTTGTTCTTCTCCATATTTTTTAGTTACTTCATCTTTATTTAATCCTTCTAAAGCACCATAATGTCTTTCATTTAAACGCCAAGATTTTTCAACTGGCAACCAATTTTGGTTTAGTTCATCTAAAATATATTGCAAAGTATGAATTGCTCGTTTTAATACAGATGTATATGCAAAATCAAAAGAAAATTTTTCTGTTTTTAATAAAAACGCCGCAAATTTTGCTTCTTGTTTTCCTTTTTCTGATAATTTAGCATCATGCCATCCAGTAAATTTATTTAATTCATTCCACTCACTTTGACCATGTCGTATCAAGATTATTTTATTATTTTTCATTTTTTCTCTTATAATAATTTATTATTTCATTTTTTAATTTTTATGATTATTGTAATTATTGATTTATCAAATTTTATACTACTAAAATAGAAGCAAATAAAAAAATTATATATCAATTAAAATACGAACAAAATCTTCTAATATATTTTTTATAGACATTAAAAACTGAACAGATTCTCTTCCATCTACTAAACGATGATCATAAGATAAAGCTATATACATCATTGGAAGAATTTCAATTTTTCCTTTTACAACTACAGGACGTTCTTGAATAACATGCATACCTAATATAGCAGCTTGAGGAGGATTTATGATAGGAGTAGACATTAAAGATCCAAAAACACCACCATTAGTAATGGTAAAATTACCGCCTGTTAATTCTTTAAAATTAATTTTATTTTCATGACCTTTAAGAGATAATTCTTTTATTTTTTTTTCTATATCTGACATTGTCATATTTTCAACATGTCTTAATACAGGTGTAATTAATCCTCTTGGTGTTGAAATAGCAATATTAATATCAAAATGTTTATAAAAAACGATATCTGTATTATCTATATATGCATTAATTTGTGGAAATTTTTTTAATGATTCTACCACTGACTTTACAAAAAAAGACATAAAACCCATTCGAATACCATGTTTTTTTTGAAAATCTTCTCCATATTTTTCTCTTAAAGTAATTATGGGCTTCATATTTACTTCATTAAAAGTTGTCAGCATAGCCATATTATTTGTACTATCTAATAATCGTTTTGAAATAGTTTGTCTTAACTGACTCATCTTTACTCTTTTTTCAAAATTATTATTAGATATAGTTGTGTTTGATTCTTCTGTATTTTTTTTTAAAATATTTTGAAGATTTTTTTTATCGTTTTTTTTTATTATATCTTTTATAACATCATGATTAATTTTATTTTTTTTGATTAAGCGTCTTATTGATGGAGTAAAATGTTCTTTTTTATTTTCTAATATAAAAGACAATTGTTCTGGATCAACAGAATCTTGTTTTAAATCTGTTATGTATTTTTTTTTTTCTAAAATATTATGATTAATATTGTTATTTTTTATAATTTCTAATTGATCAATTTCACCTAATATTTGATGAGAATTAACTATTTGTCCTTCTTTTTCTAAAATTGATTTTAATATCCCATTGCATGGTGAAGATACTTCTAACATAACTTTATCTGTTTCAATATCTACTATATTGTCATTATAATTAACTATTTCTCCAACTTTTTTATGCCATTTTACAATTGTTGCATTACTAATAGATTCTGGTAAATCTGGAACAAGAATATTGATTATTTTCATTCTTTATCCTGTTATTTAATTAATTGTTAATGCATTATTAATTATTTTTTCTTGTTGTTTTTTATGTATAGACATATAACCAACTGCAGGTGATGCAGAAGCTTTTCGTCCAATATATTTTAATGAAATAGAAGATGGTAAAATTTTATTTAAATGATGTTGAATATATGACCATGCTCCTTGATTGTAAGGTTCTTCTTGACACCATATAAAATCTTTTATATAAAAATAATTATTTAATATATTTATGATTTCATTTTTCGGAAATGGATATAATTGTTCAATTCGAATTAAAATAATATATTCAATATTATTTTTTATTTTGTTATGTAAAAGATCATAATATATTTTTCCAGAACAAAAAATAAGACGTTTTTCTTTTTTATTAATATAATTTTCTTCATGAAGTACTTGTTGAAATTTTCCCTCTGCTAAACTTTTTAAAGAAGAATATGCCATTGGTTGCCTGAGAAGAGACTTTGGAGTAAAAATAATCAATGGTTTATAAATTTTTTTAAATATTTGTTGACATAAAAGATGAAATATTTGTGATGATGTAGTGGGTATGCATATTTGCATATTTTTTTCTGCACATAATTGAAGAAATCGTTCAATTCTAGCTGATGAATGTTCAGGTCCTTGACCTTCATAACCATGAGGTAAAAAAATCACTAAATTAGATTTTTTATTCCATTTTTGTTCACCTGAACTAATAAATTGATCAATAACTATTTGAGCACCATTAACAAAATCACCAAACTGAGCTTCCCAAATAGTTAGTGTTTCAGATGGATACAAAGAATATCCATATTCAAAAGCTAAAACAGATTCTTCTGATAAAACTGAATCCCAAATTTGAAATTTGCCTTGTTCTTTTTTAATATGATTTAAAGGAACATAAATAGAACCATCTATTTGATTATGAATATATGCATGACGATGAAAAAAAGTACCTCTACTTACATCTTCTCCAGAGATGCGACAAGAAATGCCTTCATTAATAATTGTAGCATAAGCTAATGTTTCGGCTGCACCCCAATCAAATAATTTTAATTCTTGAGCCATTTCTAATCTTTCTTGATATAATTTTTTAACTCTTTTATGCATTTGAACATGCTGAGGGATAGTATTAATTAATATAGCTAAATTTTTTAAATTTATAATATTTATATTTTTTATAGATCTTTTTTTTAAGAAAATTTCTTTTTGTTCATTTTTAAAAAAAATTTCTTTAGATTTTGAAAAAATATTCTCTCCATTGTGTAGTTTCAAATAATATTTTTTTATTATTTCTTCATTTTTTTCTGATGTAATTATTTTTTTAGATATCAATAAATTAGAATATATTTCTCTAACAGTTGGATGGTTTTTAATTTTTTGATACATTATAGGTTGAGTAACTGAAGGATCATCTACTTCATTATGTCCATGACGTCGATAAGATACTAAATCTACAAAAACATCTTTCTGAAATCTTTTTCTAAAATTAAGAGCTAATTGGATAGCAAAAACTGATGCTTCTATATCATCCGCATTAACATGAAAGATAGGTGCATCAATCATTTTAGCAATATCAGTACAATATTTGCTAGATCGAAGATTTTGAGAATTAGAAGTAGTAAAACCAATTTGGTTATTAATTACTATATGAACAGTACCCCCAATCTTATAACCTTCTGTTTGAGATAAATTTAATGTTTCTTGTACTACTCCTTGACCAATAATAGATGCATCTCCATGTATACTCACAGGCAAAATATTACTATTAACTTTTTTTTCATTATCAATAGATGATCGAGCTATTCCAGTAATTACTGGATTAATTATTTCTAAATGTGATGGATTATATGCCATATTAATTATTATATTATTTTTTTTGTTTTTTATTTCAGCACTTCCACCTATATGATATTTTACATCACCACTATTTTTTTCGAGTGAATGTATCTCTAAAAATTCATTAAATAAAAATTTTGGATTTTTATTTAATACATTAACAAGAACATTTAATCTTCCTCTATGAGCCATACCTAATATTATTTCAGAAATATTGTTGTTTTTTGAAAATCTAATTATTTCATGTAACATAGGAATTAAACTTTCTGCTCCTTCTAAAGAAAAACGTTTGATTCCAGGAAATTGTTTTCCAAGATGTTTTTCAAAAGTTTCAGCATAAGTTATTTGTTTTAAAAAATTGATTTTTTCTACTGAATTAAATAAATTTTTATCAAAATAAGATTCTATATAATTTGTAATCCATGTTTTTTCTAATAGATTTTCTATATACATGTATTCAAAACCAATAGAACCGCAATATTTTTTAGATAATATATTGTATAAATTAACGATATTAGTTTCAAAATTAGAACAATTTTGAAAATTTATTTGAATTTTTTTATTTAAATCTTCTTTTTTAAAATCATAAAAAATTAACTGTAAATCTTTATTTTTTTTTTGTTTGGTTAATTTTAATGGATCAATTTGAGATTGTGTGTACCCATTTATTCGAAATATATTAATCATAGAATTTATTTTATTTATGATTATTTTTTTTTGATCTTCTATATTATATGTACTTTTAGTATTATTTGTGTCTTGAAAAAATTCTACAAATATTTTATTCCATGTAATATCTATAGATTCAGGATTTATTAAAAAATCTTGATATATTTTTTCTAAATAATCTTGATTATCTCTACACAACCAATAAATATCTAATAAAGTGTCTTTTTCATTTATTTTCATGATGTTTTATCAATAAAGTTTGCATATTAAATATGATATATATCTATAAATATGATATATACCTAAAATAAAAAAAAGATATTTATAAGAATTTATAAATATTTTAATTATTATATAGTAATACTAAAAAAAATTATTATGTTAATTTGAAAAATTATGCTGGATTATCAATATTAATAAAATGAACATTCAGATTGTATTTATTATATAACCATTTTCCTAAAGATTTGATGCCATCTTTTTCAGTTATGTGATGTCCTAAAGAAAAAAAATGTATACCTAATTCTCTGGAAATATGCATAGTCTCTTCTGAAATTTCACCGGTTAAAAAAGCATCAACACCTAATTTATATGCTTCTTTAATAAAACTTTGACCTCTACCACTACACCAAGCAATGCGATTAATATATAAAGGAGCATTCTCAAATAAATGTATAGGAATAATATTGAATTTATTTTTAATTCTATTTACAAGTTCGAAACCTGTGATTTTTTTATCCATTAGGCCCCAAAAAACATAAGGTAAAATATTTCCTTGTATTGAAATATTTAATTTTTTAGCAATTTGCGCATTATTACCTAACTTTGGATGAATATCTAATGGCAAATGCCAACTATATAAATTAATTTCATTAGAAAGTATAGTTTGTAATCTTTTTTTTTGCATATTATGTATATATCTTGACTCATTTTCCCAAAAATAACCATGATGAACAATTATAGCATCAGCATTATAAAATAATGCTTGTTCTAATAAAGCTTGACAAGCAGTAACACCGGTAATGATCTTTTTAATCATTGGTTTACCTTCAATTTGTAAACCGTTAGGAACTATATCTTTGTATTGATTAGATGATAATTTTTTATTAATAATTTCTTCTAAAAGAAAATTATTCATGATTTTTTAGACCTTATTTTTTATATTTTACTTTTATTTTATTGAACATAAACAAAAAATTTTTTCTACTGATATTATAGTCGATAATAGGTTGGGGATAATCTAATTTCAATCTTTCAGATTGAGACCATTCATATGGTTGATGAATATACTGATTGGGAACTTTTTTTAATTCTGGAATAAATTTTTTTATAAAATCTCCAGAGATATCATATGATCTTGATTGACACAATGGATTAAACATTCTAATATAAGGAACAGAATCGCAACCAATTGATGCTGACCATTGCCATCCTCCATTATTTAATGCTAAATCGCCATCAATTAAATGAGACATAAAATATTTTTCTCCTTGTCTCCAATCAATTAAAAGATTTTTTACTAAAAAATTAGAAGTAATCATTCTCAATCGATTATGCATCCAGCCTATTTGGTTTAATTGTCTCATGCCAGCATCTACCATTGGAAATCCTGTTCTTCCTTCTTTCCATGCATCGAAATATTTTATATTATTTGCCCAAATAATTTCTGTTTCCCATTTAGTTAATGATTGATATTTACTAATTTCAGGAAAACCAATTAATAAATGATAATAAAATTCACGCCATAATATTTGATTAAACCAAGAAGAGTTTAGAATATTTTTAAATGATTCTTTACTTTTTATATTTTGTAGCATTATTAGACAATGTCTAGATGATATTATTCCTGCAGATAAATATGGAGATAAAATACTAGTACTATCTAAAAAAGGAAAATTTCTTTTAAGAGAATAATTTTTAAATTTATATAAACAAAAATTTTTTAAACGATTTATAGCTTCTTTTTCACCAATAGGAAAAATATTTTTATTAAAATTTAAAATAAAATGTTCTGGAGGCATAGAAGCTAAAAAAATATTTTTTTTGAATTTTCTCTGCGATGGAACTAATAAATTTTTTAGTCTATTTTCATGTAAATATGTCACTATTTTTTTTTTAAAAAATGAAAATAATTTATATGGTTTATTGTGTTTATTTTTAATATTATTATTAGATACTAAAAGATTATCGTGAAACCCTTTTACAAAAATACCTTTTTGAGAAAGTTCTTTTTTAACTAAATAATCACGTTTTCTTTCATTGATTTCATATTGATAATTATAGAATAAATTATTTATTTTATATTTTTGGCAAAAGAATATCAAATATTGTATTGAATGTAAAAAATTAGTAGATTCATGATAATATAAAGTAATATTTAATTTGAATAATTCTTTTTGTAAAGATTTTAAATGATAATACATAAAAGATTTTTTTTTATCAGACATACAATGATAATTCCATTGCTGAGGAGTAGCAATAAATAAACTTAATACCTGATCTTGATCAAATTTACATGCTTCATATAAAGCTGTATTGTCATGTACACGAAGATCATTTCGAAACCATATTAGATTTTTTGTCATAATTTTTGAATAAATATATATTAATTTATTTAAAACATTTTATATAATATATTATTTTTGTTTTAAAATGTTTCAGTTATTTTAGTGTAGAAAAACATTTTTTTTAAAATCTAAAACTATTAAATATTTTAAGTTTATAAATTAGTAATAAAATTATTTTTTATTCTTAAAATTATAATTTAAATAAAATAAAAAAAATCGAGGAACAATTTTTTTTATTAATTTTTTTTGATATTTAAATAGTATTTTATATTTTAGTATTTTATATTTAAAATTTTTTATCTTATCTGATTTATTATATCAATTCCTTGACATATTCAATATTAAATATTTATTTTTTTAAATAATTTTTATAGAAAGAATTTTATTAACAACTTAACAACTTATTACTATAAAAGAATATTAATAAACTATTATATATATTTTTTGTAAATATATTTATTCAAGGATAGCAAAATGAAAAAAATAGGTATTTTCTTTGGAAGTGATACTGGTAATACAGAAAAAATAGCTAAATCAATTCAAAAATACATAGGGTATGATCGTGCTATATTACATGATATTAGTGAATCTTCTCAACAAGATATTGAAAAATTTAATTGTTTAATATTAGGAATTCCTACTTGGTATTATGGTGAAATGCAATGCGATTGGGATGATTTTTTACCAACTTTGAAAAAAATTAATTTTTCTAAGAAAACCATTGCATTATTTGGATGTGGTGATCAAGAAGATTATAGTGAATATTTTTGTGATGCAATAAGAGTAATTTATAATATTATCACAAAAAATAAAGGACATATCATTGGCCAATGGCCAACAAAAGGATATTTTTTTGAACAATCTAAAGCTTTATTAAATAATGAATATTTTATTGGATTAATATTAGATGAAGATCGACAACCAGAAAAAACTGAAAATAGAATTAAAGAATGGTTAAAAATAATTCTTCCTCATTTTTCTGAAACTGATTAAATAAATTTTTTGTAAAGATGCTTTGTATTATTTCAAAATAATACATTTTAGACAGATTATAAAATTATTAGATTAAATAAATACCTTAATAAATGTAATCATATTATATATTTTTTAGAAAAATATAAAATAATTTTTCAATTGTTTTAAAAACAGTTATTTTTAATATTATAATAAATCTTATTGAATTAAAAAATATTTTTAAAATATTAAATGCAGTATTAAGTACAAACTTAATACTGCATTTAATTTTAAAAAATAAAAAGTATTTTATATGCAAATCATTATATTTTAGTGCTACACATTAAATAAACTAAATCAAGAACTTTACTAGAATAACCAGTTTCATTATCATACCAAGAAATTAATTTAACAAAATTATCATTTAAAGATAAACTTGCCTTTGCATCAAAAATAGAAGTTAATTCTTCTCCGTTAAAATCTGTAGAAACTACTTCATCTTCAGTATATCCAATAATGCCTTTCATATCTTCTTGGGAGGCTTTTTTAATAATGTCACATATTTCGTAATACGAAGCAGATTTTTTATAACGTACTGTTAAATCTACAACAGACACGTTTGATACTGGCACTCGAAATGCTATACCAGTTAATTTACCATTAAGTTGTGGTAATACTTTACCTACAGCTATTGCAGCACCTGTAGAAGAAGGGATAATATTTTGCAATGCACTTCTACCACCTCTCCAATCTTTACAAGATGCACTATCAACAATTTTTTGAGTAGCTGTAGTAGCATGAACTGTTGTCATTAAACCTTCAATAATTTCAAGTTCATCATCAATGACTTTAGATAAAGGAGCTAAACAATTAGTTGTACAAGATGCATTAGATACAATTTTTTCTCCTTTATATTTATCAAAGTTAGCACCTTTGACAAACATTGGAATGTCATCCTTAGACGGTCCTGTAATAATTACTTTTTTTGATCCGGATAAAATATGTTTATAAGCTGTTTCTTGTGTTAAAAAAAGACCGGTAGATTCAATTACTACATCGATTTCTAAATCACCCCACATTAATTTTTCAGGTTCTTTAATAGAAGTAATACGAATTTTTTTATCATTAATAATAATATTGTTTTTTGTTACTTGAACATTTTCTTTAAATTTACCATGTGTTGAATCATATTTAAGCATATAAGCAATATACTCAGGGCTTAATAAATCATTAATAGCTACTACTTGAATACCTGAACGTTTTTGAGCAAGTCGAAATAATATACGTCCAATACGACCAAATCCATTAATTCCTATTTTAATAGTCATGTTTTCACCATTGAAAAAATTTTTTTATAAAATTCTTTATTCATTTAAAAATTATTAATTAATATTCTTTTAGTATACTACTAGGATTTATTTTTGAGGCACAATATGCTGGATACCAATTTGTTATAATACCTATTCCTATAATACTTATAAATATTGTCATAATATCTAATAAATCTATTTTTAATAGAAAAAAATTATGATAATAAAAATTATCAAATAAGATGTTATCTTTAAATCTATTTTCTAGAAAAAATCTTATGTTTTTATAATTAATAATAATTATTATCCCTGTAAATAAACCTATCACACTTCCTATTAAAATAGAACGTAAACCATAACATAAAAAAATAAGATGAATTAGAATATTGCTTGCTCCGATACTACGTAAAATAGCGATTTCTTGCGTTTTTTTAGATATTGTCATAAGAGAAATAGATGCAATACTAAAACATGAAATGATAACTAACAGTATAAGAATTAAATATACAATTGTTTTGATTTTTTTAATATTATGATATATAAATTCATAATGATTCATCCAAGTATATGTAAGCAAGGGAGTATGCATTTTTTTTAAAATATTTAAAATAATTTGATCTGCATGTAATGGATCAGATATATGTAATTCAATGCTGTTAATATTATCATTAATATTTAAAAAATTTTTAAAAAAACTAAATGGAATATATACAAGGTTTGTATCTAATATACCATTTGACTCAAATATATTTGAAATTTTAAAAGAAAAATGTTTGAAATATGAACTTATATGATTATTATCTTCATTAAAAAAAATCAAATCAATTGAATCTCCTATTTTAATTGATAAATATTTTGCTAAATAAGATGAAATTATAATTTCATTGATATTTTTTTTTGTCAAAAAAATATTTTTTTTATCTAAATAAAGAAGATTTTTTTTTAAATATTTAATATGTCTAAAACTTTTCATTTCAATTGTTTTAATTTTATTTTTAACAATAAGTAATCCATTTTTAATAATATAAGGTTCAGAATAAGAAACTTCTGGAAACATTTTTAATTTAATAATCATATCTTTCCAGTTTATATATGATTTTTCAGTCAATTGTATAATTGCATGAGGTAAAGTAGATAATACTGTGTTATTTAATAATTTTTGAAATCCATTTAATGCACTAAAACTCATAATTAATGCAAATACACTGATAAATATACCTATTCTAGATAAGATTGTAACAAAAAATATTGTGTAATTTTTTTTATCTTTTAAATATAATTTTTTTGCAATTAAAATAGGTAAAAAATTCATTTCATTAATCTTGTTTTAATTTTCATAATTAAATAATTCTCCATTTTTCATGTGAAGCAAAAAAGGTATTTTTTTTATCAAAATAGGATCATGTGTTACAATCAAAAAAGATGTTTTAAAATTAGTATTAAATTCAAATATTAAATTTAAAATAATATGAATATTATATTCATCTAAATTACCAGTTGGTTCATCTGCTATAATTAAATCTGGTTTATTTACAAAAGCTCTAGCAATGGCAACACGTTGTCTTTCACCTCCAGAAATTTCAGATGGATATTTTTTTATTTTATGTTCTAATTTTATTTTTTTTAATATTTGATATGCTGTTTCTTCAGATTCTTTAACACTTTTATTATTAATTAAAAGAGGTATGGCAACATTTTCTAAGACATTAAAATCTAACATTAAATAATGAAATTGATAAATAAAACCTAGTTTTGTATTTCTAAATTTTGCTATTTCATAAGATGTCATTGAATCAAAGGGTCGACCATAAAATAAAATTTGACCAGAGGTAGGAGTATCTAATCCAGATAATACATGTAAAAAAGTAGTTTTTCCTGAACCTGATTGTCCGATAATACCAGTTATATCTCCTTTTTTTAATTCAAAAGATATATTCTTCAAAATCTCATAATTAAAATCTCTATCTTGATAAGATTTGCTTAAATTAATACATTTTATAATAATATTATTCATTTTTAGATAAAACTCTAACTGGTTTTAATTGAATAGCCTTCCAGGACGGATACAATGTTGCAAAAATAGTTAGTAAGATAGATATGATATTAATGATAAAAATTTGATGAGGTAAAATTAAAATTGTTATATTATTTTCATCAAAAAAAAAGTTAATGAAAAATTTTAACAGATCATTTTGTATAATTAATGAAATAGCAATGATTGTACCTAATATATTACCAATGATAGCATTTCCTGAACCAAATATAATAAATATTAGCATAATTTTCGAATTAGATAATCCTTGTGTTTGTAAAATTGAAATAACGTGCTTATTTTCTAATATATATGTAGTTAAATTTATAAATATATTTATAATAGATAATATTAATATTAAAAAAAATAAAAAAAACATAATATATTTTTCAATCTTCATAGCTTTAAATAATTCACCTTTTTGCAGTGTCCAATCAAATAATATTAATTTATTTTTTATTTTTTTAAATTGTTTAAATTGTTTAAATTGATAAAAATCTAAATTTAATGGATTTTTTAACCATACTCTCCATCCACTAATATAATTTTTAGAATATCTTAAAAAATTTAAACTATCTTTTTTATTCATTAATATTTGATAATAATCAACCTCACTAGAAGTGGAAAAAATATCGATTATTTTAAATATATTTTGATTAAAAATTTTTCCTGAAAAATTATTTCTTGCATTTGATAAAAGTATTAAATTAATTTTATCGCCAGTATGTACATGAAGTTTTTGAGCCAATTTTTTTCCGATAATTACATTATATCTATTTGGTTTTAATTTTTTTAAAATATTTTCTATTTTATAATTGATGATATTATCATGATTACTTTTATCTACACCCATTATTTCTGCAGCAGAAATATTATTCCTATTTTGTACAATAATTTCTTTACAAATTAAATCAGAAATTTTTTCAATATTATTTATTTGTAGAATACCTTTAGGAAAATCTATTTTTTTAACATATTGGTTGTTATTAGTAATAATTAAATGGGGAATTATAGATAAAATATTTTTTTTAAAATATTCTTCAGATCCATTTATCATAGATATTGTAATAATCAATGCAATAGTACTTATAGTGATACTAATAATAGATAAAATAACAAAAATTTTTTTAAAATTAGGTGAATAAATATTCCATAAATAACGTAAAGCGATAAACAGATATATAGGTTTATACATTTTTTATATTTTCTTAAACAAATAAAAAATCTTTTTATATTTTAAGTATTTTATACAATGTTTTTTTTAGTAATAAAAGATATATGTTATTAATAAAAATTAAATTATATTTAATTTATAAATATCATCTCTATAATATATATTAATATTCTATACTTTATTAATTAAGAATTTTAATATAAATATTAAAATAAGAATACTTTTAAGTATTTTAAGAACTTTATCCAAAAATTTTAAATATCTCAGAATTTTAAAAAATAATTTTAATCTAAACAAAAATTAGCATATGTAAGAACATATGATTAAACATCATAAAACTTTTTCAATAAAATGTATCAAAAAAAAACAATTTTTTAAAAATCAATAATTATTACTTTTTTTAAAGAAATAATCTATTATGAAAATTATAGAAAATAAAATTTCAAAAAATAAAAATATTATTAATGTTACATATCAAAAAATATTAAATTTATTTCATAATGTAAATCATCTAGATAATATCAAGACATTACTATCTTATTTATATTTGTTTTCAGGGAAAATAATTTTTTCTTTAGCACCAGAAAAATCTTTGAATGAGATTTTAAAATATTTACAACAAAATAAAATTTTTCCTCAACATATTCAAAATATTATTAATATTAAAGAAAATATTAATTATTTTTATATGATAAAAAAAATTCAAAATAGTTTCTTGGATAAAAAAAATAATATTTTATTTATTTCTACCAAAGATTTATTAATAGGATTAATTCATAATAAAAAATATTTAAAAAAATCCGGAAATATTAATTCTTTTCAAAAAAGCAGTTTATCTCAATTAATTTTAAATCATCCTATTATACATATTGAACATGGAATTGGAAGATATCAAGGATTAACTACTATTAAAACAGCTAGCATAAAATCAGAATATTTAATTATTTCCTATGCAGAAGGAGATAGATTATATGTACCTGTTTCCTATTTACACCTTGTTTCACCTTATACTGAAACGTCGATAGAACATGCTCCTCTTCATAAATTAGGTGGTGAAGAATGGAATAAAGAAAAGAATAAAATTAGCAGTATTATTTATGATCATGCAGCTTATTTGTTGCGCATTTATTCAAAAAGGGCAACTAAAACAGGTTATTCTTTTTTAATAGAAAAAAAATCATATGAACTTTTTTGTCAAGATTGTCCGTTTAAAATAACAAAAGATCAAAATGAAGTAATGAAATCTGTAATAAAAGATATGCAAAAATCAGTTCCTATGGATCGCTTAATTTGTGGCGATGTTGGTTTTGGAAAAACAGAAATTGCAATGCGAGCATCTTTTATATCAGTTTGGAATAATAAACAAGTTGTTATTTTAGTTCCAACAACTTTATTAGCACAACAACATTACAAAAATTTTCGAAAACGTTTTTCAAATTACAATTTTATTATTAATATATTATCTAGATTGCAAACATCAAAAGAACAAAATTCAATTTTTCAGAAATCTGAAAACGGAAAAATTAATATTTTGATAGGCACTCATAAACTATTATTTAAAAAAATAAAATGGTTTAATATTGGTTTATTAATTATTGATGAAGAGCATAAATTTGGTGTAAATCATAAAGAAATTATTAAAAAAATATATTCTAATATTGATATTTTAACATTAACAGCTACACCTATACCCCGCACTTTAAATATGGCTATAACTGGTATAAAAGATGTATCTATTATATCTAAACCTCCAGCTAAAAGACTAGCTATTAAAACTTTTATTCAAGAATATAATCCTATATTAATAAGAAAAACAATATTACGTGAAATTTTAAGAGGTGGGCAAAGTTATTATGTATATAATAAAGTTCAAAATATTATTAATGTTGCAAAAAAGTTATCAATGTTGATCCCTGAAGCAAAAATTAAAGTAGGACACGGACAAATGAATAATCTTGACTTTAAAAAAGTCATGAATCAATTTTATAATAATAAATTTAATGTTTTAGTATGCACTACAATCATCGAAAGTGGTGTTGATATACCTCAAGCAAATACAATTATTATTGAAAATGCAGATCATTTTGGATTATCACAACTTCATCAAATGCGTGGTCGTGTTGGTAGATCAAATCATCAAGCATATGCCTTATTTCTTGTAAATAATTTTAAGAATATTACTATAGATGCAAAAAAAAGATTAGAAGCAATTTCTTCAGTAGATAATTTTGGAGGAGGCTTTTCTTTATCAAATCACGACCTTGAAATTAGAGGAGTAGGAGAAATATTAGGAAAAGAACAAAGTGGACATATAAAAAATATCGGTTTTTCTTTATATATAAAACTATTAAAAAATGCTGTAAATTTATTAAAAACAGGTGAATCTTTGTCTAAAGATAAAATTTTACAACAATCGTTAGAAATCAAATTGTATGTATCTTCTTTATTACCTGAGAATTATATTATTGATGTTAATACAAGACTATTTTTTTATAAAAAACTTGCAAATGCCAAAAATGAAAAACAAGTAGAAGAAATAAAAAATGAACTTTTTGATCAATTTGGCATACTTCCTGCATTTGCTAAAAATTTAGTTTTAATTGCAAAAATTCGATTGATAGCTTATCAATTAGGCATTAAATATATAAAATCTAATAAAAAAATAGGATTAATAGAATTTCATTATAAAAATTCCTTAAATATTGAATATTTACTAAAAATATTTCAAAAAGAACCTAATATTTGGAAAATGGTAAATTCGAGAAAAATTCAATTTATTATAAATTTAGACGATGATTATTTACGTCTCAAATGGATTATAAATTTATTAAGAAATTTATATCAACATGCTCTATAAAATTTATTTAATAATATATCATCTAAATAAATATTTTTCATATTGTATTTATTTTGACAATATTTCTTTAAATACTATTATCGTTGTTTTATTTGACAAAAAATTAGAGAAATTATATGAAAAAAGTTATTTATATTTCAAACTCAGATAGTCAAAGTATAGAAGTATGGAATTTATATAACAATGGCAGCATAGATTTAATACAAAAAGTAGAAATATACAGTCAAGTTCAACCTATCAATATTATTAAAAATAAAAAATTATTATATGCTGGAATTTCAAAAGATAATCAAATTATTACTTTTAATATAGATAAAAATGGTTATCTTAATAAACAACATGCAATTTCTTTTCCAGGAAAAGCGAACTATCTTTCTTTTGATCAAAATAAGAAATTACTATTTTGTAGTTCTTATCATTCTAATACTCTTATTGTGAGCCGATTAGATAAAAATGGAATTCCTCATAATCCTATTCAAATTATTTGTAATATACAAGGTTGTCATGCTGCTAAAGTAAATTACAAATATAATGTCTTATTTGTTACATCTCTAAAAGAAGATTGTATTTATTTGTATTATTTAACTGATTTTGGAATATTAAAAAATACTGAACAAAAAATACTTTATACTCAAAAACAATCTGGACCACGTCATATTACTTTCCATCCAAATCAAGATTTTTTTTATACTATTAATGAGTTAAATGGAACTGTAGATGTTTGGAAAATTGATAATACAAAAAATACTATTCAAGTAAAAAATATACAAAATATTAATATTACTTCTAATAAATTATTAAAAAATTATTGGTCGTCTGATATTCATTTAACATCATGCGGACGTTTTTTATATGTTTCTGATCGATATTTGAATATTATTTCATTATTTCATATTGATTCTGATAATAAAAAAATTATTTTTATTAAAAGTTATCCAACAGAATTGCAACCTAGATCTTTTTGTATTGATCCCGACAATCAATATTTAATTGTTGCGGGTGAAAAATCTAATAGATTAGCTATCTATGATATTTGCAAAAATACTGGAGAATTAAATCAACTCAATACATATGATACAGGTCATAGACCTATATGGATACTTGTACATAGTTTAGATTAAAATAAATTTATAAAAATAGAAAATCATGATTCAACGCATCTATGATAACATTAGTTAACTTATTTAATGCCTGAGTACTAATAATATAAGGTGGTATAATATAAATTAATTTTTTAAATGGTCTAATCCAAACACCATGTTCAACAAAAAATTTTTGTATTAATAACATATTAACTGAACGGGAACATTCAACCACTCCGATAGCTCCTAAAACACGTACATCAATAACATAAGGGTGATCAATTAATGGTAGTAGACTTGTAGAAAGTTGTTTTTCAATATTATATACTTGTTTTTTCCATATGTTAGTTTTTAATATTTTTATATTAGCATTAGCTACAGCGCATGCTAATGGATTACCCATATAAGTTGGACCATGCATAAAACAATTAGTTTCACTTTGACTAATAGTATTTGCGATGTAACGCGATGTTAAAGTCGCAGCTAAAGTGATTGTTCCACCTGTAATTGATTTTCCTAAGCATAGTATATCTGGAATGACATCAGCATGTTCAAAAGCAAAAATTTTTCCAGTTCTTCCAAATCCTGTTGCGATTTCATCAAAAATCAATGGGATAGAATAATATTCACATAAAATTTTTATTTTTTTTAAGTAAGTGGGATGATAAAAACGCATTCCACCTACACCTTGAACTATAGGTTCTAATATAACTCCAGCGATTTTGTAAGAATTTTTTTCTATTATTTTTGTAAAAGATATAATATCGCTATTATTCCAATTATCGTGAAAAGAAGAAACTGGTGCATCAGCAAATAAATTTTTTAGTAATATATTATGATATATTTTATGAAACGAATTGTTAGGATCAGAAACTGAAATAGCAGCAAAAGTATCGCCATGATAACCATTTCGAATTGTTAAAAATGTTTTTCTTGTTTGACCTAATGATTGCCAATACTGTATTAACATTTTTATTGCTACTTCAATTGATACTGAACCAGAATCTGACAAGAAAACACAATCTAGTTTTTTTGGTGTTAATGATATCAATTGCCGACATAATGCAATTGCTGCAGGATGAGTAATTCCACCAAACATTACGTGTGACATTTTTCTAATTTGTTTTTTTAAAGCTTTATTTAAAACAGGATGATTATAGCCATGTATTGCGGACCACCATGAAGACATCCCATCTATTATATTTTTACCGTTTTTTAATTTTAAATAAACACCTTTAGCAGAAATTACAGTATAGCACGGATGAGGATTAATCATTGAAGAATAAGGATGCCAAATATGTTTATAATCAAAAAGTGTATCAGATTGACTCATAATAATTTATATATAAAATATGAAATAATTCAGTATAAACCTTTAATTAAAGAAAAAACATAATTTTTTTGGAGATGAATATGAAAAAAAAATGGACTGCAGACAAAACAAGAATGCTCTTTGAAAAACCTTTTTTTGAATTGATGTTTCAAGCTCAACAAGAACATAGAAAATATTTCAATCCTAACAGTATACAAATTAGCACACTACTTTCTATTAAAACTGGATCTTGTCCAGAAGATTGTAAATATTGTCCTCAAAGTGCTAGATACAAAACAGATGTAAAAAAAGAATCTTTATTAGAAATAGAAAAAATTATTAATGCTGCAAAAAAAGCAAAATCTTCAGGTTCAAGTAGATTTTGCATGGGAGCTGCATGGAAAAATCCTAAAGAACAAGATATTCCTTATTTAGAAAAAATTATCCAAGAAATAAAAAAGTTAGGTATGGAAACTTGCATGACTTTAGGTTCTTTAAATGATATACAAGCAAAAAAATTATCAAATGCAGGTTTAGATTTTTATAATCATAATTTAGATACATCTGAAAATTTTTATAGTAATGTTGTCACTACTCGCACATATCAAGAACGACTTAATACACTTAATGTAGTACGTAATTCCGGTATAAAAATTTGTTCTGGAGGAATTATAGGATTAGGTGAAAAAAAACAAGATCGTATTGAATTATTAATGACATTATCTAATTTATCTATCCCACCAGAAAGTGTACCTATAAATATGTTAGTAAAAATACCAGGAACGCCAATGGAAAATAATAAAAATGTAGATCCATTTGATTTCATTCGTATTATTGCTGCTGCGCGTATTATGATGCCAAAATCTTATATTAGATTATCTGCTGGACGTAAAAATATGAATGATCAAACTCAGGCTATGTGTTTTATGGCTGGAGCAAATTCTATTTTTTATGGATGCAAACTATTAACTGCAGAGAATCCAGAAGAACAAAATGATTTAAAATTATTAAAAAAATTGAATTTACATCCAGAATATCAAAAATATAATACATCAAAAAAATTTAAATATAATTCTTTAGTTTCATCATTAAAAATTAATAAAAATCAGTACTATAATGCAGATATATCATAAATTAAAAATTTATCTAAAAAATTTTATTATGTATTAAATTGCAACTATAAATGTTTTTAAACAATTTATTTCTTAATAGATTATATATCAGCTGACATTTTCATTAAAAATAATATTATTTTTAAAGTAACTCAATATTATTATATATTATATTTAAAATATAAATAATAATTTATATCGAGTTACTTCATTTACATATTGATTAAATACTAATAACATTTTAATAAAGAATTATTTATTTCATTAATAACAAATTTTTTTAAAAATTTTTATTAATATTAAGTATGTAAAATATTGTAAAATAAAATATCTTTTATTATTTTCCATATTCAAAAAGAAATTAAGACATAATTATGATTAAAAAATTTTTTATTACTGGAACAGATACAAACGTAGGAAAAACTATTGCAAGTAGTATTTTATTAAAAAAAGCTACTTATCATGGTTATAAAACAGCAGGATATAAACCTATTTCTTCAGGAGGTAAAAAAAAATCAAATATTATTTTAAATAATGATACACTGATTCTTAAAAAGAACAGTGCTATAAAATTAAGTAACCAAGAAATTAATCCAATTGCATTTTTAGAAAACGCTCCTCCTCATATTTTAAGTTGTCTTTATAAAAGGGATATTACAAAACAAAATATGTCTTTAGGTTTAAAAAAAATTGCAAAAAAAAGTAATTGGATTATTATTGAAGGTGCTGGTGGATGGTATACCCCATTATCTTATAAAGATACTTTTTCAAATTGGGTAAAAAAAGAAAAATTAACTGTTATTATTGTAATTGCAATTAAATTAGGATGCATAAACCACGCTATTTTAACAGAACAAGCTATTTTTTCAGAAAACATACAATGTGGAGGTTGGATAGCCAATAATATTGTTCCAAATAATCAATATAATATACATTATATTCAAACTTTATTAAATTATATTAAATCTCCTTTTTTAGGTGAAATTCCATATTTAAAAAATAAAAATAAAATTGATTATAATAAAATTAATATAATACTACCAAAATAAAGTTGAAGATGATTTTTAAATTAAAACATGCAAAATTATTATTTTTTAATAAATTTTAAAAATTTTTTTAATTAAATATAAACAGGATATTTTAGACACATTTCTAATACTTTTTGTTTGATATTAAAAATATTTTTTTTATTATTAATATCATCTAAAATATCAGCTATCCAGTTCACTACATCATATGCTTCTTGTTCTTTAAAACCACGTCTAGTAATAGCAGGTGTTCCAATACGTATACCTGAAGTAATAAAAGGACTGTTTAAATCATTAGGTATAGTATTTTTGTTAACAGTTATATTAGCTTTACTTAAGGTAATATCAGCATCTTTTCCAGTGATGTTTTTATTAGTTAAATTAATTAAAAAAAGATGATTGCAAGTATTATTAGAAACAATACTATATCCTCTTTCTAAAAATCTTTGAACCATACTTTGAGAATTTTTCACTATTTGTTTTTGATATATTTTAAATTCGGGTTCTAAAGCTTCTTTAAATGCAATAGCTTTTGCAGCGATTACATGCATTAATGGTCCTCCTTGTGCACCAGGAAAAACTGATAAATTTATTTTCTTATACAAATCATCACTTCCATTTTTAGCAAGAATTAATCCACCGCGAGGACCTGCTAATGTTTTGTGAGTAGTACTAGTAACAACATGTGCATAATCAATAGGATTTGGATAAATTTTTGCTGCTATTAAACCAGCAACATGAGCTATGTCTACAACGAAATAAGCATTCACTGTATCTGCAATATCACGCATTTTTTTCCAATCACAAATTCCAGAATATGCTGAAAAACCACCAATAATCATTTTAGGTTTATTTTTTTTTGTCAAACGTAATAATTCTTCATAATCAATAATTCCGTTGTTATCTACACCATATGAAATAACATTATATATTTTACCTGAAAAATTAACAGAAGAACCATGAGTTAAATGACCTCCATGTGATAATTTCATACCTAATATTGTATCACCAGGTTTTAATAATGCTGTATAAACAGCAAAATTTGCTTGAGATCCAGAATGAGGTTGAACGTTAGCAAAATCAGCATTAAATAATTTTTTTGCTCTATTAATAGCTATTTCTTCAATAATATCTACATATTTACAACCACCATAATAACGTTTTCTAGGATATCCTTCTGCATATTTATTTGTTAATTGCGAACCTTGTGCATACATAATATAATTACTAGTATAATTTTCTGACGCAATTAATTCTATATGATTTTCTTGTCTTATTTTTTCTTTTTCTATTGCATTCCATATTTCTGGATCATATTTTGAAAAATTTGTTTTATTATTCAATGTCTTGTCCTAAATATTAAATTTAACTAAAAAATTATTTGAATATATCTTTGATTTTTATCATTAACTCATTTTTCATAAGAAAATATTCTGTATTTTTTTTTACATCTTTCACTATAAAAATTTTTTTTTTAATTTTTTGATTATTTATTAAAATAATAATTTTTGCTAAAGAATTAATAGCATTTTTTATTTTTTTTTTTAAATTTTGTTTAAAAAAATTAATAAAGACTTTTAATTTTGGATAGACATTTCTTATTTCTTCAGATAATTCTATTGCATGATGTTTATCATTATCTTCTATAAAAATAATGTAAATATTAATTTCTTCTAATTTTTTAGAAAAAATTTTTTTTAGTTGAATAAGCAAAATTAAACGTTCGATTCCAATTGCAAATCCTATAGCAGAAGTTTTTTTTCCTCCCATATCTTGTACTAAAGAATCGTATCTACCTCCCGCACAAATAGTATTTTGCGATCCTAGTTCTGTGCTTATCCATTCAAATACTGTATTATTATAATAATCTAATCCTCTAATTAAATAGGGATTATATTTATATTTAATACCATAACAATCCAGCATATTACATAAATTTTTAAAAGAATTTTTAGAATGAGAACTAATATATTTACTTAATAATGGTGCATTTTTTAATATTTTTTTTACATTGTGATTTTTAGTATCTAAAATTCGTAAGGGATTAGTATATAATCTTCTTTTGCAATCTTCATCTAATAGATGTTCATATTTTTTTAAAAAAGAAACTAATTCTTTTTTATATTCAAAACGTTCTTGTTTAGAACCAATATAATTAATTTCTAATTGTACATATGAACCAATTCCAATTTTTTTCCATAAACGATTAATTAACATAATCATTTCTAAATCAATATCTTCAGTATCTAAACCAAATACTTCTGCTCCTAATTGATGAAATTGACGATATCTTCCTTTTTGAGGTCTTTCATAGCGAAACATTGGACCCATATACCAAAATCTATTATTTTTTTTCTTTAATAAATTATTTTGTATTATAGCTCTAACACAACTTACTGTACCTTCTGGACGTAAAGTTAAACTACTACCTTTTCGATCATTAAAAGAGTACATTTCTTTTTCTATCACATCAGTAATATCCCCTATAGCTCTTTTAAAAATAGCAGTTTTTTCTAATAAAGGTAATCTAATTTCTAAATAACAATAACTAGTGAGAACTTCTTTTAATATTGTTTCTACATAATTCCATATTATTAATTCTTGAGGTAGATAATCATGCATACCCCGAATTGATTTTATTTCTTTTTTCACTCTTTTCTCTTATTTCAAATATTAATAAATAAAAATTAATTATGATTTTTTTTTAAATTATTTAATTCGTTTACTTTTTTTCTAATTTTTTTTTCCATTTCTTCTATAATATTTTCATTTTTTATTTGATGTTTTTGACGTATTCCATTTGTATATAATGCACTTTTTTTATAACCCCCTATTAATCCTAATGTTGCTGTTTTTGCTTCTCCTATTCCATTAACAATACAACCAATAATAGAAATATCTAAAGGTATAGAAATATCTTCTAATTTTTTGTCCAATTGATTTACCACATTAATTACATCAAATTCTTGTCTAGAACAAGTTGGACAAGCAATAAAATTAATTCCTCTTCTTCTTATTTTTAAGGTTTGTAAAATATCAAAAGCCACTTTTATTTCTTCAATCGGATCAGCTGCTAATGAAATTCTTAATGTATCTCCTATACCTTCTAATAATAAAAGCGATATACCTATTGAAGATTTTACAGTTCCATTTCTTAATCCGCCAGCTTCTGTGATACCAATATGTAAAGGTTGTGTAATTTTATTACTAAGCATTCGATAAGAATCAACAGCTAAAAATACATCAGAAGATTTCACACTAACTTTAAATTGATTAAAATTAAAATTATCAAAATATTCAATATGCCTTATAGCTGATTCTACTAAAGCTTCTGCAGTGGGGCTTTTATATTTTTTTAATATATCTTTTTCTAATGATCCTGAATTCACACCAATGCGAATGGGAATATTCGCATCTTTTGCACAGTTAATAACTGCTGATATTCTCTTTTTATTACCAATATTACCAGGATTGATTCTTAAACAATCAGCTCCATATTGTATAGCTTTCAAAGCTAATCTATAATCGAAATGAATATCTGCAATTAATGGAATGTTAATTTTTTTTTTAATGATTTTAAAAGATTCAGCAGCTTCTAAAGTTGGAATAGAAACACGAACAATATCAGCTCCTATTTTTTGTAAAGCTAAAATTTGTTTTATTGTTTCTAAAGTATTTGAAGTTTGGGTATTAGTCATAGATTGTACTGCAATAGGTGCATTATTTCCAATAGGAACTTTTCCGATATAAATTCGATCAGATTTTCTTCTATTAATCTTGTTATATTTATTCATAATATTTTAATTGAGTATTGTTTAAAAAAATAAACATTATAAAATCAATAATTATTTAATAGTATTTATTTTTTTTCCAGTTAATTGACCACATGCAGCATTAATATCTTGTCCTCTATTTTTTCTAATAATTACAGTAAATCCTTTTTTTCTTAAAATGTTTGCAAATGTATTAATTCTATCAATATTACTACATAAAAAAGATGAACCAGGGAATGGATTCCAAGGAATTAAATTAATTTTACTAGGTATATTTTTTAATAAATCAGATAATTGTTCAGCATTATCATTTGAATCATTAATTTTATTAAGCATGACATACTCTATTGTAATTCCTCCTCTATTAGCAAAAGAAGATTTTAAATATTCTTTTGCTGCATTTAAAAGAGAATGAATATTATATTTTTTATTAATTGGCATAATCAGATTTCTTATATAATCATTTGGAGCATGCAAAGAAATTGCTAAACAAACATCAATCATATTTTTTAATTTTTCTAGTGCCGGAACAATACCTGATGTAGATAAAGTAACACGACGTTTCGATAAATTAAAACCATATTCATCTAGAATGATTTTTAGTGCAGATACAACATTATTTAAATTTAATAAAGGTTCACCCATACCCATAAAAACTATATTAGTAATACGGTTTGCAATATTTTTTTTTTTAAGTATATTATTTGCTTGCCAAATTTGAGAAATAATCTCAGATACTTTTAAATTTCTTTGAAAATTTTTTTGTCCAGTAGCACAAAAATGACATGTTAAAGGACATCCAATTTGTGAAGATACACATAAAGTAGAACGTTTTTTTTCTGGTATATAAACTGTTTCTATTTTTTGATTATTAATATCAGTAATCCATTTAATCGTACCATCAGAAGAAATTCTTTCTTCTATAAATTTTGATGAAAATATTATAGATTTTTTATATAATTGATTTCTTATTTTTATACTAATATTAAACATCTTATTAAAATCAGTACAAGAATGATGGTAAATCCACTGCATAATTTGTTCTGTAACAAAACTTTTAGCTCCTAATGAAAAAAGAAAATTTCTTAGGTTATCACGATGTAAATCTAATAAGTTAATTTTAGATTCAAACATTTTATTTATATACATATTTTTATATACTGTAAGCTAAAATATATAATTATAAAATCATTATTTTATATTTCATAATAATATTATATTATAAATGAATTAATTTTAATTACATATTAAATATATGTAAAATATGTTAATATTTTAATAATTTTTACACGAACTATAGGAGATTTTAATGCGTCCAATGTTAAATATTGCCATTCGTGCAGTACGACAAGGAGGAAACTTTATTATTCAAAATTATGATACACGTAAATTTATTAAAGAAGATCAAGAAAAAAAGAAAATTTTTATCAAAAATATTATATATCACACTAACAAAATAATCAGTAATATTATATATAAATCTTATCCTCATCACATTATTTTAAAAAATAATAAAGATATTTTATTAAATCAGCATGAAAAAAATACTATTTGGTTAATTAATGAATTAGATGGTAAAAAAAATTTTATTAAGTATTTTCCACATTTTTGTATATCTATTGCTATTATTATAAAAAATATCACCGAAATTTCGGTAATATATGATCCTATAAAAAATGATTTATTTACAGCTGTAAAAGGACAAGGTTCACAATTAAATGGTTATCGAACAAGATGCAGTAATATAAATACTTTAGATTCTACTACAGTTGCAATACATTTACCTAGAAAAATGCCTAATCACAGATTATCATATGTTCAAATATATCAACAACTAATTTTATGTGGAATTTCTTTGAGATGCACTGGTTCTGTTCTACTCGATTTAGCTTATGTGGCAGCAGGAAAAATAGATGGTTTTTTAGATTTTAATTTAAAACCAACATGTATTATAGCAGGTGCATTGCAAGCTCGAGAATCAGGTTGTTTAATTAGTAATTTTCAAAGAACAAGTGAAAATAATCATGATTGCTTTGGAAATATTATTAGTAGTCCAAAGTTTATTAGATTAATTACAGAAAAAATAAAAAACTATTAAATATTTAAAATAAAAAAATTTTATTTATTTAAAACATACCATTTATTATCACGAAATATAGCTGACCAACCGGTAAATTTTCCTTTTTTTTTAGAAGCAACATAATATTCTTGATTCTTTCTATTAAAACATACTATTGTCTTATTTTCTTGATCATCTCTTATGGGGGCAGTAGATAAGTAGTGTATTTTTTTAGGCAATAAGTGTTGAAATTTAGCTAGTTCTTCTACAAATGGAGATCTAGTTTCACGTGATTTAGGAAAATTATTTGCAGCGAAAAAAATACCAGAAATACCTTCTCGTAACACAAACCATGCATTAGATTTAGTACATAATAATTCTGGAAATGGAATAGGTTCAATTTTTGGAGGGGATATATCACCATTAGGTAAAATTTTTCTTGTATTTTTGCATTTTTGATTAATACATATAAAAAATTTTCCAAATCGACCTATTTTTAATGTCATATTACTATGACATTTTTCACATTCTACAATTTTAGTTAAATAAAGAGGACTATTAAAATTTCCTGTTTCAATTTTATAACCGATACAACTAGGATTATTAGTGCAAATATGTAATTTCATTTTTTCATTAATAAAGTAACTATTCATAAACATATGACATTTTTCACATTTATTAATTGATTGAGAATGTAATTTTGTTTTTTTATAGTTAACTTCTTTGATATTATTTTCTATAACAAGATCATCTTCTATTAAAACAAGATCGATAGTGTTTTTGCAACGTTTTTTAAGTTCAGAATTATTATAGCCTGAACAACTTAAAAAAACACCAGTAATAGCATTTTTTATTCCCATTTTTTTAAAACAATAAGAACATTCGATAGAAGTTAATACCATAGTATTGAGTTCCATACCACCTTCTTCTGGTAATTTTTTAGCTTTTTCTAATTGTATAGAAAAATCTTTAAAAAAATTATTTAACAAAGTAGTCCATATCAGTTTATTTTCTGCAATTTGATCAAGTTTTTTTTCCATATTCGCAGTAAAATTATAATCAACTAAATTGCTAAAACTTTTTTTTAATCTTACAGTTAATATTTCTCCTATTTTTTCTGCATAAAATTTATTATTTTTAATTTTAACATATCCTCTTTCTTGTATTTTAGATACAATAAAAGAATAAGTAGACGGTCTTCCAATGCCTTTTTTTTCTAATTCACGAACTAAAGACGCTTCTGTAAAACGTGGTAGAGGCTTGGTAAATTTTTGATTAATTATAATTTCGTCAAGAAGTACTGAGTGACCTACATTAAACATAGATGTTTTAAAAATTGTTTCGTTGTTTTTTTTGAAAATTTTTGTCCAACCATCATATAAAATAATTTTTATTTTTTTTTGTAATTTAAATAAATTAGACTGAATAATGATATTAATAGATTGATATTTAGCTGATTTCATTTGAGAAGATATGAATTGTTTCCAAATTAATCTGTATAATTTCTTAGCATCAGCATTTAAAATATTTGAATTTATATTTTGTATTTCAATATTTGAAGGTCTAATAGCTTCATGAGCTTTTTGAGAAGATTTTTTATTAATATGTATATTAAATTTTTTAGGTAAATAATTTTTTCCATATTGTTCTTGTATATATACACGGGCTTTTTTTAATGCATAATTACTTAAATAATAAGAATCAGTTCTTATATAAGTTATATAACCTTCTTCGTATAATTTTTGTGCTAAAAACATTGTTTTTTTCACACTAAAACCTAAAGATAAACTAGAAGATTGTTGCAAAGTAGAAGTGATAAATGGTACAGGTGGTTCTTCATAAATAATTTTTTTTTCAAGTTTTTTAATAAAAAATGAAGATTGTTTAATTTTGTCTATTGCTAAATTGACTTCATTTTTATTTTTAGGGTAAAATTTTTTATTATTAAAATGTGTTATATCCATAATAATCTTATGTTTATCTTTGAATAAAAAAGATACATATACTTTCCAATATTCTTCAGATATAAAATTTTTTATAATATTTTCACGTTCTGCGATAATACGTACTGCTACAGATTGAACACGTCCTGCAGATAAACCTTTAGAAATTTTTTTCCATAATAAAGGTGAAATCATATAACCTACAATTCGATCCATAAAACGACGTGCTTGCTGTGCATAGACTTGATTCATGTTAATATCAATAACATTTTTAAATGCTTTTTCAATAGAATGTTGTGTTATTTCGTTAAATACTACACGACTAAATTTAGAAATATCACCACCTATCACTTCTTTTAAATGCCAAGCTATTGCTTCTCCCTCTCTATCTAAATCTGTAGCAAGATATATATGATCAACTTCTCGAGCAATATTTTTCAACTCAGAAATAATTTTTTCTTTTCCAGGTAAAATATAATATTCAGCTTTCCAATTATTATGAGGATCAATACCTATATTTTTAATAAAAAAATTTTTTTTACTATTTTTCAAAAAAGGGTTTTTTTTAGTTTTAATGTTATTTTTATATTGATTTTTCAATTTATTAGTTATTAAATCTCTTATATGTCCTATACTAGATTTGACGATATATTCATGACCTAAATATTTATTTATAGTTTTTGCTTTTGCTGGAGATTCTACTATAACAAGAGATTTTGACATATTTTATCCGATAAATCATACTAAATTATATGGATTGAAACTATAAAAAAAAGTATATATACTTAGTTTATGATAAATTTTTTTATATTTTGAATATATTAATAATGTTTATAAAAAAATATTTTCAATAAAAATGTTTCTACTTTATTCAAAAATATTTTAGCTAAACGTTCTGATATTTTTGTATTGTAAGTATATTTAATATTTAATAAATTATATTTTTCCATTTTAGATAGTAATATATCATCACTCGTACCAATTTGATCTACTAATTTTTTTTTTAAAGCAATGGTTCCAAACCAATGTTCTCCATTAGAGACATCTTCAATATTCAAATTAGGTCTCATATCTTTAATAAAGTTTTTAAAAAGTGTATGTGTAATATTTAATTCTTCACAAAATTTATTTCGATTTTCTTCTGTATTGTTTCCAAACATTGTTAAAGTACGTTTATAATCTCCTGCGGTATGAAGTTCAACATCTATATTGTATTTTTTTAGTAATTTATTAAAATTAGGTATTTGGCCTACTACACCAATAGAACCAATTATTGCAAATGGAGCTGAAATAATATAATTCGCAACGCATGCCATCATATATCCACCACTTGCTGCAATTTTATCTACGGATACAATTAAATATATTCCTTTTTGACGTAACCTATTTAACTGTGAAGCAGCTAATCCGTATCCATGAATAACTCCTCCTGAACTTTCTAAACGCACTAAAACTGCATCATCTTTTTCTGCTACTGATAGTATGGCAGATATCTCTTCTCGTAATCCTATCACTTGATTTGCATACACATCACCTTTAAAATCTAAAATATATAATGTTTTATTTTTATATGTTTTTTTATTATTTCTATTTTTTTCTTTTTTTTGCCATATTTTTTTTTCAGATTTAGTCATTTTAGATAATAAAATATTATTTTTTATTTTTTTATAATCATTATCTAGTAAGGTAATTTTTAATTTATTTTTGATTTTGTTTTTTTTGATTGTATTAAATAATATTAATATAAAAGCACTAATTATGATCCAAGTTATAATTTTAGATAAGAATAATTCATAATTTATAAGTAAATTCACAAAATAAACCTTTTAAAAAAAATGGAAAAACTTTTTATCATCAAAAATATAAAAAGTGTATAAATATTATAATAATTTTATTGTTTTTCTTCTTTAAAAGACACTAAATTATATAAATTTTTTAATAATGTAGAATTTAATTCTATCCAATGTCCTAATTTTAATCGTTTAGGTAAAATGATGTTTCCATATCGTATTCTAATTAAACGACTCACTTCACATTTAACGGTTTTCCACATATCTCTAATCTCACGATTTTTCCCTTCGCATAAAATAGCTTTAAACCATTTATTACTAGCTAATTTTTTGTTTTTAACAAATTCTATGCTTTTAAAAGCAGCATAACCATTTTTAACTTTAACTCCAGTTTTTAAAATATTTATTTTATTATTATTAATGTTACCAAAAACTCGCATATAGTATTCTCTTTCTACCATATTTTTAGGATGCATGAGTTTATTTGCTAAACTGCCATTATTTGTAAATAATAATAATCCTCTAGTATTAAGATCTAATCTACCAATACTAACCCATCGATAATAGTTTAATGGTGGCAATTTATCAAAGACAGTAGAACGATGTCTAGTATCATATTTGCTACATATTTCTCCTTCAGGTTTATTATAAAGAATTACTTTAGTTTGAAATGATTGATGTTTTATAGAAACTGTTTTCCCTTTTATCATGATTTTTCCAGGATTATTTAGATTAATACGTTGACCAAGAGTTACTTTTTTTCCATTAATAGATATATTTTCATCCTTGATCATTTTTCAATACCTCGACGAGAGGCGTATCCTAAATGAGATAATAATTTCTGTATTTTTTGATTCATTTATAAGACCTTTTATTTTTTTTATAATCGAATGGAATTAAAGTCAATAATATTCCTATAATTAATGGTAAAAGAAACCATACTTTATAAAGTAAAATTATATTTTTATACAAATAATATTCTAAAAATATAGCAATTATTGGAAAAATGATAAAAACAGTAGAAGCATAAAATGCGCTAACCTTTTTTTGCAGATAAAAATAAGATAGAATACCAAAAATACCAGAAAAATCTCCTAGATAAACTATAGCTAAAATAGATTTATTAGAAAAATTTTCAATTTGAGGGTTTTCTATATACCAAGATATAACTGATAAAAATATTCCAGATAATAAAGATGGTAAAGCATTAAATGTAATAACAGAAATATTGCGATATTTTTTCTGACATTCAGAATAAATTATAGCATGACTGAATAATGCAAAAAGTAAAGCTAACATTCCCTTCCATTGAAAAAAATTTTGTGATTTTAATTCTATCAGTAAAATTATTGATAATGTTATAAAAGAAATAAATATTCCTATTTTTTGAGTTAAAAATAATTTTTGTTTAAAGTATAAAAATGATACTGCCAATACAGCTACTGGCATATTTGAAAATATCATTGAAGCTATTGAAGAACTGACATACATTCCTCCATATAACATTAATGTAAATGGTATAGAAAAATAAAAAATAACAATCATACACTGAAACCATCTTTGTCCAGATGGAAATAAAAGAGGTGTTTTTGTATAATATGCCACTATAATTAATAAAGGAGCTGCTATCAAAAAACGTATACCAGTAGCAAAAAATGGAGGAATAGTTTCTATTGCGATTTTCATTGCAATCCAAGTAGTCCCCCAAGTAACAGCAACTAAAGAAAATAATATTATAACTAATATTTTACTCATTTTATAAAACTCCAAAAAAAATAAAAATATAACACATATCATATTTAATAATGACAGTAATATTTTATTTTTAAGATTAAAATGATTTGTAATATTTTGAAAAAAAGTTTTTAAATTTCAATTGAATTATTTACATCAATAGATTATTGTGGAATTTTAAGAAGATATAAATTTTAAAATATTTTATTTTTTTAGTCTAATAATACTTAAAACTTAAGGTAATAAATGAAAAATATTTTAAATAAAATTTATAATGCTAAATTTTTAAATCAAGATGAAAGCTATCAATTATTTAAATTAATTTCTTCTGGTAATATTAAAGATGTACAATTAGCTTCTATACTAACAGCTATGCAAATACGAGGTGAATCTACAGATGAAATTATAGGAGCAATACGTGCATTTTTAGAAAATATGCGATATTTTCCACAACCTAATTATATTTTTTCAGATATAGTTGGAACAGGTGGAGATTCAAGTAATACTATGAATATTTCAACGGCTAGTGCTTTTGTTGCAGCAGCATGTGGTTTCAAAATTATTAAACATTGTAATAAAGCTATTTCAAGTACATCAGGATCTTCTGATCTTTTAAGTAAATTTAATATTAATTTGAATGCATCTTTAGAAAAATCTATACAAACTTTAGATCATTGGAATATTTGTTTTTTATTTGCTCCTAAATATCATGATGGTTTTAAGTATTCTGATCATGTGAGAAAGACTTTAAAAATTAAAACTATTTTTAATTTATTAGGACCTTTTCTTAATCCAGCTAAACCTCCTTTTTCTGTTATTGGAGTTTATAATAAAAAATTAATTAATCCTGTGATTAATATATTAAAAATTTTAAAATATAAACGAGCTATAGTTTTACATAGTCATCATACTGATGAAGTTACTCTATCTGATGTTACATATGTTTCTGAACTATTAGATCAAGAAATATATACATATGAATTAACATCAAAAGATTTTGGCTTAGAACAACATCCTAAAAACATATTTAAAATTCATTCTATAGAAGACAATTATGAAATTTTCAAAAAAATTATGCAGGGTAGAGGCAATAGATTAGATGAAGAATTAATAGCTGCTAATGTTGCAATGATATTTAAAATATTTGGACATAATAATTTACAGGAAAATACTCAGTTAGCATTAAATAAAATTAGAAGTGGAGAAGTTTATAAAAATATTAAAAATATTTCTGATATGCTAAAAGAAGATAAATATGCAAGAAACAATACTTAACAAAATTATAAAAGATAAATATGATTGGATTGTTTTTAGAAAAAAAAAACAACCTTTAGTTGGTTTTCAACATCAAATTAATAAAAACACACGAAATTTTTATAATGCTTTAAAACAAAAAAAACCATCTTTTATCTTAGAATATAAAAAAAAATCACCGTCTTTAGGAATTATTAGAAATAATTTTGATTTAATTAAAATATCTAATATCTATAAAAAATATGCTTCTGCTGTTTCAATTTTAACAGATGAGAAGTATTTTGATGGAGATTTTAAATTTATTAATATAGTAAAAGAATATATTACTCAACCTATTTTATGTAAAGATTTTTTTATTGATATATATCAAGTTTATTTAGCTAGATATTATAATGCAGATGCTATTTTATTGATGTTATCTGTATTAGATGATATAAAATATCAAGAGTTATCTACAGTTGCAAAAAAATTAAATATGAGCATATTAACTGAAGTAAATAATTTAAATGAATTAAAACGTGCTCTGAAATTAAATGCTGATATTATTGGTATTAATAATCGTAATTTACATGATTTATCAATTGATTTAAATCGTACTCGTACACTAGCTCCTTTAATACCAAATAATAAGATTATAATAAGTGAATCTGGTATTATTAAATATCATCAAGTTAGAGAACTGAGTAAATTTGTAAATAGTTTTTTGATTGGTTCCCATTTGATGTCTAAAAAAAATTTAGATATCGCAGTACGTTCTACAATATTAGGAAATAATAAAGTTTGTGGACTAACCCGGGATATTGATGTTACATATGTTGAAAAATATGGAGCAATTTATGGCGGTTTAATTTTTGTAAAACATTCCTTACGTTATATAAATGAAAAAATTGCAAAAAAAATTATTGTTAATAGTCAATTAAGGTACATTGGTGTATTTCAAAACACAGAAATACAACTTATCATAAGAATTGCACAAGAACTTTGTTTATATGCAATTCAATTACATGGTAATGAAGATCAGAAATATATTAATAAATTAAGAAAATTACTGTCTCCAGAAATTAAAATATGGAAAGCTTACTCTATTAAATCAATACTTCCTCAACGTAATTTCAAGAATGTAAATATGTATATATTTGATTCTTCTTTTGGTGGAAGTAACAAGTCTTTTAATTGGTCTATTTTAAATAAAAATGTTTTTGATAATGTTATTTTAGCTGGAGGAATTAACATAAATAATGTTATTCAAGCATCTTTACTAAATTGTTCAGGTTTAGATTTTAATTCAGGTGTAGAAATATCTCCAGGTATTAAAGATGTAAAAAAAATTAAATTAATTTTTAATAAATTACGATATTATTAATTTCTTTGAACACATATATAAAACATCATTATATGACACTTAGGAAATCATTATATGACGCTGCTCGATTCTTACTTTGGTGAATTTGGAGGTATGTACGTCCCACAAATATTAATGCCAGCTTTACTTGAATTAGAAAAAAATTTTGTTTCTGCTCAAAGAGATTCTGACTTTAAAAAACAACTTCATGATTTATTAAAAAATTTTGCTGGTAGGCCTACTCCATTAACTTTATGTAAAAATCTAACTAAAGGTACAAAAACACGCTTATATCTTAAACGAGAAGATTTATTACATGGAGGTGCACATAAAACAAATCAAGTATTAGGACAAGCTCTTTTAGCTATTAGAATGAAAAAAAAAGAAATTATTGCAGAAACTGGTGCTGGACAACATGGTGTAGCTACTGCAATTGCTTGTGCATTATTAAATTTAAAATGCAGGATTTATATGGGAGTTAAAGACGTTCAAAGACAACATCCTAATGTATTTCGAATGCAATTAATGGGAGCAGAAGTAATATCAGTGACAAATGGTTCAGGTACATTAAAAGATGCATGTAATGAAGCATTACGAGATTGGTCAGATACTTATAACAAATCTTATTATATGATTGGTACTGCAGCTGGACCACATCCTTATCCTACTATTGTTCGTGAATTTCAAAGAATTATCGGTAAAGAAACAAAAAAACAAATTTTTAAATATGAAAAAAAATCACCAGATTCAATAATTGCATGTGTAGGAGGAGGATCTAATGCAATTGGTATTTTTTCAGATTTTATAAATGATAAAGTTAATTTAATTGGTGTAGAACCAGCTGGTTACGGAATTAAAACAGGAAAACATGGTGCACCATTAACACATGGTAGACCGGGAATTTATTTTGGAATGAAATCACATTTAATGCAAAATAAAGAAGGACAAATTCAAGAATCTTGGTCAATCTCAGCAGGTTTAGATTTTCCATCAGTTGGTCCTGAACATGCTTGGTTGAATAGTATTAATCGTGTTAAATATGTATCAATTACTGATGAAGAAGCTATAAGTGCATTTCAAATATTATGTAAACAAGAAGGTATTATTCCTGCTTTAGAATCTTCTCATGCTTTAGCATATGCATTAAAATTAATACATGCTGAACCTACAAAAAAACAAATTTTAATTGTTAATTTATCTGGTCGAGGTGATAAAGACATTTTTACTATTCATGATATTTTAACAAAAAAAGAGAAGAATAATGAATCGATATCAAAAAATGTTTAAGAAATTAACTTCTTTAAAAGAAGGCTGTTTTGTTCCATTTATAGTTCTAGGCGATCCTTCTTTAGAAATTTCAATAAAAATTATTAATATTTTAATTGATCATGGTGCAGATGCTTTAGAAATTGGTATTCCATTTTCAGATCCATTAGCAGATGGACCAACTATTCAAAAAGCAAATTTACGTGCTTTATCTAATAACCAAACTTTTTTAGACTATTTTAATGTTTTAAAAAAAATACGTAATAAAAATAAAAATATACCCATTGGTATTTTAATATATGCTAATCTTATATATAATCAAGGTATTAATAATTTTTATGAACAATGTTTAAATTCTGGTGTGGATTCAGTTCTTATAGCTGATGTTCCTATTGAAGAATCAAAAATTTTTTATAATATTGCCAATCAATATCATATTGATTCTATTTTTGTTTGTCCTCCAGATGCAGATAATAATTTTTTATATCAGCTTTCTTTATATGCACAAGCATATATCTATGTATTATCTCGTTCTGGAGTTACTGGGATAAACAATCAACAATCAGCTTTATCTAGAGATTTTATAAAAAGAATAAAAAAATATAATTCGATTCCTTTATTACAAGGTTTTGGAATTTCGAATTCTATACAAATTCAAAAAGCAATATCCTCTGGTTTATCTGGGGTAATATGTGGTTCAGCTATTATAAATATTATTGAAAAATATTTGAATGAAGAACATCACATGATAAAAAAAATAAAAAAAACTACTAGATTATTCAAACTAGCTACTAAGATATAGTAAAAATCTTTATTAAAAGAGATAATTGTATTATGTTTTTAAAAATATGCTTATCTAAAATAATATGTATAATCTTCATATTATATTAATAATTTATAAGGAGTATGCATATGCAAATTACGGTAAGTGAATTATATCATGATACGTGCTATTTTTTTTGTAAACAAATAAGAATTATTGTTTTTATCGCTGTATTAGTTACATTTCTCAATGTTTTAATGGATATGTTTTTTACACCTGACATCCATATTTCTTCTATAATAGAAAACAATAATTTTATTAGTACTAATTCATTATTAGATTTAATTAATAATATGAATTTACATCAAAAATATGCATTATTCAAATATTCTATACTTAAGATTATGATATTACTAATAAGTAAAACAATATTATTAGGTAGTATTATTATTTTAATTTCAAATTTATCAAAAAATAAAAGAGAATCAATTATATCATTAATATATTCTTTTTTTTCTTTCGCACCTAGTTTATTTATATTAAATTTCTTAAACGTAATCATGATACAATTAGGTTTCGTATTATTAATTATTCCAGGGATATTATTATCAATAATATTACCTTTATCCCCTATTATTTTATTTTTTAAAAAATATAGTCTAATAGATTCTATTCGTATTAGTATAGATTTATCTTGGAAGAATGTTAAATTAATAGGTCCGGCTGTTTTATTTTGGATGTTATCAAAGTTTTTTTTGACAATATTATTTTCACATATATACATTTTAAATAAAAATATTGAATTTTTAATTTTAAATATAAGTCTAAATATATTATTTTCTGTTCTTATTATATACTTATTTCGATTTTATATGATTTCTTTGCGTTTTAAAAATTGAAATATTGTTTAGGTCTATATTATGAAACCAATTTTAAATATATTACAAATGTTTATATTTTTTATTTGTTATAAATTTTATGATATTTTTATAGCGTCTGGTTCTTTAATTATTACATCAGGATTAATATGTGTTTTTTATTGGATTATTTATAATGAAATCGATAAAATTAATTTATTTAGTTTTTTTATGGTTTCATTTTTTAGTTTTTTGACAATATTTTTTCATAATTCTCAGTTTATAAAATGGAAAATAACAATCATTTACACTATTTTTTCAATTATATTGTTAATTAGTCAATTATTCACAGAAAAACCAATACTGCAAAGATTTTTAGAAAAAGATATAAAAATATCTGATATTAGTTGGTATAAAATTAATATTTTTTGGTCTGCATTTTTTTTATTTTGTGCATGTTTAAATATTTACATAGCATTATATTTTTCAGAACAAACTTGGGTCATATTTAAAGTATTTGGATGTACTATTTTAATATTTTTTTTAATTTTAATAACTGCTATTTATATAAATTATATAAAATTAAAAAAGAAATAACTATTGTATAACATAATTATAAAGTGAAAATTTAAATAATGCTAGAAAACAATAAATTACCACAAGGCATAATAGTTCTAAAAACGCTTTCTATGCCTTCAAATACTAATTCTAATGGAGATATATTTGGTGGTTGGATTATGTCTCAAATGGACATCGGTGGAGCAATACTAGCAAAAGAAATTTCAGGTGGAAAAGTTGTTACAGTTAGAGTAAATAATCTTAATTTTTTAAAATCTATATCAGTTGGTGATATTGTCACGTGTTATGGACGCTGCATTGAAATTGGTAAAAGTTCTATTAAAATTAATATAGCAATATGGATTAAAAAAATTCATTCTAAACCATTAGGTCAATATTACTGTGCTGCAGAAGCAGAATTTATTTATGTAGCTATTGATGATACAGGAAAACCTCGCGAATTATTACCTATGAGTATTATTTAAATAACAATATAAACTAGATTTTAAAAATCATTGTTTTAAACTTTTATAAAAAATATTTTTAAAATATCAGATATTCTCTAATATAAAAATATTTTCATGATCAATTGACTATTTTAATAAAGTTTGTAAAAAAATTTTATATATTTTAAATTAAATTATATATTCAAAATTAGTTAAAGAAATGTTAAAAATTAAATTGTATTATTAATTTATTTTGATACATATTTTAAATATAATTTATGTTTTTGAAAATATTCAATTAAACATCAAAAATATTTTTAATAAAAGCATAAATAGGAACTTCAATTCATGAATATTTTCTATAATTTAATAAAATACTTTTTATTTTTAACATATTGGTTATTGATTGCTAATATTACTTTTCGAGTTTTAATGAAACGTCGTAGTATACCAGTTTCTATGTCATGGCTTTTAACAATTTATATTATACCCTTTATTGGAATTTCTATCTGGTTTTTTTTTGGTGAATTATATTTAGGAAAAAGACAAAAAAAAATTGCAAATAAAATTTGGTCTATCTCTAATCAATGGCTAAATGAACTTAAGTTATGTCAACATATTTTTCAAAAACAAAACAGTGAAGTAGCTGATTCATTATTTCAATTATGTAAACATAGACAAGGCATATCCGGTATTAAAAGCAATAAAGTTGAATTGTTAAGTAATACTAAAAAAACTATGCAAATACTTATACGTGATATTTATTTAGCACGTAGAAATATTGAAATGGTATTTTATATTTGGAAACCAGGTGGAATAGCAGATGATGTTGCAATAGCTCTTATTGATTCAGCACAACGAGGGATACATTGTAGATTAATGCTTGATTCTGCAGGAAGTATTGAATTTTTTCAAAGCCCTTGGTTTAATATTATGAAAAAAGCTGGAATTCAAGTAGTAGCAGCTCTTAAATTTAGTTTATCACGTATCTTTTTAAGACGTATTGACGTAAGACAACATCGAAAAATTGTATTAATTGATAATTATATTACTTATTCTGGCAGTATGAATCTTGTAGATCCTGATTTATTTAAAAAGTCTTCTAATATAGGTCAATGGATTGATTTAATGATAAGAATAGAAGGTCCAATTGCGTCTGCTATAGGAATAATTTATTCTTGCGATTGGGAAATAGAAACAGGTTGTAAAATTTTGCCACAATTACCTAATAATAATATTTTAAAAAACGAATTCAATAAAAAATCTAGTGTACAAGTAATTGCCTCTGGGCCAGGTTTTCCTAAAAATATGATCCATCAAGCATTATTAACTACTATTTATTCTGCTAAACATGAATTAATTATGACAACTCCTTATTTAGTTCCAAGTGAAGATTTATTACAAGCAATCTGTACTGCTGCTCAAAGAGGAGTTAACGTTAGTATTATTATTCCTTTAGATCATGATTCTATTCTAGTAAAATGGGCTAGTAGAGTTTTTTTTAGTGAATTATTAGAAGCAGGTGTAAAAATTTATCAATTTAAAAAAGGATTATTGCATAGTAAAAGTATACTAGTAGATCAACAATTAAGTTTAATTGGATCTGTGAATTTAGATATGAGAAGTCTTTGGTTAAATTTTGAAATTACTTTAGTTATTGATGACAGTCATTTTGGAAACAATTTATTTGCTGTACAAAATCAATACATTTTAGATTCTCAATTATTAGATAAAAAAATTTGGTCAATGAGATCTTATTGGACTAGAATTCTTGAAAAAATATTTTATTTTTTAAGTCCATTATTGTAATTTTAATTACATAAAAAATGATAAATAACTAAATAGAAATTAAAATATTTTTTTTAAGAGATTAAAAATTTATATCATTATTTTCTTGGGGGTTTGTTAAAAACCCCTACATATTAAAAATACAATATATGAAAAATTAATTATATTTATAATAAATGTCCCATTTTCTCGGATTTAGTTTTTAAATAATAAGCATTTTTAGAATTTTTTTTTGTGATAAGAGGAATCCTTTCAACTATATTAATTCCAGCATTACGAAGCATTTGCACTTTAAACGGATTGTTTGTTAACAAACGAATTTTGTTAATATTTAATAAGGTAAAAATACTAGCACATGAAGAAAAATCTCGTTCATCTGCAGAAAAACCTAACTTTTGATTAGCTTGAACTGTATCTAATCCTTTATCTTGTAAAGCATATGCTTTTATTTTATTAAGAAGACCAATATTTCTTCCTTCTTGACGATGATAAATTAACACTCCATTGCCTTCTTTTGCAATTCTTTTCATAGACATTTCCAATTGAGCTCCACAATCACAACGTAGACTAAACAAAGCATCTCCTGTGAGACATTCTGAATGTACTCTAGATAAAATAGGTATATTTTTCTGAATATCTCCGTATACGAGAGCAATATGATTTTTACCATTCTTATTTTCTTCAAAACCAAATATAAAAAAATTTCCCCAAGGAGTAGGTAATATAGATTTTTCAATTAACTGCATAAATTCTCCTAATTTAAAATTAAACATATTTTGTAAATACTTTTGAATTCAAATTTATTGCATAGATTTAATAATTAAATCTAATTTTTTAATCGGATTTTTTGACATAGTGATAGAACGACCTATCACAATGTAATCTATTTCTAATTCTTTTGCTTCTTTAGGAGTAATAATATTGTTTTGATCATATAATGAATCTTTCGAAATTCTAATACCTGGTGTAATAATTTTATATTGATTTCCAAATAAAAATTTAATTCTTTTTGCTTCTTTTCCTGGACAAACTATTCCATCTAGACCACATTCATTAGATAATTTAGATAATTTTAAAATATATTCTGTTAATGAAATATGAATTCCAATTTCTTTTAATTCTTCTTCTTTTAGACTAGTTAATGCTGTAACAGCTATTAATAAAGGTGAATTTTTCTTAAACGGTTTTAATGCTTTTTTTGCAGAAATTAACATTTTTTTGCCACCAGAAGCATGAACACTTAACATCCATATTCCTAAATCTGCAGCTGCTTTTGTAGCATTAAAAACAGTGTTTGGAATATCATGAAATTTTAAATCAAGAAATATGTTAAATCCCATTTTATGTAATTCTTTAATAAATTTACAGCCCAAAATAGTAAACATTTCTTTTCCAATTTTTAAATAATATATAGATGGATTGAGAAGATCTACTAATTTCATAGCTGACTTTTTATTACAAAAATCTAATGCAATAATAATTTTTGGTATTTTTAATAAATTAGGATTCAACACTATATTGCCTCTAGTATAAAAATATACATTAATAAAAAATATTATATTTAATACATTTTTAATAAAATTATTTTTTTTATATAACGTAAAACATTGCATGATATTAAATAATTAATATCATAATTTCTTAATCGATATAGGTGATTGAAAACTAGCATGATAAGATGAACGAACAAAAGGACCACAAAAAGCATTAGAAAAACCAATAGATAAAGCTTCATTTTTAATATTTTCAAATTCGAGAGGTGATATATAACGTTGTACTGGTAGATGATTCACACTTGGTTGAAGATATTGACCTACTGTTAATAATTCAACGCCACTAGAATGAAGATCTTTCATAACTTGAGTAATTTCGGAATCTTTTTCACCTAAACCTAACATAAATCCTGATTTTGTTGGTATATGAGAATATGTATTTTTAAATGATTCTAATAATAATAGAGATTTTTTATAATTTGCTCCGGGACGAATTTTTTTATATATACGAGGTACATTTTCGATATTATGATTAAAAACATCTGGTAATCCTTTATGAAAAATATTTAAAATTAACTTAATTCTTCCACGAAAATCAGGTACTAATATTTCAATTTTTACAGTATTTTTATCCCGAATTGATCTAATACAATCAACAAAATGTTGAGCCCCACCATCATATAAATCATCACGTACAACTGATGTAATAACTACATAATTAATTTTCATATCAAAAATAGCACTAGATAATTTTTTAGGCTCTTCTATATTTACAGAATTAGGTATACCGTGTTGTACTGCACAAAAAGGACAATTTCTAGTACATATTGATCCAAGAATCATAAATGTTGCTGTACCATTATTAAAACATTCTGATAAATTTGGACATTGTGCTTCTTCACAAACTGAATATAAATTATTTTTCCGTAAAGTACTTTTTATATGATATATGCGTTCTGTATTAATCGGTATTTTAATCTTAATCCAATTTGGTTTTTTTATTTTTTTTATTATTTTATAATTTTTATTCATATTAATAATATTTATTTTTTCATTTTTAAAATGGGGAAAATATACTTATTTGTTATAAAAATAATTTTTTTTATTAACTATTAAATATATATAAGATTTTTTATGTTAAAAATATCATAATAAAAATGTCAAACATCATTATTTTATTTTGTAAAATAATGAATAATTTTAGTTTCATATTTTTTTTTTAATATAACAACCTGTAAATATTCAGTTAATTTTTTAATTAATATATTTCTTATATCTATCATTTTAACTTCTTTATTAAACTCTTGTACTTGCGTCATTTTCATCTCAGGTTCTCCGCAAGGATTAATATAATTAAATGGTGTTAAATTCATATTAACATTTAGTGCTAAACCATGTAAGGTTGATCCTTTTTTTATTCTTAATCCTAGAGAACATATTTTTTTTTCGTTTACATACACACCTGGCATTTTTTTATTAGTACATGCAGAAATAGAAAAATAATTTAGAGTTTCTATTACTATTTTTTGTAACATATCAATCAATTCACGTACACTTATTTTACGACGTCTTAAGTCAATTAAGACATATAATATTTGTTGTCCAGGTCCATGATATGTGATTTTTCCTCCTCTATCAGAATTAACTATAGGAATTTTACTAAAAAAAAGTATATTATCTTTTTTATTTGATAATCCTTGAGTAAAAATAGGATAATGTTCAACAAACCAAATTTCATCAAAGGTATATAAATTACGTGATATTGTAAAATTATTCATTCTTTTAAGAATATCTAAATAATTTTGAATACCTAAATTTTGAAAGAATATAATTTTTTGTTGCACAAGATTTTCCAAAAACATCTAAATTTTATTAATGTAATAATCCAGGAAAAATAGAACTTGCTCCAATATTAATGAATTCTATTCCAAGAGACATTAATAATAAACCCATAATACGAGTAATAATATTAATTCCTGTTTTTCCTACAATGTGCACTACACATGGAGCAGCTTCAAAACATAACCAACATATAAATGAAAAAAATACAATAACTAAAGTACATCCAAATAAATTAATCCAATTTGGATAATATGTACTCCAAACAATAGTCGAACTTATTGCCCCAGGACCTGCAATTAAAGGCATTGCTAATGGAATAACACTGATACTGTCTAATTTATTTTCTTCTTTTTTATCTTTGATTGTTTTGATTTGATTTATAAATTGACCATTAATCATAGAAAAAGCTATACTAATAATGAGTATACCACCTGCTATACGAAAAGAATTAATAGATATGCCAAAAATATTTAAAATATTGCTACCAAAAAATAATGATATAAGTAAAATTAATGATGCTGAAAAATTTGCTATTAAGTTAGTCTTTTTTCTTTCTAAAAAAGATTGATGATTCGTCATAGCTGTAAAGATAGGGATCATTCCGATTGGATTCACTAAAGCACATAAACCTACAAAAAATTTTATATATATAGATAAATCAAAGATTGAAATACTCATATTATTTTCCCAATTTATATAAAATATTTTTATAAATGATAATATAAAAAAATTATTTTAAACTTTAACGTTCAATTTTAGCAATGATACTTCGTGTTTCTAAACGAATGTCTAATAATATCACTTGAATTATATCAGATATTTGATAATGCATAATATCATTAATAAAGACTTTTCCAACTTCTTGATTAAAATTTAATTCTTCTCTAATTTCATGAACAAACATTCCAGGAATAAAAACATACGCACCATTTTCTATTAATCGTGCTCTTATACCATGTCTAGAAATATCAGTTATTTCAGCATAAAATTTTTTATTATGATATTTTTTTTGTTTTAATAATATAGCATAAAGCCAATCTGAAATGTCTCTCTCTGCGATACGATTACGACGTCTTTGTTCACTTATTTTGAATTTTATTTCTTCATCAGGTTTGATTGCTTTTTCTTTTTGAATAATAGATTTTAATAAACGATGATTAATCATATCACTATATTTTCGAATAGGAGAAGTCCAAGTTGCATATTCTAAAAAACCAAGTGCAAAATGAGGACCAGGGATAATACTTAAATCTCCAAAAGATTGAAAACGGCGAATTCGACTATCAATATAATTATTTGATATAATATTTAAAACTCTTCTAAGATTGCAAAAACCTTTAAGAGTAGTTATTTCTTGTGCATTAAAATTTAAATTGTAATTTTTTAAAAAAGACACCACATTTTCAGCATTTACAATATCAAAACCGCTATGTGTATTATATATACCAAAACCAAGATTTTTAGATAAAAAACGTGCTGCAGAGATATTAGCAATTATCATACATTCTTCTATTATTTTATGAGCAATTCGTCTTTTTTCTACTGAAACATCTATAACATGTCCATATTCAGAGAAATGAAAACGATATTCTAAAGTATCTTTAAATACTACTGCATTTATTTTTCGCCATTTAATACGCAATAAACACAAACGATGTAAAGTTAATATTTGTTTTTGAATAGATGGCATTGGTGGAACCCATCTGCCTAATTTTTCAATCCAATCTGAAACATGATCATAAGATAATTTTGATTTAGATTTAATCCATGCTAAAAAAAAATGAATTTTATTAGAAATACTACCATCTTTTAAAATGATAACATGACATGCTAAAACAGGACGACGTTTATTAGGATTTAATGAACATATATCTTCTGATAAATTACGGGGTAACATAGGGATGTTAAATCCAGGCAAATAATTTGTAAAACCTCTTTGTGATGCAATACTATCTAATTTACTACCATTTTTAATATATGCTGTTGGATCAGCAATAGCTATAATTAAACTGATTTTACCATTAGGCATTTCATTTACAAACAATGCATCATCAATATCTTTTGTATTAATATTATCTATAGTAATAAAATCTAAATTTGTTAAATCTTTTCTAGGATAATTGTCTTTTAATATAAGATCATTTTCTTCTGCTAATGGTTCTGTTCTATCAATTTGATGTCTTGCTAATGTTACCCACCAGGGTGTAAATGGATCATCTTCTTTTGTAATTTTTTCATGTAGTTCAGCATAAAAAATATGATCTCCTTTTAACTTGTGTCGTATTAATTTAGCTATTGCCCAATCTCCATGTTCAAAAATATTCATACAATTTTGATTAGGTTGACATATGATACGCTCTTTTAAAAATGGATGATCTGGTGTTATAAATAATCTATTTTCTTTTTTTTCTATTTTTCCCACAAATCTATTTAAAAAGGCTTCAATTAACTTTTCTGGTTCAACTATTTCTCTATCTTTTTCTATTTTTAATAATGCAATAATTTTATCACCATGCATTACTTTTTTCATATTTTTAGGAGGTATAAAATAACTTTTTTGTGCATCTACTTCTAAAAATCCAAATCCTCTTTCATGACTTTTTACAATACCTTCAACTCTTGGTATTTTAGCATGTAGATTTTTTTTTAATTTTGTGAGTAATGGATTATTTTGAAACATAATAATACAACCTAATTGTCACGTTAAAAAATGAATAATTTTATAAATTTAAAAGTATATTTAAATTTATTATTTTTGTGTTAAATAGACTTAACAATTATTTTTTTAAATTTTAAATAATTTATAATAACTTATTTTAATAATAAATTAGAAATAATTTTATAATATATTTTCTATATACATACTGTTTATATTAAAACCATTATCCACATAAATAACTGATCCAGTAATACCAAAAGACAAATTAGACAATAAAAAAGATGCTACATTTCCTATATTTTCAATGGTAATAGGTTGTTTTATACACGCAGAAGAATAAGAAAAATTTTTTATTTTGTTAAAATCTTTGATTTTATGAGAAGAAATCGTTTTAATGGGACCTGATGAAATCGCATTAACTCGGATATTTTTTTTTCCTAATGAATATGCCATATAACGAACACTAGCTTCCAATGAAGCTTTTGACAAACCCATTACATTATAATTTTGTATTACACGTTGTGCACCTAAATAAGATAGAGTTAATAAAGAAGAAAAATTATTTAACATATTTTTACATTCTTTTACTAAAGCAATAAAACTAAAAGAACTAATTTCATGTGCGATATTAAATCCTTGTCGTGTAGTGTTAGTAATAAAATCTCCATTTAAATGTTCTTTAGGACAATAAGCAATAGAATGAACTAAACCATCAAACTTTTTCCATGTTTTTCTTAAGTTTATAAATAATGACTTAATTTCTTGATCTTTAGAAACATCGCAAGACAATATAACACGAGATTTTACAGAATTTGCTAAATCTTTTATTTTATTTTTTATTTTTTTATTTTGGCATACAAAGCCTAATTCAGCTTGTTGATAGTATAACGATTTGGCAATACCAAAAGCAATCGATCTACTACTTGACACTCCTGTGATTAAAATTTTTTTTCCCTTTAGAAAACTCATATGATAAATCTCAATGATAAATATGATAATTAATATAAATTATTATGTTTAATTTTTTTTTACGTTTATAAAATTATTATAACCTTTTTAAAATAAATTAGTAATTGAATTTCTCGATATTTTTTATATATTTTTTATATATAATAATAATCTTAAATGTTTTCATTATGCTAATCTGTTAGTACTATTTATTATTTGTTATTATTTATAGAGTATTTTTTAAATATATTCTAAAAAAATTTTTGTATTTCATAAAGATATAATAAGTTTATAAAACATTTAATTATTATATCTTAATTGTTAATAGTATTAAATTTAAAAAAAATAATCTTATACTAATATTTTTTTTGAAATTATACAATTTTTCAATAAAATTTTAATTTTTTTTCTTATGAAAAATGCACTTCTTATTTTTCTAATATAGACTAAATTTATATTAATTTCATAGACTTTAGATTGATTATTATCATCAGGCTAGCGAGAAAATTTAGAATAAATAATTTTTATATTTTAAGTTTTAAAAATAATGCAATAATTATTTTGTATCACATTTTAAAAATAATTAAATATTATTTTATTTTATTAATTATTTGGCTAGAATAACCAATATAATTACTAGGAGTTATATTTTTTAAACGTTCTTTTTCTTTTTCTGGAATGTTTAAGCTAGAAATAAATGCATGTATAATATTTTTATTAATTTCTTTTCCTCGTGTAATATTTTTTAATTTTTCATAGGCATTTTTAATCCCATAACGACGCATAACAGTTTGAATTGGTTCAGATAAAATCGACCAATTTTGATCTAAAGTGTGTAATAATTTTTTTTCATTAATTTCTAATTTTGAAATACCTAATAATACAGAATGATATGCAATTATTGAGTAAGAAATAGCTACACCTATATTACGTAATACTGTAGAATCACTTAAATCACGTTGCCATCTAGAAATAGGTAATTTATTAATCATATGATTCATTAAAGCATTTGATAACCCTAAATTTCCTTCAGAATTTTCAAAATCAATTGGATTAATTTTATGTGGCATAATTGAAGAACCTATCTCATCATCAACACATTTTTGATGAAAATAATTCAAAGAAATATAGCCCCATATATCACGATTAAAGTCAATTAATATTGTATTAAAAAGAGTAATACAGGAAAAAAGCTCTGCAATATAATCATGTGGTTCAATTTGAGTAGTATACGGATTCCAAGTAACACCCAAAGAATTTACAAAATCTCCAGTAATTTTATACCAATTAATATTCGGATAAGCAGCTAAATGAGCATTATAATTACCTGTACTTCCGTTCATTTTTCCTAATATTTCTATATTATTCATTCTCAAATATTGACGCTTCATACGATAGTAAAAATTTGCAATTTCTTTTCCCATAGTTGATGGAGTTGCTGGTTGCCCATGAGTTAAAGATAGTAAAGAAGAATTTTGATATTTAAAAGTCATTTTTTTTAAGATATTTAAAATTCTTTTCCATAATGGCAGAATAATTATATCACGAGCATCTTTCAGCATTAATGCATATGCTAAATTATTAATATCTTCTGAAGTGCATCCAAAATGAACCAACTCAGAAATAGACATAAGATTTTTAGATTGAGATATTTTATTTTTTAAAAAATATTCTAAAGCTTTAATATCGTGCTTTGTTTTTTTTTCTATATTTTTAATAGCAATTGCATCTTTTTCATTAAATTTTTCAAAGATATCATCAAGATATAATACATCTTTAGATAAAATCTTTTTATTATGTAATAATTCAGATATACTAATAATTTTTTTTAGCCATTGAATTTCAATTTTGAGACGATATCTTAAAAAACTAAATTCACTAAAAATATTTCTTAATAATATAGTTTTATTAGCATATCGGCCGTCAATAGGAGAGATAGCTGTTAAAGAAGTTAATTTCATATCTCATATCTTATATTTTATAATTATATTCAAGTAGTAGTATTTAATTTAAATAATATTTTTTTTGCTTTTTTAATAAGAATTTTTCTAAAATAGATTAATTGAAGTTGATTTCCATAATATTGATTCCATAAAACGATTGCACGAATGCCTGAAAATAGTAAACATCTAATTTTTTTTTGTATATGTAAATTTTTTAAAAAGTTTTTTAAGCCTTTTATTAAAATACGAGAACCTAAAGAACTAATAATTTTAATATATAATTCTGCTATTTGATCAGTAATGATATTAATATCAGAATGAATATTATATTGATTAGATATTAATAATATATTCTTTCTTAAAGAAGATGTTGCTATATGATTTTTTTTTATTTTCTTTTGAATAGTAATCATTTTAAAAATATACGTAATAAATTCAATATATGAATGAGAAAAATTAGAAAAAGTTAAAAAAGATATTAATGTTTTTAATCCTATCCTCAAATTTTTTTCATGATTTCCATATATTTCAATTACTGAATTAGTATTAATTTTTAAAATACTAATTAAACATGTATTGAACGCATTTTGATTACATATTCCAGAATAAGCTAACGTCTGAATTAAATGAGCTGATTGACATATACCTGCTAACGATAAAGTAATAGAATATATATTTTTAATTATAAAAATCCTCGTATTCGAAAAAATCATAATTCCGATAATGGCAATCGAGATTCAATAATCCCCCCACCTATACATACTTCTGATAAATAAAATACTACTGATTGTCCTGGTGTAACTGCAATAACAGGTGAATCAAATAATACTTTTAAACGTTTATTTTTTTCATATTCAATGTTACACGCAATATCTTTTTGTCGATATCTTGTTTTTGCTGTACAAGATAAGGGAAAAGATAAATCATTTTTTTTAATCCAATGTATATTTTTTGCAATCAAGCCTATAGACATAAGATATATATTACTAGATCCTTGAGCAACAATTAATTTATTTTCTTGAATATTTTTTTCTACAACATACCAGGGTAAGTTATATTTTTCTTTTATCCCACCAATACCTAAACCTTTTCTTTGACCTAAAGTATAATAAAAAATTCCATTATGTTGACCAAGAATTTCCCCAGATACTGTTACTATATCACCTCTTTTTTCTTCAAGATAAAGATTTAAGAAATTTTTAAATTTCTTAGGTCCAATAAAACATATTCCAGTAGAATCTTTTTTTTTCGAAATTCGCATATTTATTTTTTTAGCAAAATTTCTTATTATATTTTTATTCCAATGCCCAATAGGAAATAAAATTTTTTTAAGTTGAATAGAATTCAAAGTATATAAAAAATAACTTTGATCTTTATTTCTATCAATAGCTTTTAATAAAACATATTTTCCATCATATTTTGTGATACGAGCATAATGACCTGTAGCAATATAATCTGCTTTTAATACTTTAATAGCATATTTAAAAAATATATTAAATTTAATTTCTTTATTACATAGTATATCAGGATTTGGTGTGATTCCTTTTTTATATTTATCTAAAAATTTTTTAAAAACATATTCCCAATATTCTAAAGAAAAATTTATTTTGTGAAGATATATGTTTAGTTTTTTACATACCATTTCTGCATCAAATAAATCTTGAGTAGAATTGCAATATCCTTGTTGATCATCTTCTTCCCAATTTTTCATAAATAAACCTTCTACTTTATAATTTTTCTTTTTTAACATCCATGCTGCAACAGATGAATCTACACCTCCAGACATAGCCACAATTACTTTTTTAGCATTTTTTATTTTCATATTTTATATATTAGTTTATTTTTTATATTATTAAAAATTTTTTATATTGTATATTGTATTTTTTTTCTACAATACATTATCTTGTAAAAAACATTATATTTTTTTAAAAAATAATAAAAAATATTTTTACTGCATGTTAAAATATATAAAAAATATATTACAGTATAAAAGTATGAAAAATATAAGAAATTTTTCTATCATAGCCCATATTGATCATGGAAAATCAACTTTATCAGATAGATTAATACAAATATGTGGTGGACTTTCTCAAAGAGAAATGTCTAATCAAGTTTTAGATTCAATGGAATTAGAAAGAGAAAGAGGTATCACTATTAAAGCACGTAGTGTTATGATTAATTATCAAAATAAATCAGGTGAAGTGTTTCATCTCAATTTTATTGATACTCCAGGTCATGTTGATTTTTCTTATGAAGTTTCTCGATCATTATCAGCTTGTGAAGGCGCGCTTCTAGTTGTAGATGCAACTCAAGGAGTAGAAGCACAGACATTAGCAAATTGTTATACTGCATTGGATATGAATCTAGAAATTCTTCCTGTATTAAATAAAATAGATCTACCTAATGCAAATGCAGATAAAGTATCTAAAGAAATAGAAGATATTATAGGAATACCTGCTTTAAATGCGATTAGATGTTCATCTAAAACAGGACAAGGTATTAAAGAACTTATAGAACAAATTATTACTTATATTCCTTCACCTAAAGGTTTAATAGAAGCACCTCTTCAAGCGTTAATTATTGATTCATGGTTTGACAATTATTTAGGTGTTGTTTCTTTAATAAGAATTAAAAATGGAACTTTATTCCATAAAGATAAAATTCAAGTTATGAGTACAGGAAAAAATTACTTTGTAGAACAATTAGGAATTTTTACACCAAAAAAAGTCAATAAATTAGAATTAAGATGCGGTGAAGTAGGATGGATTATTTGTGGTATAAAAAATATCATTGCTGCTCCTGTTGGCGACACATTAACCAAAGCTCATAATCCAGCAAAAAATATGTTACAAGGATTTAAAAAAATTAAACCTCAAATATATGCTGGTTTATTCCCCGTCACATCAGATCAATATGAAACTTTTAGAGATTCATTAGGAAAACTTAGTTTGAATGATTCATCACTATTTTATGAACCAGAAAACTCTTCTGCACTTGGTTTTGGATTCAGATGTGGGTTTTTAGGTTTATTACATATGGAAATAATTCAAGCTCGTTTAGAACGAGAATATTCTATTGATTTAATTTCAACAGCACCTACAGTTATTTATAAAATAACATTAACTAATGGAAAAATTCTTTATCTAGATAGTCCTTCACGCTTTCCTAATGTAAATAATATAAAAGAAATTCAAGAACCTATCGTTGAATGTAATATTTTACTACCACCTCAATTTCTTGGAGCAGTAATAAAATTATGTATAAAAAAACGAGGGACTCAAACAAATATGATTTATCATCAACATCAAGTTTTATTAAAATACGACATTCCTATGAATGAAGTAGTACTAAATTTTTTTGATGAATTAAAATCTGTATCTAGCGGTTATGCTTCTCTAGAATATGATTTTAAATGTTTTAAATCTGAAAAAATGGTAAGAATAGACATCTTAATTAATTCAGAAAAGATAGATGCATTAACAATGATATCATATTATAAAAATGCGCAATATCGTGCTCGTGAAATCGTAGAGCAAATCAAAAATTTAATACCTCGACACCAATTTGATATTTCTATTCAAGCAATGATAAATAATACTATTGTAGCACGTTCAACAATTAAACAGCTAAGAAAAAATGTATTAGCAAAATGTTATGGAGGAGATATAAGTAGAAAGAAAAAATTATTAAAAAAACAAAAAGAAGGCAAAAAAAGAATGAAAAAAATAGGAAATATCAATGTACCTAAAACAATATTTTTTAAAATTTTAAATACTAATAAAAATTAATATAAGGCAATCAAAAATGGCATATATAGTAACTCTTTTTTTCCTAACAAGTACACTTATAACAGGTATTTTTTGGATTTATTATTGTATTAAAAATCTTCAATATTATTGTTTAAATAAAAAAAAAAATAAGAATGAACATCAATTAAAAGCAAGTGATAAAAGATATTTTTTTGAATCATTAGCATCATTTTTCCCAATTTTTTTAACTATATTTATCATACGCTCATTTATTTATGAACCTTTTCATATCCCATCAGGTTCTATGATGCCTACTCTTTTAATAGGTGATTTTATTTTAGTAGAAAAATTTACATACGGTGTAAAAGAACCTATTACACATAAAACTTTAATTAATATTGGTCATCCTCAACGCGGTGATATTGTAGTTTTTAGACATCCATATGATTATAATACAAATTATATTAAACGTGTAATAGGATTACCTGGAGATAAAATTACATATGATACTCAAAAAAAACATATACATATATGTACAAATTATATTAATCAAAAAAATTGCAAAGAAGAATTAGTTTTTCATTATTCAAAACCTCAATTAAGTAATTTTTTTCAAAAAATATATTTTTTAGATAAAAATAATAATTCAATAAAATCGAAAAAAACATATGATTTATTATATTATGATATTGTTGAAGAAAATACTAATACTATGAAATATAATATACTGTTATTAAATAATATAAAGAATTCAAAACAGAATTATTTTCATCAAAAAAATATGCCTAAATTAACTTGGATTGTCCCTAAAAATAAATATTTTATGATGGGAGATAATCGTGATAATAGTTTAGATAGTCGTTATTGGGGGTTTGTACCTGAAGAAAATTTAGTGGGAAAAGCTATTAAAATATGGATGAGTTTTGATAAGAACGAAAATGAATGGCCGACTGGTATACGTATAAACAGAATTGGAAATATATATTAAAAAATCATATAATATTTATATTTTTGCGTATATGTATATAATAAATATATATTAAATCTTTTTTTCTGTTATATAAATAATTCATCAAAATATTTTTTAAATCGGTATAACATGAATCATATTGTAACAAAAAAAATACAAAAAGTATTAGGATATACTTTTACTCATAAAGATCTTTTGAAACAAGCATTAACACATCGCAGTGCCAGTAGTAAACATAATGAACGATTAGAATTTTTAGGTGATTCAATTCTCAGTTTTGTTATTGCTAATGCTTTATATCAACATTTTCCATATATTAATGAAGGTGATATGAGTCGTATGAGAGCGACTTTAGTTCGGGGTAACACATTAGCAGAAATTGCTTATGAATTTGATTTAGGAGAATATTTAAAATTGGGACAAGGAGAGCTAAAAAGTGGAGGTTTCCGTCGTGAATCTATTTTAGCAAATACTGTAGAAGCGTTAATAGGAAGTATTTATTTAGATAGTAACATTAAAACAGTAGAAGAATTAATATTAAAATGGTATGAAAAACGTTTAGAAAAAATTAGTCCTGGAGAGAAACAAAAAGATCCTAAAACACGATTACAAGAATATTTACAGTCAAAACATTTAGCTTTACCTACTTATTTTATTGTAGAAGTATACGGTGAAGCACATAATCAATTATTTACTATTCATTGTAAAATTAGCATGCTTGCAGAATGTTTAATTGGTACTGGTTCCAGTAGAAGAAAAGCAGAACAAGATGCAGCACAAAAAGCATTAATTCAATTAGGTGTCGAGTGAAAACACAAAAAACTTACTGTGGATATATAACTATCATTGGTAAAGTGAATGTTGGAAAATCTACATTTCTTAACAAAATCATTGGTAAAAAAATTTCTATTTCATCTAAAAAAAAATATACAACACAAAATAATATTATTGGTATTATAACTCAAAATTCTTATCAATTAATTTATGTAGATACACCTGGTGTTATATTAGATACACAAAAGAAAAACATTATATATGAACAAAAAGAATCTTATAAAATAGTAAAACTTTCTTCATTAATACTATTTATTATTGATAAAATTTTTTGGATGGAAGATTATCAAATAATTTTTGATAAAATAAAAAAAAATAACATACCAATTATTATTATAATTAATAAAATTGATAAAATTAACAAAAAAATAATTTTGTTACCTTTTATAGATTTTCTAAAAAATCAAAGAAATGTTATAGATATTATTCCTCTTTCTGTAAAAAAAATAAAAAGTTTAAATTTTTTAAATAATATTATTAAAAATTATTTACCTAAAAAAAAACATATATACCCTGCATCTTATTTTACAACTAATTCTGAATTTTTTACTATTTCCGAAATAATTCGAGAACAATTAATATTATTTTTAGGAGACGAATTACCTAACGAAATAAAAGTTATAATTGAATCTTGTAAAAAAAATAAGACAGAAGAAATGCATATTACTGCTATAATACAAGTAAAAAATATAAGACATAAAAAAATTGTTATTGGTTATCAAGGAAAAAAAATAAAAAAAATTAGCATAATTTCAAGAAAAAAAATAGAGCAAGAATTTCATAATAAAATTCATCTTTTTTTATGGGTAAAATAAAACATAAAAATATATGTTAAAATAATTATTTTTTTAAAATTAGTTAAAAATCAAATAATTTAACTAATTTTAAAAACAATATTTTAAAAGGTTTATTAAAATTATGTCTATTATTGGAATAGGAACTGATTTAGTTGAAATATCACGTATTCAAAAAATATTATTTCAATATAAAAACCATTTTGCTAAAAGAATTTTATCTATACAAGAATGGAATCATTATATTGAAACAAAAAATAAATTGAATTTTCTTGCAAAAAAATTCTCAGCTAAAGAAGCTGCATGTAAAGCATTAGGAACAGGTATTAATAATGGTATTCAATTTAATGAATTAGAATTTTATCATGATTTGTTAGGAAAACCACAATTACGTTTTTTAAAAAATGCTTTTAAAAGATCTCAAGAATTAAAATGTAAATTTGTACACGTCAGTATATCAGATCAAAAAAAATATGCTTATGCCTTAGTTATATTAGAAGCTTAAGATATAATTAATGATATAGAATTATTTAATAATATTTTTTTTTCTTTTATTTTGAAAAAAATTAATTAAAATTTTTGAGCATTTATTTTTCATAATATTATTTTTTATATCTATTGTATAATTACTTCCTAAATGGATAAAAATTTTTTTCAAAGAATATTCTTGATTATCTTTAATACAATTTGTACCAAATACTAAACGTTTAATACGGCTATGTATAATTGCTCCACAACACATAATACACGGTTCTAAAGTTACATATAATGTACTGTTTACTAGGCGATAATTTTTTATTGTTTTGCCAGCATGACGTAATGCCATAATTTCTGCATGAGCAGTTGGATCATGTTTAGTCACAGAACTATTCCAACCAATTCCTATAATACGTTCTTTAAGTACTATTATTGAACCGATAGGAATTTCACCTTTGCTTTTAGCATAATATGCATATTTTAAAGCTACTTTCATCCAACGAATGTCTTGTTGATCTTGGATAATATTTTTTTCATTCATAATGAAATTTTTTTTATTATTTTTAATTTCTCTTTCTCCCATTCCTTTTTTTTGGTATCCATTCTTTTGTCTTGTAGACTTTTACCTTTTGCTAATCCAAATTCTAATTTACACCAAGATTTTTTCCAAAACATAGATAATGATACGATTGTGTATCCTTTGTTTTTTTTTTGAATAGATAAAAAATCAATTTCATTTCTATGTAATAATAATTTTCTTTTTCTTGTAGGATTGCAAAAAATATGATTCGAAGACATATGTAAAGGTTGTATTAAAGCGTTACATAGATACATTTCATTCAGATGACTTATTATATAACTTTCTGAAATATTTATTTTTCCCGCCCTAATAGATTTGACTTCCCAACCTTCTAATCTAAGACCAGATTGAAATATTTTTTCAATAAAATAATTATGATATACTTTTTTATTCAGTATAATTATAGATCTTTTCTTACATTTTTTTGCTTTATGTAACATAAGTGAATGAGTTCCAACATTGCAATTATTTCAAATATATTATTAATATGTTTATTATTTAGATATTATATATAATTTATTAAATATTTAATGTTATCTATAAAGTAAAGCTTATATTTAAAATAAGAGTTTAATATTCTTTTATCTTAATGTAATAGATGCAATCTCTCAATGATATTATTATACATTGCATAATAATAAATGTAGAAAATTGAATAAATTAATAAATTCATATTAACAGATAACATAAAAATAGAACTAAAAGACATAGATATTTAATTTTTTATCTCTAAGAAAAAAGATAAAAAAAATATTTTATAACTTTTTTAGATTTAATAATCAATAAGAAATCTAATAACATTATTAAATCTAAAATATATCAATTTCTATATTTTTTTTTTAGATACTATAACCATAGCAGGACGTAATAAACGAGAATCATGTAGAATATAACCAGGTTGCATAACTTTAATAATTTTATTTGATTCTATTTCTTCAGTGTAATCAACAGACATGGCTTGATGTATAGATGGATCAAATAATACATTGACATTATCTATTTTTTTAATATTAAATATCATAAAACATTTTTTTAATATATCATTAATAAATTGTAATTTATTTATCACTTCTAAAAAATGTTCTTTCGATTGACTTTTTTCTATTAGATCCAATGCGCGTTCAATATTATCAATAATAGGAAGAAAATCTTTAAGAATTCTTTCTAGAGAAAATTTTCTAAATTTTTCTATATCTTTATTAAGTCTTTCATAGCAAGCTATTATTTCTTTTTCACTCTTAATTTTTTGTTTGATTATTTCTTCTTTAGATGTCTTTAAATGTTTTCGTAGTATATGAATTAGTTCATTGTGTTCATTGTGTTC